>JBGTGN010000018.1:0-25063 GCA_041746715.1 Pirellulales bacterium | reverse complement strand
GCCCGGGCCAGCAACCTTGGGGACTCTTTTGTCTCGACATTCATGTCTTGTCCACCCATCGACCCTCGCCGATTCCCGAATCGCGTGTGGCTGTTTTGCGGCTTGTTCTCGCGATCGCTCCCAGATCGAGCCATCGGCGAGACGAACTTTCGACACCCACACCCTTGCGGAATGGGTGGCGGCGTAACCCTCCCTGAAGTGCCGGTCGATGCCGCTTGCAATTTCGCCCTTGGTCAGCGGTTTATCGAGAGTCACCCGCTGCGTAAAACCTGGCCCGCCATCGCCTTTGTTGGCAATTATCTCACCGAAGGTGTCCAAGGCCTCGATTTGAATCTCAAAGGCTTCGACGGGGACTTCCGTAGTCGCGACCACTGTGGCGCGAAGTATGGGATGCCCGCCGGATGTATGAAGCCCTTGCTGGGTAACCCACAGTGCGCCATGTTCTCTGATCAATTCGGTCAGGGAGTTCTTGATCAGTTGGCAGTCGTGAATTGCCAAAGGGCCACACTCAGCCAGTTCCTCCATTGATGGCAGCACTTTAATCAGAGCATCAGACCGCTCTTTCTCTTCCTTCGCAGCTTTCGCGGCACGTTCGGCTGCCTCGCGTTCCCGCACTTGCTCGACCGCCATGTCTTCGACATTCCGTTCCGTCCACTCTTCCAGTTCGACTTTTGCCAACTTGATTTCAGCAGCGATGCGTTTTGCTTCTCCCACTCGCCGAGAATGAGCCGCCACTTTTCTACTGGCCTCTAGATCTCCAAGCCGCTCTTTGAGGCTCGAAATTGCAGCATCCTTCTCACGAGCTGCCGCCCGAAGGTCGTCGGGAGTAATTGCCGCCGCATGTCGGACACAGAGGAGCGCAGCGGAAAGGGCCACTACGAAACCGACCCGGCCGTACCACGCTTTCACGTCTTCGCCTCCTTCGGCCTGTAGGTTGAAAGCTCCAAACCGGTTGGGGGCGGCCAACATTCTCAACATGTTCAACCTCTCTCGCTCAAACATGGTTCCACTTCCTTCGGTTCGGGGGGCATCTTACCTATCGACGATCGAGGGCGCGAGCATCGGTCGGGGGTAGAGCACAAAAAATCCTATATCCGGGACTGCGCGAATCGCTCTAGCTCAATGGTCTAGCGTTTGGTGGCGATGGAGCGCAACCGCCCCATCCCCTCGGCTTGGAAGGGCCGCTAGCCGATCACTCCGCAGCTCCACCACCGCGCATCGACCACGACCGCCTTTCACCCGGTAGACGAGCCCGGCCCCTTCGAGTAGCTGAAGACCCCGCCGGCCTTGGTCCGGGGACACTCCGAGCCGCTTTCGGACCGATGCACCGATCCGAACGGGGCCAGCCTTCCCCGAGACCCCGCGAACGAACCAGAGAACCAGACCGACGGCCAAGGCGGCCCCGCCGGCTTCGTGGGCGCGAGCCAACCACGCCAACGGGATTGGGCCTTTCAGAAACGGCTCCCTCTTCGGCCGGCCGCTCTTCGGTTTCTTTGGGTGCGGTTGCGGGGGCAGCTCCGCCGCGCTCTTGGCCGCATAGCTCCCCAATAGCTCATCCATGAAGGGGACCCCCCACATAGATAGAAGAGACCCCCATAAGAGACTCTCTTATAAGACTGCACCGGTTCGGCGAATTCGCCGAAGTAGTTCGGCAGATTCGCCGAAGTGGTTCCGCGAATTCGCGGAAGTTGGTTTCAAGGATTGGCGGCATCGCTGGCCCCTTTCCGGCTTTGAGGCGGCATCGGCCCGACCAACCGCAGCACGGTATCCCAAAAGGTGGCCCCGCCTTCATCGACGTACCGATCGGGCCATCGGACGATCTTGGCATCGGTCCCGATCTCGAAGCCGTCTAGGACGATCTTCGAGGCTTCGGCCATCGTCTCGCGGGTACGGGCCACTACGTCGTCGATCTCCTCGGACGGACCTTCCACTAGCACGGCATCATGGATGGGGGCGCATAGGCCGATGCCACGCTCCACCAAAAGACAGCACGCCAGCCGAAGCATTTCCGCCCCGTTGGCTTGGCACGGGAAGTTGGCCAAGCTTCGAGGGTTCGCCCCTCGCTTCGGATCGGCGGACGGGCCAACGTGGATGGGCCAACCGAAGACGGTTTCCAGTTTGCCGAAGAGCATGGCCCGATCCACCGCGGCTTGGCTCCACTTCCAAAAGGCGGGGTAGGTGGACCGGTGAAGGCCAAGTAGTTCCCGAGCGTGGGCCACCGATCGGCCGATCTTCGCCGCGAGACCTTCGGCCCCCATTCCGTATTGGACGGCCAACGTACACGCCTTGAAGAGCGCGCGGGCGTCGGCATGGGTGGCTTTCGTCCCATCCGGTGGAATGGCCCCGGCTTGCTTCCCGAAGGCCAAGTAGGGATCACCGGACCGATACGCTTCGGCCATCGCGGCATCCCCCGAGAGCGCGGCCGCGATGCCAAACTCTTGTTGCTCGAAGTCCACATAGGCCACCGCGTGGCCCGGCTCCGGTCGAATCAGACTCCGAACCCACCGCGAGGGGCCGAAGGCGAATCGAGAGTTGCTTGGTTGGTTCCGGCCGGTGCGGGCGCGGAACGGGGATAGGCCGGTACGGTTCCTCCCATCGGGGCCGATGGCCAAATCCTCGAAGAGCCGAGTTTGGCCAAGGGACACTCGAAGCTCCCGAAGCTCCGCCACGGCCGGGTATGCCTTCGATTGTTGGCGGAACGTCTCTTCATCCAAGGCGAGCCGACCAGATTCGAGCCGCTGCCACGGGATATCGTTGGCCACCAACCACTTCTCGAATAGGTCTTCCTTGAACGTGGTCCCTTCATAGACCCCATAGCGCGAACCCACTTCGGCAATGAGTTGCCTTTGAATGTCTTTCCAGTGGGACCGCAAATGCTCGAAGGTGGGAACGTCGATCGGGATTCCACGGTGTTCCATCGCGGCCACGGCCCACGCATAGCGGGCGCGAAGTAGGGCGCGTGGAATGTCGATTCGCGGGAGCATGGCCGGCAGCAATCGAGCCAAGGCCACTACGTCTTCGGCGCAGTAGTCGAGAAGGGCGGTCCGCTCCGAATCGGAGAAGGGGCCGCCACGGATGGCCAAGGCCCGCATGGTTTCTTTCTCGGCTCCGTCCATTGCGGGAAGCCCGTGATAGACCAACGCTCCGAGAAGACCATTTCCACTTGGGACCATAAGCCCGTTGGTGGCCGCGCGGAACTCGAAGAACAAATCGAGAACGCGGGCCGGGGCCGGCCACCCTAGAACGTGGAAGCATGAAAGCTCCGCCACCGCGTAGAAGGCCACAAAAAGGGATCGGTCATCGGTTCGGAAGGGCGGTTCCGCCAACTTCACCAACTGGTTTTCCCAGAGGCGAAGCTGGCGACCGCTCCGAAGCTCCATTGCCACCATGCAAATCGGCTTCGGTCGATGGCCCGAAGGCGCGGAATACTCGAAGTCCGCCAACCAGACTTCCTCGAAGCCTTCGAGCCCGTTCAAGATCACGACTCCCCCCGAAGTTGGCGGAGAAGGGGGTGGTCGAGACTGTCGATCATTCGGCCTTGGAAAGCAGTCCGAAGAATGTCCGAGAAGGATCGGTCGGGCCACTCCGGTTCCGGCAAATCGGCAGACGGCTCGAAGCCGTCATAGTGGCCGGCCGGCATATTCGCGGCCAGCCGTCGCCAACCGCACTCCGCTTCCCGAGCGATGGCCAACGCCGATTCGGTCCAGAGATTCGGCCGGCCATCGGTGCCAGGGAGATTCAGTTTCCAGAGAAACAAATCCCCGGCTCGATTCGTTGCCGTCACGATCAGCGCGGGCCGAATCGTTCCGGCAAGCTCGCCCCATAGCTGGCGACCAACCAGATAGGTTTCACGATCCGCTTCGGCCTCGAAGATGGCCGTTTGGATTCTCCACTCGTCACCCGGTCGAACCCGGAACCACTCTTGCTTCCCGGGCTTGCGGACCGGGACCACGCTCAACACTTTCTTCACCCCGAGCCCGGCCGCGTAGTTCGCACCCAACCGCAGCGCGGCGGGATCGAATGGGTCGGGCGTCGATGGCTTCGCGTCGGCGGTTGGTGCCGGCGTTGGGCCATCGTCTTCGGGTGAACATACGGCGGTCTTCGATCGACTCATCACTTCCTCGCTTTCATTTGCAAATCACAAACCGAACCACAAACCAGCCCCGTAGCGGGTCCATCCGCCACGGGGGCACTCGGAGCCGATGGGCCGCCTGTCGGGCCGCTCGGGGGCGTTACGGAGACGGTGGCGGTACTTGCCGGCCAACACCACCGAAAGATCGGGAGAACTAGTTGGGCAGTCCTAGCGCCGCTCCAGAGCCGATGCCCGAGACGGTGCCGGTGCGGGTCCAACCCGGTAGGCCGTTCACTTGGCATCGGTGCCTCCTCGCGTGATGAAGTCGAGAAGGTCGCGGCCGGCCACGTAGCCGCGTTTGCCGTAGCGGTGAATCCGCAGACCACGGCGGCGCGCGGCTCGAAGAGCGTGGCCGCCCCAGCCAGCGCGGGCCGCGGCTTCATCGAGCCGATAGAGAGCGTCGGGAAGAATCACCCCCGGAACGGTGGGCGGTGGGGCCGCGGATGGCCGCGGGCGGGTTATGCGCCGCATAGTCGATCTCCTGAAGAATGCGGCCCACCTCAGGGCCACGCAGGAGAAGCGTCAAGCGGACAAAACCGGCCACACTGTCCGCCAGGATCGGAACTAGAACCGCACAGCAAACGGGCCGCAAGAAGGCCGACCCGTTGGACAAGTCGACTTGTCCACTGTCCAAGAAACGTCGCTATTCGGCGGGAGGGAGAGTCACCCCAGCCCCCAGGGCAAAGCGGTCCGCGGCTTCATCCGCATCGCGCTGTGTGGGGGTCTTTCGCGTACGTGTTATTCCACCACCCCGCGTCCTCTTCGATATGCCGCCAGCGTCTACAGCTTCCTGAGTTTGGTCGCCACGCCTTGGGCGAACATGTGACAGCGCCGCGGGGCCCACATCTTGCTCCCGCTGGTCCGGCGGACACGGCGTCCGATATCTCTTCCAAGCTTTATACTTCACGGACCGTCGGCGAATGGTTCGGGCACTCACGTTGCAGCGGATCGTTTTCAGTAGTTCGCACAGGTCTTCGGAAGCCTTGGAGTAGAGCTGTTCCACCAAAAGGTTTTCGGCCGCCGCTTCACCGCCAGCTTCGTCCACGGCTTTCTTCCGCATATTTGATTCCAGGCGCCCTAACGCCGCGTCCGCGTCCTTACTTCGCGTCGATCGCCCACCCGGCTTCCGCTTCAACTCCGAGACCAAGGGTTCTATCAGGGCCTCCGCGATAGCTTCGGCCGACGGCGGCGCCTTGGCCGGCGAATCCTTGGCGACCGTCGCCTCCGGGCTTGTGGGCGCCTGCGCCGCATCGATCAGCATGATCGATGCCTCTACCATGTCGGCTACTTCCAAAACTCTGTCCGGGACTTCTAGTTGGCTATTGTCGGCCAGACCTAGAGGCATCCCCGGTAGCTCTGCCGCCGCCGCCTCGAAGATTAGCCGCCACCAAAACGCTGCGGTGGGTAAATAACGGGCCGTGCTCTCATCTATGAACTGCCACCGTATCCCCAGGCCGTCGGCTACCGCCTTCGCGATTCTGGACGCATCGGCAGACAAGCTCTCGAAGGCCGAAAAGGAGTGGACACTCTCTTCGCAACTCAGAAAGACACACTCCCGCCACACTGTGCATTCGTCCAACCCCTCCCCACAGAACATCAAAACCTCTTCGCCTTCGACCCGGTATTTGCCGGGCCGCAGCTTGCGGCCTTCGGCGTAGAAGGTGGCCCTTTGTTCGACGATTTCCGACACCACTCGGGTCCGACATGGCCACAATCGGTGCGCATGCAACGGCTTACGACCATAGGTCCGAATCATTGAGCCGCCCACCGGGCCACCGGACCGCAGGGCCGCGAAACGCTCTCGAAGGTTGGCCAGCGCAGCCTCAAAGCGCGGCCCGGTAGCGTCACTCTTCGCCATCTCCACTTCCTTCCATGTCCGGGGTGGCCGGCCGGAATCGCGGGAAGTGGCACGCGCTGCCGGCCGGCCGTTGCGGGGATCAGCCGCGGCCCGGAAATTCGTTTATACCCCGACTAGTCGCTGTCGATTACGTCCACCCTCGCTACAACGCATCCCATACCCATCTGCGAGGGAGAGATTGAAAACCTACTGGTTTCGTGAGGGCGGCACTTCACTTGGACGGCGCCAGCAAAGCCACACGAATACCAAACGTACATCACGGTCGCGGTCGGCACCGCTGTTTCGAACGATTGTCCGGGCTTCAGTTTTGCGAGCACCCTCTTCTTCGAATCCATTACGTGATAGGAGCACATCAGTCCGATGAAGTCGCGGGATGCCTTGAAAACAGCCTTGCCCGGCTTCTTCTGCGAATCGTCGAGGAACTCTCCGCAGTGTTTGCACTTACGGGCTTCGGCCAGAATCGTTTCCGCACAAAAGGGGCAAGCTTTCGTCGTGGCCGGCCCCGCGGCGGATGGGAGCCCCCACGATGGCGGCAGCACCACATCTTCCAGCATGCTGGACAGCGAGGACGGGCTTGGAGTTGGGAAAAGGCCGTGAACCTTATTGGCCGCCACCCAGTCGCCCTTGCCCTCTAGCAGCACCCAGTCATCTTGCCGAACGTCGCCCGCCTCCGCCGCCAATCTCAACTCACGACTTGTGAGAGGCCCGACGCGGCGGCCATCCCTTGCATAGAACCACTGTTGGTCAGAATTGTTCGGCATCTCGGCCTCCGTGTCCGCCACCCCGCGCAGACGCCACCAGGCGCGGCCCGGCTTCGTCGCCATGTAGCGCGCTACCAAAAGCGCTACCAAACTCCGTGAAGTCCTTGGGAACGGCCGACATTGTATCCGCGGACTTTCCGCAGAAAACAAGCATCCGCCAAACGTCCGCGCGCGTGATTACTCGGCTTTTCGCACTGAAAATCCGTGTGTCGCCGGTTCGATTCCGGCCCTGTCCACTGTGTTTTAAGTGCAAGCTGAGAACGGCTTTCCGTTCACCGATTCGGCGTTGAATCGTGCGGCTTCTGATCGGAAGGAATCCGGAAATTACCGGATTCGACCCTTTTGGAGGAACGTGCGATGGCAGCCAGAATCCCTGCTCTCAGGCATCACAAGCCCTCAAACAAGCCCGTGGTTGCCCCCTCCCCAGTTTCTGTACCCGTGCTCATGAGAGAGTTGGGGAACAAGAGTCTGCGTGGTGTGTCGGAGGGAGGGGCGTAGCCTCGAACGTCAGGGGCGACTCTGATTGAGGTCGGTTACGATCACCGACTTGCTGATTCAGAGTCTTTGGCGGTGATCTTGAGAGCGTGAGAGGGAACAGGATGACGGCCAAAGAAGCCCGTAGAAGACTGAATGCTCTTTCCTCACCTCACGTAGCGAAGGCGGCGGCTTGTTTTTTCAAGATGGGGGCGGGGCAGTATGGCGAAGGCGACAAATTTATCGGGGTCAAAGTACCAACCCTGCGCGCAGTATCTCGTGAGTTTCGGGCAATGCCGCTCGAAGAAATCGAATTCCTGCTCCAGTCACCGATCCATGAAGAACGGCATCTCGCCTTGATGATCCTGG
Organism: Pirellulales bacterium; assembly: GCA_041746715.1. GTDB lineage: Bacteria > Planctomycetota > Planctomycetia > Pirellulales > UBA1268 > QWPN01. The sequence goes on along the minus strand of JBGTGN010000018.1, from coordinate 17,469 downwards.
TGCTTCAAGTTGCGAAGAGTGATGACTCACAACGAAAAGCCGCGCTCGACCTCTACTTGCGGAATACTCAGTTCGTCAACAATTGGGACTTGGTCGACTGCTCTGCACCCCAGGTCGTCGGTGGATTCTTGATGGACAGATCGAGAAAGCCGCTGTTGAAGCTGGTGAAATCGACCAGCCTATGGGAGCGCAGAATCGCCATCGTCTCGACTCAGCACTTCATTCGCCACGATGACTTCGGTGAGACGCTTTCGCTCAGCCAAAAGCTCTTGCAAGACAAGGAAGACCTGATTCACAAAGCTTCGGGATGGATGCTTCGTGAGGTCGGCAAAAAGGATCGGTCAGTCCTTGAAGATTTCCTGGATCGGCACGCTACGGCTATGCCCCGAACCATGCTGCGGTATGCCATTGAGCATTTTTCCCCAGATAGGCGGCGTGCGTACCTTCAGCGAAGGTGAGAAGGGGTCACAGCATGACCACCATCGTCCACAGCCGATGCGAGGACCAAGCGTGATTCGACGATACGAAGACCGGGATTTGGATGACCTGCTGGCTGCTTGGGCGTCGGCCTCAGCGGTTGCGCATCCATTTCTCACGCCGAAGTTCCTGGAACTGGAGCGACACAACATTCCGAACCTCTACCTACCGAATGCCGAGACGTGGGTTTGTGAGGAGGAAGGGAGAGTCATTGGTTTCATAGCTCTCCTCGGGAATCAGGTCGGAGCGATCTTTGTTGACCAGAAGCACCAACGACGAGGAATCGGGCGGAAGCTCATGGACAAAGCCAAAGACCTTCGAGGCGACCTCGTTGTGGAAGTATTCAAGGCGAATTCGGTTGGCAGAGACTTCTATGCCAAGTACGGCTTTAAAGTGGGCGACGAAAGGGTTCACGAGCAAACAGGATTCGATTTGGTCGAAATGCGACTTGCGAGAAGAACTGACGATGGACGATCACCCCGTTTCGCAAATTGCCATCCAACGAGCTGACGATGATGCGCAACGCTGGACAAGCCTCAATCAGCTATGTCGTCTCATGTGGGAGCATGCGGAGGAAGTGGTACTGATGGGCTACCATGACCTCAAAGAGCTGCCCGCCAACTACCCGCTTCCGTGAAGAATGGCTCCGATCACCTTCACCTGCCGTGAAATTCTCTCGTTGGCTCCCGAAGAGATTGCGGGCCAAATCCTGGATGTGGCCAAGTGGCCAATCTTTCAAGGCTACGGGCCGCTCCCCGGCATCAAATCGGCTGAATTCGAGACACAAACCGCACACATTGGCGGCAGTCGCATTCGGGTGACGAACCTGGATGGATCGACCCACACGGAAGAGATTGTGGAGTGGCATCCCGAGAGGCGGGTGGTGCTTCAGATGGGGGATTTCTCCAAGCCGTTATCCTCGATGGCCAGCCACTTCATCGAAGTGTGGGACTTCGAGCGGGATGGCAACGAAACGAAGGTCGTCCGATCTTTTGAGATGCACCCAAGGTCGATGCGGACAAAGCTTGTCCTTTGGGTGATCTCGTTTTTCCTGAAGGGTGCCATCGCTCGCCACCTGAGAGAGATGAAGGAGGGTTTGAATGCTGGGGCCGTCTCCTGATGATCCACACCCAATGATGGGCTTCCCTGATCCCTCCCCAGTTTCTGTACCAGTGCTCATGAGAGACTTGGGGAACAAGAGTCAGCGTGGTGTGTCGTAGGGAGGGGCGCAGCCCCGACCGGAGACACACCATGCGGCGGCCACGGGGCCACCCCGGAGCCCATATCATCCAGCCCGGCATCGCTTCGGAGCAAGGGATACGTAGCCAGCGTTCGCAACTCGGCCATCCAAGAAGTTTTCACTGGGAGTCGAATTTTCGACTGCAAGCGATATGCCGTTATCACGAACAGTCGTTTTACGGCAAGCGCGATCACTGCGGCCGAAGCCACAGGATGCCTCCTTGTTCATGAGGACAACTTTGCCGATTTCATCACCGGAAAAGTGCCGTTTTTCGAGATGCCTTTGAGAGCCGACGGCACGACATGAAGACGTGCGACTTCAAGAGGTTCAGATTGTGTCACCGTGAACGGTGAGGACAAGACGACGGGGGCCACCGTGGTCACGGTGCTCGCAGAGGAAAATGCCCTGCCAGGTGCCGAGGCAGAGCCGGCCTTCAGCGATCGGAACGCTTACACTCGTCCCGATCAGCGCGGCCTTCACATGCGCCGGCATGTCATCTGGCCCTTCGATCGTGTGACAATAGGCGAGGTCTTCTCGAGCGATTTCGTTGAAGGCCAGCTCCAGGTCGGGCGGCACGTCAGGGTCGGCATTTTCATTGATGCACAGGCTCGCCGACGTGTGCTGGAGAAAAACGTGCAGGAGGCCAATGCGGAATCGCTCGAGATCGGGCAGGGCCACTTCAATCTCACGCGTGATGAGATGAAAGCCACGCGGACGGGAGGCGAGCCGAACATGCTGCTGCATCCACGCCATGGTTGTCAGTTTCCGAGGAGCAGGAAGTCAGGCACGACCCGTGAGGACGGCCGGAAGCATTTTCACAAGCGGCCAGAGCCCGCGGCCCCCGCGGGCGATGGTTCCGTAGACATTCACCAGACCGCTTGACAGTCGTTGGCCGTGCGTGTGCCACGGCAACCAGGCCGGAGCGAGCCTTGGGACGAGGGGGCCGCGGAGAATCGTGTTGTGGACCAAGGGCAGGAGAAGAGGATCGTGGACAAAACCGATCCCGCTCTTTGGGTCTGCCAGCGTGCCCCCCGGAAATCCCCCCCAAGGTGAGCTTCCCATGGCGTAGGCCAGCGCCGACCAGGTGTTCACCGCGACGGTGCCAAAGGGTAGATGCTCAACAAATAGTTCGGCGCGGGCGGCGTCGTGTGCCGACAGATTGCCCGGAAGCGTGACGCTTGCCGCAAGCGATCCAGGCAGGCGGGCTAGGAGGTCATGGGCCCTTGCGGAGTAGGCCTCGATCGAATCGGCTTCGAGTGGCATCTCCGCCGCGACCGGCACAAACCATTCTCGCTGGACGAATGGCGATTCGATCCGTGGATCGACGCCTGTTCGAAAGACCCAGGGGAGCGTGCCATCCGGCGGCAACGTTTCCTCCGTGATGGCCTCCCAGGCTCGCGTGGCACCGGGGTACCAGGCCGCACGTGCCGGGGCTTTGGCCAGGCGTCGCTGCACCAACGCCAAAAAAGCCTCTCGCTGATCCCACGACTTCGACGTCACGACGAGCTTCGTAGCGATGCAGTTGAATGATGTGTTGTTGATGATCGACGCGGCGACCAAATCAGCCTGCCGTGCAAGCGCATGCGGCGGATAGCGGCCTGGCATCACAAACCACGGCGTCACGTTCCCGAGCTCGCATGTCACCGCCTGGGTAATCGCGGGCGGCCCATGACGATCACGACCGCCCCATACGACGGCATCGAAGGCCCCACTGCCGCCCGTGAGATGGAGATGCCGAACGACCGGCTGGGCACGTACCGCCTCCACGAGTTCGACGCCGCCAGCTTCAATCGTCAAGATGCCGGCCGAGATGAGCGGAGCCAGCGCGGAGCGAAACACCGGAACCAGCGGGGCATGGAGCGGGTGGAGCTTGAGAAAAGTCCCACGGCCATACTCAAAAATCTGGCTCAGGCAGTCGGCTGGTGCGAGCCCCGTGACGTTGCCGGCCCCGAGGACGAGGGCCACGCCTCCCGACGCGGGACGACGATTTGCCTCCTCGCGCCACGACCGCATGAAGGCATCTTGGCCACCTGGATCGACGCAGCGAACAGTTGCCAGGTGGCCGGCGAAAATGGCCCCGTCATGAAGCGATCCTGTGGGCCCCTGGGCGGGGATCGCCTCAACCTCGATACGGGCCGCGTCGCCACCGGCGTGGACGAGCCGAGGCGGACGAGCCAGGGTGGGAATTCCCGAACGGCCGATGTCACGAACCGCGCGAGCTGTGATGAGGAGAAGCCGAAGTGTCGCAAGCGGACCAGTGGCTGTCTCTTCGGCGACGATCGTCGGATCGGGGACTGGGCCACCAGCCTGCTTGATAGCCATGGCTGCGTCGACCCACGCATCGGCCGCCGCAGCCACCGAGCGGGCTGTCTCCACGGCGACACCGGCACGGGCGGCGGGCGATTGGCTTCCCCATGCGACAGCCCCCGCAGCTAACCGGGCAATCTCTCCGGCAACATCCAGCATGGCGTGATTCCGTATGTGCTCGAGCCCGAGTCGTCTGACGTCACTATACGCAGCCAACGGCGTGCGTCGCAGGCTCGGCTGACTCTTGGCGACTCGGCGAAGCCCACCGTCACGCCGCAGCGACCGCTTGTCGCTCGTGGAGCGACGTGGCTCGTAGGAGCACACAGCCCCGCAAGGCCTCGGGCCGTCCAGGACTGCCAACGGCGGCCGTCGGGCATGCCACCAGCCCTCGCAGACGGCCCCATGAACTGGCAATCGCATGCGGAATCGAGCAGGCACTCACATTGCCCGTGCGACGCGTGAGGCCACTGACAAGCTCACCACGGATCCCATACTCATCGAGTTTCATGCCCGTGAACCGGACGATCCCAGCGCCAGCCTGATGCGGAACAACAAAATCGACATCGCCCACAGCCAAACCGTTTGCGGCCAGTGAGTCGACGACCGCAGACGACATCGCACGAGGGGCGATCTCGGCAATCGCCATCCCGTCGAGCGTGTAGACAAGCCGCTCTCGCACTTCTCGTCTGCCACCATTTGCCGCCGGCACGGGCACCCCTGTGCGAACTTGGAAATCAAACGCTGGCCGGTCCATCGGCTGCCGATCGGCCGAAGCGTGAAGGATCTCGAAGTGCGCGGGGTATCGTCGGCTCGTCACAGGCGCGACGAGCGTCGCGGTGGCCATGTCACCAAAGAGGCCCGCGGTCTGGCGGCAGCCGTAGTCGGTGATCCGACTAATGCGAGTTGCGACAACGACGATGAGATATTCGTCGTCCCGTAGATCGAGTCGTGGAGCCCAGCGGTGGGAGACGAGATCCATCGCGCGGCTATAGCCACAGCAGAACCAGTTCACGCCGAGTGTGTGACACCGCGGAATGCCGAGTCGCATAGCGAGCTGACGGGCCGCAGCGCCCGGTCGTTCACGAGCGGCGGCTCTTGGCTCGAGGTACTGCCGCGCCACCGAGGATGGAATCATTGACGGGGAAACGAAGACGATGCCGCGACAATCGGCCAGGTTGCAGCCAACCTCGCTCTGGAGCCGACGCACAGCCTCGAGCCCCATTGCCACCTCATCGTCTGACGAGATCGCCCGGGCTTCGATTCCCGTGTGGTGAGCAAACTTGCGAGGCATCGTGTCGCCAAACCAGTCATTCTCCAGCACCATCGAGGGCTGATGAACGGCGATCGCGGAAATGCCAAGCGGCGGTTGAAGACGAGGAGACATAGCGCAGCCAATAGTGATTCGGCCGCAACCCGATTTCCAGGGCTCGCGGGGGGAGGGGATAGTGACGAGCGGAACAATCTGCCGCCAGCGAGAAAAAATGCCTGTTTCTCAGGTCATTTTGCCAACTGACAGGCCAGGCCTACGTGCCACAAAACGTCCGGTAGGGCCCGCAGCCAGCAGGCGGTCTGCCCCGATATGGCTCGTTTTCAGGCGTCCGCGCAAACGGCGATCGCACGGCTTCCATGAGCCTCTCGAACGGCCCGAGGTCTCCTCCCTCGGCCGCAGTGAGAGCCTCCTCGACCTTGTGATTCCGAGGAATCACGATGGGATTTGCCCGCCGAAGCCTCGCTGCCGCGTCCGCCGGTGAGCCGGGCTCGCGACTGAGACGTGACCGCCAGGCGGCGAGCCAATCAGAAAGGGTTGGGATCTCATCAGAAGGGCAGGGGGTGGGTTGCGAAGCAGACTCGACTTGATCCGCGAGCCTCGCAAACGTAGCCGTGAAATCCGACCCGGCTTTCTGCAAACGGTCGAGGAGATCGGCAAAGAGATTCCGGTCGCCATCTTCCACCGTCGTGAGGCCGAGCTTCGCTCGGGCTCCCGCGAGGTGGTGCTCGGCGAACCGATCGGGAAACGTGTCGAGCAAGTCCCGCATCGTCTCGATCACGGCATCACCCTCACCGGGCACGAGCGGCAAAAGCGTTTCGGCGAAACGAGCGAGGTTCCAGTGCGCGATGCCAGGCTGATTCCCAAAGGCATAGCGGCCCTGCTGGTCGATCGAACTGAAGACGGTTGCGGGATCGTAGGCGTCGAGAAAAGCGCATGGCCCGTAGTCGATGGTCTCACCAGACACCGCCATATTGTCGGTATTCATGACGCCGTGTACGAAACCGATGTGAAGCCATTGAGCGATGAGCGACGCCTGCCGCTCGACAACCGCCTCGAAGAATGCCACGGCTCGCTCGTCTGGCGGAAGCCTCGTGAGCTCGGAGGCGTGTCGCGCGATCGCGTGATCGAGGAGAGCGGCGAGCACCTTCGGATCACCCAGAGCCGCGGTGTACTGAAACGTCCCCACGCGAATATGACTCGCGGCCACGCGGGTGAGCACGGCCCCCGGCAGCGGCGTCGCCCGCATGACGACCTCACCGCTCCGAGCCACCGCGAGGCTCCGTGTCGTCGGAATGCCAAGGGCATGCATCGCCTCGCTGATGCAATACTCGCGGAGCATTGGCCCGAGCGCCGCGCGGCCATCGCCACCGCGAGAGTAGCGGGTGCGGCCGGAACCCTTGAGCTGGATATCGAATCGGAGGTTGTCAGGAGTGATCTGCTCCCCGAGCAGAATCGCACGGCCGTCGCCAAGGTTCGTGAAGTGTCCGAACTGGTGGCCTGCGTAGGCCTGCGCGATCGGGTCGGCGCCGGGTGGCAATTCATTCCCTGCGAAGATGGCTGTGCCCGCTTCGGCGAGGATCGTCGCATCGAGGCCGAGTTCCGACGCCAGCGACGTGTTCACGAGCACGATTGCCGGCGCCCGAACGACTGAGGGCAGCGTGCGAGCGAAGAGAGCCTCAGGCAGCCGTGCATACGAGTTGTCGAATCGCCAGCCAGCGTCCGCGATGCTCCGCTTCATCGGCCAGGTTGCTCCTGCGGTGTCAGCCCCAGAGACTCGCGGGATACTCGCCGGCATCAATCAGCTTCCGCAGGCCCGCCTGCACGGCCGGCTTGTCGTCGGCGTAGGTCGCGCCGAACCATGTCGAATTCGTTGGAAGCACCTCACATGTCGCCTCGCCCCCATGCACGAGGCTGCCGAGCGACATCGGAATATAGCACTCGCTCTTCGACTCCTGACCGTGCTCCGTGAGGAATTGCCGGAAGTCGTGGTCGAGCTGAGGGAAGATCCGCGGCGTGAAGCCCCACATGTTCATACTCACAGGCTCGCGGCCCGAGAGTTCCACGGGGCCTGTGGCCGCCTGCCCACGGATGCCGCCACCAGCCACGCGGCCCACGCCCGTCAGCTCCTGGATGTCGGTTAGAAAACCCCGCTCGTCGGTGCGGCAGACGCCTCGGGCCACTGTGCCGTGGTCGGAGAGCGTGCTGGCCAGCGTAAACCCAACCATCGAGTACGCGGTGGACTCAACCACCGAATCGGCAAGCTGTTGGCCGAGCACCGCGAAGGATTCTCGCCCATAGAAATCGTCGGCGTTGATCATCGCGAAGGGGGCGGTGACGGTCTCGCGGGCACAGAGAATCGCGTGGGTCGTGCCCCAGGGTTTTTCGCGGCCCGGGGGCACTGAAAACCCAGACGGCAGCATGTCGAGCGTTTGAAAGACGGTGGACGTTTCGACTCGGCCAGCGAATCGCGTGAGCACTCGCTGCTGGAAGGCCTCCTCAAAATCAGGCCGAATCACAAACACCGCACGATCAAAGCCAGCCCGAATCGCGTCGTAGACAGAATAGTCGAGCAGCGTTTCGCCGGCTGGCCCCATGGGATCAATCTGCTTGAGGCCACCGTAGCGGCTGCCCATGCCGGCAGCGAGAACGAGAAGAGTTGGTTTCATGCGAGTCAGGATACGTCATTGGAGGCCGCGAGCCCACTGCGGGGCGCGATGAAAAACAGCACGGGCGGTGCCACAAGAAGCAGCACCGCCCGTGAGTAATTCACAAAAGGTGTGGTCGCGGCTCAGCCGGTGACCATTGCCTTGAGATTCTTGAGGGGCCGTACGCGAACCTTCACGCTCGCGGGCTTGGCCGGACGATCCTGCAGTTCACCGGTGAAGGGATTCTTGACACCCTTCTGGGCCGGACGGGCCGGGACGATCTTCCGTTCCACCTTCACGAGGCCGGGGATCGCGAAGACGCCGATGCCGGTCTTCTTCAGGGCCTTGTGGATCTCATCAGTCAGTGCCTCGAGCACAGCAACCACATCCCTCTTGGGAAGGTTCGTGGTTTCGGAAATGCTCCGCATGATCTCCGTCTTCGTCATGGGCTTGCTACCGGACTTCTTCGCCATGGGCCAAAACCTCCAAAAAATGACTCAGTCGTATGCGGCAGAAATCCCGCCGCGAAATGGTCGACTTTACCCGCAAACTCGGCCACAATTGCCGTGCCGCGTCGCTGATTAGACGGGCTGGAGGCGAAATTGCAACCATGGGAAACACAAATTTCTCGAAAAAAAGCCAATTTTCGCGATTTTGGAAGGCGTCGAACGGCTCGAGGCGCCGCCGGGCGTCCGCTCGAAGGCGGTCTTTGCAGGGGCTTATTCAGACGGATAGGGGGCTTTCGGAGTAGGATGCAAGAAGGTTGGGCGAAGCCTGTCTGAACGCGGCATAACCCACGTGGCTTCCCGTTTTCGGCCCCGCAGGCCCCCAGTTATGGCGTATCGCGAGGCACCCCAACGTCGCCCGGCAACCGTCTCAGCGCTGGGTTTGTTTTCCGCTTTCGCGATCGCCGCGGCGTGCTTTGTTCCCGCTTTGTCGTTCGCAATGCAGGGTGGCAACGTCTTCGGGATTGAAGCGCCAGACGCACCGTCTGACGGTTCAGCACAGGCTGAACCATCCGTCTTTCTCATGACCGATCGCGGCCGCGAACGGCTGCTTGACCGGGCACAACGGCTTGCCGCCGATGAGCGCTGGTCAGACGCTGCCGCGGCATGCGACGAGATTCTGGCTGACGACCGCGACGCCTTTATCGATAGCGTCACCGGAAGAGCTTCGGCCGGAAGCCTGCGGACCCAGGCCAGCAGCATGGTGGCGTCGTTTCCACGCCCGGGCCGCGAGGCATATCAGCTTCTCTTTCGAGCCCGCGCCGAAAAACGTCTCGCGGAGGCCATTGCGACCGATGACCACGAGGGAATTGTCGCTGTGGCTCGCCGCTGGTTCGGCACACCTGCTGGCCGTCAGGCAGCCATGATCACGGCGATCGAGGCGATCGAGGGGGGCCAGCCGCTCGCCGCGGCCACCTGGCTCGATCGCGTTGCAGCCTCAGAGGGCGGAGCTGAATTCGAACCATCACTCTCCGCAATGCAGTCGCTCGTGCAGAAGCATGCCGATGATCGGCCGGCGGCCGATGAGAATCCATCCGGCCAAGACTGGCTCCAGGCGCGGGGGAGCCCAGCCCGTAACACGATCGTCCAGGCATCCAAACCACTCCTCGTGCCTCGATATCGCGTGCCGCTCGTGCGACATCCCGATGAGGCGAAGCGGCTCGAACGTCAGCGGCAGGCAGCCGCCGATGCAGGCGGTCCACTCATCCCCGCGGGCACCGTGTTGGCGGCCGGAGAGTTCCTGGTGGTCCACACGCCGCTGGGCATCCTGGCCGTGAACTTCGAGACGGGCAAACGAATCTGGCTCGAGTCAGCCGTGGCCGCCCCGGAGCCAGACGAAGGTGTCGGTGATGCTCGCGGTTTCTCCGACCGTATCTTCGATGACGCCACCTCCGGGACCTTGGCGAGCGATGGCCGACTCGTCTTTGCCGTCGAGACCCCCCCTGAGGCGCTCGTGGCCACTGAGCCGATGATTGGCGGGTTTGGGTTCGGCCGTGGTGGCGATCGGCCCACATCGTGGAGTGGAGGCAACACGCTCTCGGCCTATTCAATCGCGACCGGCACCGTGCAATGGCGGCTCCCGGAGCATGCTCCCGTCGATGAGGGGGACGATGCCGAATCCACGGTCTGGTTTCTTGGGGCCCCGCTCGTCGCGGAGAGCGACATCTATATCCTGGCGGAGCAAGGGGGTGAGGTGCGGCTGGAATGCCGAGCCACGGAGGACGGCCGTGTGCGATGGCAGCAGCCACTGGTGAGCTACGACGAAAACGAGACGATCATGAATCCGCAGGCCCGTGGCCGAATGCTCGCTGGCCTCACGCCCGCGCTTGCCGATGGCGTGCTCGTCTGCCCGCTCGGAGCGGGCTGCGTCGTGGCGTTCGACACGACGACCCGTTCGCTGCTGTGGGCGCATCACTACGCCCGAGCCCCCGCCGCAGAAGACGGGCAGGGCAGGGGAGTCGTTCGTCCCCTTGGAGAACCATGCCCTGTGACGGCAGACGGCCTCGTGCTCCTCTCGCCCTACGATGGCACCGGGCTCATGTGCCTTCGTCTCCGTGATGGAACGCCCACGTGGCCAGCGCCGAAACGCGGACGACTTCGGCTGGCGGGCGTCGTGGCCAACCGTGCCATTGTCGTCGGTGATGCATCGGTCGAGGCGCTCGACATGGCCACGGGCACTCGGGTGTGGAGGCTGCCGCTGGCCGAGGTGGGCCGGCCGAGCGGGCGTGGCGTGCTGACGCGTCAGAGTCTTCTTCTTCCGCTCGACACGCCCGAGGTCATCGAGGTTGGTTTGGCCGACGGCCGCATCAAGGGTCGTTCGCCCGCCCGCGGTGGCGGTGTGCCTGGCAATCTCGTAGCCCATCGTGGTGAACTCATCTCGCGCGGCGTCGATACGCTCGATGTCTTTCATCAGGAAACGGCACTCGAGTCACGCATCCAGACAGCTCTCATGGCCAAGCCGGCGAGCCCGTGGGCAGCCTACTGGGGCGGGCAACTTGCGATCGAGCGAGGGGACGTCGCAGAGGGCCTGGAACTGGTTGCCAGGGCGCTGGCATCCCCCTCGCTCCGGCTGCCACCTGGCGGGCTTTCCGACACCGTCGTGCGGGCGCTTCATCGCGATTTCGCAGCCGCAGCCGCCTGGCAGGAGGGGCGTGGCGATGACGGCATCACGCCTGCCGTTTCGCGGATGCTGATGGATGGGTTTCTCAAGGGTCGTGATTCACCCCGCGCGTGGGCCGCTGGCCGACGGCTCCTCGATGCCCCGGGGGGCGTTGAGGAATCTGGTGCTCGCGACCCGGCGGACCCATGGCTCGTCATCACGCCCGATCGTTGGATCCGCGGTCGTCTTGCCCGCTTGATAGCCCAAGCGGATGAGCCGCTTCGTGGTCAGATCGACGAAGCCTGTCGGAACATCGTGGCCTCGGCGCTTGCCTTGCCCGAATCGCCGAGCTCGCAGCGTACGATCGATGCCCTTGCCGAACGGCTGGGCAACCTGCCGGCCGCAGAGCCTCTCCGGCTCCACCATGCTGCGGAGACAGGCGGGATCGCCTCCCGTCAGCGGGCTGTCCGCGTATCGCTTGCCGCGCTGGCGCTTGGGCCGCCCGTCGCCTCACCAAAAGACGCTGAAGCCGCAGACGACTCCGCATGGCCGCTTGGGCGGGTCGTCCGCACGATTGGTGCCAGATCGACACGGCAAGCCGACCGAAGCCATCCGTTGCCACTGGCGATTGCAGGCGCCGGCGTTCCCGGAACGCTCGCCGTGCAGGCGATCCTCGACGGGAGTAAGCGACAGCTCGTCGTGACCGATCGTTTCGGCAGACCAATCGGCGGCCCCTTTCCCGTGGAGGGTGTGGGTCAGGAGCTGCTCATGCCCTGGGCGAATCGCACCTCGGCCGTCGAGGCGGCGGTCGTCGGGAGGGCGCTCTATGTCCGCACTCGCAAGGAGCTTGTGGCCTATGACCTGGAGGCGGCGCCAGGTCGAGGCCGCGGGCTCTGGCGTCGGGCCGAGTATGCATCGGCCGGTGATCTCGCCAGCGACGCCCGGTGGCCCGGTGGCGTTGGGGGGCGTGTGGCGAGGGATGGGGGCGTGCCGCTCGGCATGCGGATCAGCGAGCCAGAGGAATCACCTCGCGGCGATGGTCGCGGACTCCTCGCGCTGCCCCAGTGCCTCGTCGTGCCAGGGCCGCGCTCGCTGGCCCTCCTCGATCCCGCAAGTGGCCGACTCCTCTGGGAGCGCCAGCGGCTGCCCCCTGGGCTCGAGTGGACCGTCGGCCGCGACGTCCTCTGCGGCCTCACAGTTGACGGCCACAGTTCCGTCGTGCTGGCCGCCGATGATGGACAGCTGCTCCACACGTTTGATGTGCCACACCGACGCCAACGGCTCGTCACGCACGGCCCGAGCGTCGTGACGATTCGCTCGATCGACGACCTTCCCGGTCGGTTCACGGCCCGCCGCGTACGTCTCGACCTCGTGGACCCGGCGGCCCGTACGATTCGTTCGCTCGGTGAATTTTCCGGAGATGCCCGAGCCGCCGAAGCCGGCCCTGGTCGGCTCGCGGTGATGGAGCCTGGGGGCGAGCTGACACTCATCGATCTCGATGCTGCGAGCATTGCGTTTCAGGTCAATCTTCCTGAAGCACCTAGGCAGTTTGCGAGGCTCGTCATCCAGACATGCCCCGACCGTTACCTCGTGTTTACCGGTTCGCCCGACGACGGTGACGATGCCGTCGATATCTCACCACTCCAGCAGTTGATGCTTTCAAGCCCGGCTGCGGCGGCGATGTCGGGCCGACTCTGGGCCATCGATCGCATGGATGGCAAAACGCTCTGGCCTGTTCCTGCGATCATTGATCGCCATTGCCTCCACACGGGCCAACCCCCCGACCTGCCCGTGGTCACGTTTTGCCGACTCATCCGCGGCCCCGGGGAGCGCGCTCCGACGTGGCTGAGCCTTCTCGTGCTCGACAAGCGGACCGGGCACGCCGTGCTCGACGACGATCGTATCGCGGTTCAGGGCCACTCGTTCCTCGGCTGTGACATCCGTGGCGATCCCGACAATCACACGATCACGATTGCCGAACATGGCAGTGGACCAACAAATCTCTCCCTCCGATTCACGGGTAATCCAGTCGCTCCGCAGCCGCCGTACCGTGGTGGAGGTCGCCATTCGGCCGTGCGGCGACTCGGCAGCCTCGATGGACTTGGGGCGCCACTCGAACCGGCAGATGCTAACCCAGACAATGGCCAGGGCGTACTGAAGTTCTTCAACCCCGAGGCCTTCGAGTGAACGCACAATGGGCCTCGATGAAACGGTTTCGCGGCGTCGCGTTCACGGCCATGGCGGCGCTTGCAATGGTGTGCCCGCGGCCTGTTTCGGCGGCATCGCCCAGCGTCGATGAGGTGGTCGCTGGCGGCCTCGATTGGCTGGCGGCCAAACAATCTCGCCGGGGGAGCTGGTCGGCCAATGAAGGCCGCTACCCCACGGCCATCACGGCCCTGGCCGGCACGGCGCTTCTCATGGAAGGCTCGACCGCGTCTCAGGGTCGCTATGCTGATCCAATCCGCCGCGCCATCGACTATCTCATCGGCCGAGCCCGACCGAACGGCCTGATCGGTGACCCGACTGGTGACGATCGCTACACCTATGGCCACGGCTTTTCGATGCTCTTTCTCTCGCAGGTGCTCGGCGAGGAAGAGGACGAGCGGCGTCGCGAGGAGCTTGTCGGCGTGCTCACACGGGCCGTCGAGTTTTCAGGCCGTGCCCAGACCAAAGACGGCGGCTGGGGGTATGTGAGCGCGAAGGATGGCAACGATTTCGACGAGGGCTCAACCACGATCACCCAGGTGCAGGGGCTCCGCAGTTGCCGCAACGCCGGCATTCCCGTGCCCCGGGAAATTATCGACAAGGCGATCGCCTACATCCACGCCTGCACGCTGCCCGATGGCGGTGTGCAGTACAGCTCGAAGGGGGGCGGCGGCCGCCCGGCAATCTCTGCGGCAGCGATCGCCTGCCTCTTCAACGCCGGTGAGGAAGACGACACCCACGTGCCACGGATGCTTACCTATGCCGAGAAGCATCTCGGCAATATCGCCAACCTAAGTTTTGGTCACTGGCATTACGCACATTTCTACTACGCGCAAGTGATGTATCGCGAGGGTGGCCGGAAGTGGGAGAGGTATCGTGGCGACGTGGAGCGGAGGCTCGTCTCCGAGGCACGCCGCGATCGCACGGGGTACTCCTGGTCTCAGGGTTACATCGGCGATGTCTACACGACCGCCACCAACCTCATCATCCTCCAGCTCGACAAAGGCACGCTGCCGATCTACCAGCGGTGAGCCACGCTGATGCGTTGACAGCAAGTGCCATGATGCTAAGATGCCTACGTGAGAACAACGGTAACCCTAGACCCTGACACGGAAGACCTCCTACGGCGGGAAATCGCCAGGTCTCATGTGAGTTTTAAGCGGGCTATCAACGACGCTATTCGCCGGGGGCTCGCCGGCAAACAGCCACGGAAACCTGAGGCCGCTTCGATACTCGGCTTTCGGTCCGACTACCGCTCGGGGGTCGATCGGCTTCGGCTCCAGCAACTGTCAGATGACATGGAAACTGACGCGGTACCGGCCCGAAAGCCGCGTCTGGAATGATCATTCCAGACGCAAACCTCATCATCTATGCCCACAACGAAGCAGATCCCGACCATGCGGCCGCTCGGGCCTGGTGGACGGCTCTCCTCGATGGCGATGAAGACATTGGCATCCCGATCGTTGTGGTTCTTGCGTTTCTCAGGCTGACCACATCCGCCCGGATTCTCACTCACCCGCTGTCCGTTGAGGAAAGCGCCAGGAGCATTGAAGTGTGGTTCGATGCCCGGCCCGTGCGACTCATCACGCCAGGACAGCGGCACATCGCGACTCTCCTCTCGACCGTTCGAGCCGTTGGCGTGGGCGGCTCACTCACGACGGACGCCCATATCGCCGCACTTGCTCTTGAATACCACGCCGAGGTGCATTCGTCGGACCTTGATTTTGGCCGCTTCCCGGGAGTTCGCTGGCGGAATCCGCTCGTTGCGTCGCGGTGAAATGAAAGCCGCTCATACTCGAGGGCCAAAGGGAGCCAGAGGTGAGCGAATCCGGCGGCTCTGGTACGCTCGCGGAGAACACACCTTTGTCACACCCCATGCTTCCACACACCGGCCCGGCCATCGATCGTCTCCACGCCGCCCATGAGGCTATTCGGGCTCAGCTCTCCCGCGTGATCGTGGGGCAGGAGCAGGTGGTCGAGGAGCTTCTCATCAGTCTCTTCAGCCGAGGGCACTGCCTCCTCGAAGGCGTGCCCGGCCTCGCGAAGACGCTGCTTGTGAGCACGCTTGCCCGCAGCCTCGACCTCTCCTTCTCCCGCGTGCAGTTCACGCCCGACCTCATGCCGGCAGACATCGTCGGCACCGATGTGCTCGAAGAGGACCGCGACACGGGACAGCGGCAGCTTCGATTTCTCGAAGGGCCTCTCTTCGCCAACGTCGTGCTGGCCGACGAAATCAATCGCACGCCCCCCAAGACCCAGGCGGC
The DNA here is from genome assembly GCA_041746715.1 of Pirellulales bacterium. Lineage (GTDB taxonomy): Bacteria > Planctomycetota > Planctomycetia > Pirellulales > UBA1268 > QWPN01. The sequence goes on along the minus strand of JBGTGN010000018.1, from coordinate 1,956 downwards.
GCTCCTCGAGGCGATGCAGGAGCGGCAGGTAAGCGTGGGCCGCACACGGCACCAACTGCCCGATCCGTTCTTCGTGCTCGCCACGCAAAACCCGATTGAACAGGAAGGGACGTATCCACTCCCTGAAGCGCAGCAAGACCGCTTCATGTTTAAGGTCTTCGTGCGTTACCCATCGTTTGATGAGGAGTTTGAGATCGCCCGGCGGACCACCGGAGTGCCCGCCGAGGAACCGCGGCCGGTGCTCACCGCGGCCGATATCGTGGCGCTCCAGCATGGCGTTCGCAGCGTGCCGGTGAGCGATCATCTCATGCGGTACGCCCTGGCCATCGTGCGGCAGACTCGGGCCGGTGAGCCCGGCGTGCCCGACTTCATCTCCGATCAGCTCACGTGGGGCGCGGGTCCGCGGGCCGTGCAATTCCTGATTCTTGGTGCCAAAGCACGGGCCCTCCTGCGCGGCCGGAGCCACGTGGCCGCCGAAGACCTCGCCGCCCTGGCTCCGCCGGTTCTCCGCCATCGCATCGTCGTCGGATTCGCAGCCGAAAGCGAAGGGGTCACGCCCGATGCCGTCATCGAGCGGATTCTCGACGGTACGCCAACGCACGAGGATGCACTCGCCCGTGATCCGCGGTTCCAGACGATATTTGCGTCCTGAGGCGATCGCCCGCATCGCCCGGCTCGAGCTTCGCGCTCGCGCTGCGGTCGATGGTGCGCTCGTTGGCCTCCATAAGAGCCCATCCAAGGGGCACAGCGTGGAGTTTCTCCAGCACCGCGAGTATGTGCGGGGAGACGACCTCCGGCGGGTCGACTGGAAAGTCTGGGGCCGGCAGGATCGGCTCACCGTCAAAGAGTTTGAAGAGGAGACCAGCCTCCGGCTCACGCTCCTTGTGGACGCCTCGTCGAGCATGGATTACGCCGGAAAGGGACGGCCCTCCAAGTTCGACTTTGCGGCAACGCTTGCCGCAAGCCTTGCATGGCTCGCCCTCTCCCACGGCGACGCGGCTGGCACGACGCTCTTCGATGACCGCCTCCGCGGCACGATCCCTCCCCGCCATCGCAAGAGCCAGCTCACGGAAATATGCGAGGTGCTCGAAGGCCCACGGAACGCGGGCGAAAGTGATTTCCTTGCGGTGCTCCAGCGGGCGGCCGAGTCGCTTCCGAGGCGGGGCCTCGTGGTGATCGTGTCTGACCTGTTGGGTGATCGCGACGGCCTTCTTCGGGGCCTCCGGCTCCTGGCGCGACGCGGCCACGACCTCGCGATACTCCACGTGCTCGACGAGGATGAGCTCGACTTCCCGTTCGAAGGCCCAACGCGATTTGAGGGGCTCGAGCTTCCGTCCCATCTCGCCTGCAACCCACGAGCGCTGCGGGAGGGCTATCTTGAGGCTTTCGAGGCGTTTCTGGCCGACGTCCGCAAGAAGGCTGGAAGTGTGCAGGCCGACTACGCGCTCGTGCGAACCGGTGAGCCACCCGAGCATGCGCTCGTGCGATTCCTCGCACGCCGCGGGCGGGCATCAGGCCAGTAGCAATCACGTCGAGGAATCCCTCTCGCACCAATGCCCGCCTTTGACTTTCTACCGCTTGTCTGGTGGGGGCTGCCGCTCGCCGCGGCGCCGATTCTCATTCACCTCATCAATCTGCTTCGACACCGCCGGGTGCCGTGGGCCGCGATGGAATTTCTGCTTGCCAGCCAGCGGAAGTACCGCACCCGCGTTCTCTTGAAGCAGTTGCTCCTGCTCGCGCTTCGCACACTGGCGATTGCCGGCATCGTACTCGCGCTTGCCCAGCCACGCTGGCGAGCGGCGCTCGGTGGCCTGTTTGGCGGAGGGTCGCGTCATCTGGTGCTTCTTGACGACAGTATCTCCATGGGGGATCTCACCCCCGACCCGGCCGGCGGGGCAGGGCCCGCATTCGACCGTGGCCGCCGCGTGGTCGAGCGGATCGCCGCCGACCTGTCGG
>JBGTGN010000017.1:0-6762 GCA_041746715.1 Pirellulales bacterium | reverse complement strand
CAGATTGCTTGCGATGTCGTAGACGAAGAACCGGGAGTCACCAAGCTCGTTTTCTTCTTGGATCACGCGATTGAGCGCATCAAAAACCCAGCTTGTCGTGTTGCCCGACGGGTCGGTGAGCGAGAGCCGGTTGCCGACGGCGTCGTACGAGAACAAAGTGTCTTTGCCGTTCGCGTCGGTGAGTTTGGTGAGCCGGTAGAGGTTGTCGTAGGCATAGGTCGTCGTGTGGCCCAGGCGGTTCGACTCGCTCAGAAGATTGCCGACGGCGTCGTAGGCGTAGACGGTCCAGGCCGCAAGCTCAGGGCCGGCGCCGTCCGGGTCGGGTGAAGTCCGCTTCGTGAGTCGGCCGAGGCCGTCGTACTCGAACGTGGTCGTGCGGCCGAGCGGATCGGTGACGGCGATGAGCTGGCTTGCCGCATCGAACGTGTAGGTCGTCACGGGCGACATAAGCGGCCCTGCGCCATCGGGATCGGCTTCGATGATCTGCGTGAGCCGATAGAGACTGTCGTAGACGTACGTTGTGACGTTGCCCAGCGGATCGGTCACGCTCGTGAGGTTGCCGACCTTGTCGTAGGCGTAGGTCGTCACCGGAGCCGTCAGCGGGCCTGCGCCGTCAGGATCGGGTCGCGTGACGGTGATGACTCGCCCCAGGTCGTCATGCGAAAAACTCGTGACGCGGCCGAGCGGATCGGTCACGGTAAGAAGCTGCCCAGCGGCATCGTAGGTGAACGATGTCACCGGGGCTTCGAGCGGGCCTGCGGCATCCGGGTCGGCTTGAGTGACCGTGATCACGCGGCCCATGGCGTCGTAGGTGTAGCTCGTGACGTTGCCACTGGGGTCGGTCTCGGAGACGAGCCAGCCAAGAGCGTTGTAGGTACGTTCGAGCGTCGGTGCGGCAAGCGGGCCGGCGCCGTCTGGATCGGGAAGGATCGCGCGGACCATTCTTCGGAGAGCGTCGTATTCGTACGTCGTCTCGCGGCCCAGGGCGTCGGCGATGCCCACGAGGTTGTTGACGCAGTTGAAGTCGAACTCCGTTGTGGGCGAGGTCGCCGGTCCTGCGCCGTCCGGATCGGGCTGAATCACAGCCGTGAGACGTCCCCGTTCGTCGTAGACATACTGTGTGACGTTGCCAAGCGGGTCGATCACGTGGGTCCGGTTGCCCGCCGCGTCATACGCGAACTGCCAAAAGTGCTGCTGCGGCCCCGGGCCTGGCTGGACGGCCTGGGTGAGCGAGATGAGCCGATTGAGGTTGTCATACCCAAACTCGGTCCGGCGACCGATCCCGTCGATCATGGCCGTGAGGTTGTCGCTCGCGTCGTACTCGAAGGTGGTCGTCGTCTCTTCGGGCGTGCCGACGGCTTGGGTCATGCTCAGCATGAGCCCGCGGGACGAGTATGAAAAACTCGTGACCGTGCCGAGCGGGTCGGTCACCGTCGAGACGAGGCCGGCCGGCACACTGCCGCCGGTCGTGTAGGTGAACGACGTGGTGACATCATCAGTCTCGCCGTTGAGCAGGCTGTCGATCGCGCCCACGACTTCCGTGACCGACATGACCAGCCCATTGGCAGGATTGATCTGCCAGAGCGTCGTGCGGCCAAGCTGATCGACATGGCTCGTGGGGCGACTGAACGTCGGATCGTACGTCCAAGTCTCCTCGGTGAGGTCGGCGTGGATGATTTTGGTGAGGTTGCCGCGGGCGTCGTACTCGAGCTCCGTCACCAGTGGCCCCAAGGGCCGGGCGCCGTCAGGATCAGGACGGGTGATCTTCGTGACGAGGCCATCGGCGTTGCGCTCAAACGTCGTCTCGTTGCCAAGGGCATCACGCTCCCAGACGACGTTCCCGAACCGATCCCGCCTGAGGAACGTCTCGAACCCGTGTTCGTCTCGACGGGTCTCGTAGCCCGTTGCCGAGACGATCGGAGCCGGATTCGACAGCGTTGATCCGCTGACGGCCAGGTTCACGACGGCGAGCGACCGGAACATCGAGTAGGTGCTCGTGCCGCCACACGGCTGAATGATTTTGGAGATCTTGCGGGCGTGGTCGTATTCGAATGTCGTGACTTCGCCACGGGGGTTGGTGATCGTCACAAGCAGGCCCGTGACGGGGTCGTAGCCGTAGGTGGTGACAGGCGATTCCTGCGGCCCGGCACCGTCCGGGTCGGGCTGGGTGACCGAGACGAGCTGGCCGAGGCCGTTGTACGCAAGCGTCGTCACCCGACCGTCAAAATCCGTGACCGACGTGATCCGGTTGCCGGTGTAGTTGAACGTCACCACACGGCCGACGTGGTCGGTGATCGTGGCGATCTTCCCGGCGGCATAGGCGTAGGTGCGCGTGTTGCCAAGCGGATCGACACGGGACGTCAAAAGCCCCGTCGCATCAAAATGGCTCTGCATCCCGGTGGCGGTGGTGATCGTGTAGGTGCCGTCACCGTTTTTGACGAGCGTCGAGAACGTGAGATCGCCCGCCTCTGTGGCGAAGGAGTGCGTGCCAGTACGCATGTACCAGATGGCGTGGTTGTCGCCGGTAATGAGGCTCACGCCGCCAGGCTTGATGTCGAGCCGGTCGAGCTCGGGAATCGAAAACCCGCGGCCAAGCGGGCTGTCGGTTCGGGCGATGACATCTTGGGCACCAACAAAAACCGTTGCCACGGTCTCGGTGCCGTAGGTGTAGGTGACGGCCATTTCCCAGGCGTAGCGGCCACTGGCAAAGCCGGTGGCGTCGGCCTGCATCGCAAAGACGACTGCGTCGCCTGGGGCAAAACCCGCCCCCGCATAAAACACCGTGCCTTGATCGACGCCGCCGAACGTGAGATTGACCTTCACGGAGTCGGGGGGCGTTGCGAACTGATCCGGAAGCGTGGTAGAAACCCGGACGATCGGGTGGGGGTTGGTGAAGGACTGGAACAGGCCTCCGACGAACTGGGAAATCTGGGTGACAAAGCTTGCATCCCCGCCGGCGGTCGTGCTGCACGTCGGGCAACTTCCGGTGTCGTCGGAGTCGTCGTACTCTTCCTGGGTCACGGCGGTGACGGTGACGATCCAGTATTGGTCGTCGTAGTCGTTGTCGTTCGGGTTCTGAGGGTCTTGAGAGGAAAAGAGATCCTCGAGCACGATCATCTTCGGATTCGATGACGGCGACGTGCCCCCCTGAAACGGATTGAAGCCGCTTCCAACTTTGTCTTGAAGCTCCTCATACGTCCCGACCTTGAAGGCATCCGCCCCAGGCCCGAACTCGTACCAGTAGTCCTCCGGATATTCGGTGTTCGTCGTCTGGACCGTGCCGCTGACTGTCTGCATCACCGCGTCGATCCAAGTCTGGCCGGCCGCCAAGGCGACGGGCTTCGTATCGACGGTGAGGTCATACCCCGTGTCAAACTTCGCCTCGCCCTTGGTTCGTGGACTGATCGAGACCTTCCAAAGCGTCGCGATGGTGCAGGTGCATTGGGTGCTGGCCACGACCTCCCCATCCTTCATGGCGACCACGAAGAATTGGTACAAGCCACTGGCCAGGGTGCTCAGATCGAAACTGAACCCGTTTCCGGGCGTCGTATCCTCGTGGAGAAGCTCATCAATCCCCGGATCAAACACGCCGTTGGCATTGGCGTCTCGATACACGTGGATCGCGTCAACGAGCTGACCGTCTGGATCGACCACGCCTCCCGTGATCGGGATCGAACTGCCGGTCACCATCTCGGTCGGTGCCGAGAACCCGTGGAACTCACCGAGCGTTCTTGGGACCACATAGATCGCATCGGCGATCGCCCAGCCACCGGAGAGGTTCGAGGCGTCGAGTTCTACGGTGAGCGTTCCGCTATCGACGTTAATCTGCCCGATGTACCCAAATGTCTGCCCCGAAACCTTTGGATCGACCGAGGACACCTTCTGCTGGTTCACCGTGAACTGCTGTTCGAGCGTGGTGCCATCGTAGAGGTTGTAGGGCGCTGAATTGGTGTTCCCAGTGGACGGCATGTAGGTCGCATAGACCAGATAGGCACCAGGCGCAAGACCTTCCACAGTCCAGCTCGCCGTCCTGCCGGCAGACGCCCCCGAAGCCTTGAGGTGCGCGTCTCCAAAGCCTGTGCCCGACGTGCCGTTCTGCCATCCACTGCCCGTCGTCGCAAACTCCGGGCTGCTGTTGTCTACAACGATCGGCGCCTTGATCACTTCACCAGTGACCACCAGATTGAATGACTCTGATCCTGCTTGAATCGGAATCGTGCCGCCGTAGGTGCCTGGGGTGATGGCATCGAGCCTGATCCTCGCATAGGCAGTCTCACCTGGGGCAAGTGAGAGCGAACTCAACCCACTCAGCAGGAGATAGCCAGCGGGCATATCTTGTTGGGTGACTTCGGTGAGGGTAAACGCGGAGCTTGTGTCGTTGGTGACGGCGACGACCTTGACCGCCTTGTCAGACCGTTCCGACGGCCCGAAATCGAGCGTGCTTTCAGGCACGCCATCCACCACAAGCTCTGAACCCGTATCCGTGAACCGCACTTCAGGCAGCTTGCCGACGTATTCGAGGCGGATCGCATCGGCAACAACCCGGTTGGGACCGGGATGCGTGAGTCGCACGACGGCGGAGCCGCTCGTCACGCCAAAGACCCCGAGATCCTCAAAGTTCTTGCCGCCGGAGACGAGATCGGCTGCGGGAGCAAGCTTTTGGTTGACTTCAATCGTGGCAAGCGACACGCTCCCGTCAGAGACCGTGTAGGGTGCGACACTCGACCAGCCAGAGTTGTTGGGCCAGGTGCCGGAGATCCGGTACTCACCGGCTGGAAGGTCTTCAAAAGTCCATTCGGCGTAGCCGCCAGTCGCACCGAACTCGAACTGGTAGCTCCCCTGATATCCCGCCCCGCCGGTCGTGCTCCAGTAGTTGGACGACACCGTCGCATATCCAGTGCCGCCGTTGTCGATGATCTTTGAGGCGTTGACGATGCCCGTGAGCGTGATTCCAAAACTCGGTTCATCAGGGTCGTTACTTGGCAGGGAAAGCGTTCCACTGATGTTCCCCGGAGCGGCAGACGAAAGCCTGATTTGGAACGTGGTCGATCCGCCGCGAGGAATCGTCGTGGTGCCGTACGACGACACGAGCGTCACACCCGCCGGCATGTGCGCTTGTGTCAGCGGCGTGAGCACCAGGTCCGTCAGGCCCGAGTTCTGAACTGTGAATGTCTTGGTCGATGCAGGCGTCCCGAAGAACGTCGTGCCTAGATTGACCGTCGAGACGCCGTCGACCAGTTCGACACTGCTGTCAAAAACCCGGATGTCAGGAACCTGTTCGACTTCGCCAAGGTACTGGATTCGGATCGCATCGGCGATGGCACGGCCGTCGCCCGAGCTATTGGTCATCCGGACGACCATCGCACCATTGATGATCGAAAACGCCCCGAGGCTCTGAAAGTTCTTGGAGCTGACGATAACGTCGCCAACGGGGATCACCCGCTGGTTCACCGATACCATCCCCGCATCAAAACTTCCGTCGTAGATGGTGTACGGCACGCTGGTGCCACGGTTGGTGCCTTCGAGCCAGGTGGCAAAGACTTGGTAGGACCCGGCGGGTAGATCACCAAACGTCCACTCTGCGTAGCCGTTTGTGGCCCCAAACTCGAATTGATGGTTGCCCCCGTAGCCACCGCTCGAGGTGCTCCAGTAGTTGTTCGACACCACGGCGTAGCCCGACTGACCGTTGTCGATGATTTTTGAGGCCTGGACCGTGCCGACGAGCGCGATCCCGAAGTTCGCTTCGTCGGGGTCGTTACTGGCGAGGACCAGTGTGCCGGCAAAGGGACCAGGGGTCATGGCGTCCAGCCGAATCTGGAACGTCGTCGACTCACCGCGGGCAAGTGTCGTGGCTCCGTAGGATGACACGAGCGTGATGCCTGCCGGCATGTCGCTTTGCGTGAGGGGCGTGAGCACAAGATCGGTAAGCCCCACGTTCTTGACGGTGAGCGTCTTGGCCGCGGAGGGAGTTCCGAAGAACGTCGTGCCAAGGTTGACCGTCGACACGCCGTCGGTGAGCTCGGTGTTGCCGTTGAAGACACGGATGTCCGAGGTCTCTTGGACGGGCCCGAGGTGCTGGATACGGACGGCGTCGGCGATCGCTCTGCCGTCACCTGAACTGTTGGTCATCCGAACGACGAGTGAACCGTTGACAACCGTGAAGGAGCCGAGGTCTTGGAAGTTCTTGGAGCTGACGACGACATCGGCTGCGGGGGCGTTCCGTTGATTCACCCGGGTCGTGCCCACATCCAAGCTGCCGTCAAAGACGGTGTAGGGGACGTTCGTGCCGCGGTTGGTGCCCTCGAGCCATGTTGCTGACACCATGTACTCGCCGTCCGGAAGGTCGCCAAACGTCCATTGGGCGTAGCCGTTCGTGGCACCGAACTCGAACTGGTGGTTGCCGCCGTAGCCGCCGCTTGATGTGCTCCAGTAGTTTGACGACACCAGGGAAAACCCGGCACCGCCGTTGTCGATAATCTTGGGCTGGACGAGGAGTGTGGCCGTGGCCGCTACGGGATCGCTGTCGAGGTCCGTCGCGTCCGTGGCGACTGCGAAAAACCGATGGGTTCCGCCGGGAAGCCCGGCTGTCGATACCGGGATGCTCCAGCCATCTCCGCCGTTGGTGTCGATGCCAAGGGGAGAACCATCGGCCTCAGTGAGCAGGCCGTCGTTGTTGGCGTCGAAAAAGACCCGCACTTGTGAGATTGCGTCGCCGTTGGGGTCGGTCACGCCCGTGGCAGTGAGCGTGATTTGGCTTCCGAG
>JBGTGN010000016.1:0-6663 GCA_041746715.1 Pirellulales bacterium | reverse complement strand
GGCGCCGATGCATCCCGGGCTCGGAATGTGCGGGCCACGGCAGAGGTCGATGAATTCTCCTTGCCTATAGAAGGAGAGTGTGGCGTGGTCGGCGAGGCCGGTCTCGACATGCTCGGCTTTCAGGGGCTGGGCGAGGCCGCGGATGATCTCGACCGCCTTCTCGCGTGACACCTCGACCCGCTCAAAAACCTCATCGGCTTCGATGATTCGTTTCATCTCGGCCTCGATGGCCGGCAGGTCGTCGTCGGTGATCGGCCGGCTCGCCCGCATGTCGTAATAGAAGCCGTGCCCAACCGTGGGGCCGAAGGCGAGCTCGACGCCCTCGAAGAGCCGCATGACAGCGCGGGCCATGATGTGCGCCGCGGAATGCCGCATCACGGGCAGTGCCCGAGAGTCACCCGCGAAGAGCGGCTCGACCGTGACCTCGCCATCAGCCGGGAGGAGCGCGTCGAGGCCAACAACCTTGCCGTCGAGCACCGCCGCAACCGGGGCCTTTGATTTTTTTCCGCGATTGCCATCGGTGGTCGCGCCGCCAAGGCAGTCGGCGACGCGGGCAGCGGCCGAAAGGTCACGGGAGGAGCCATCGGAAAAGCGAACGGTGAGCATGGATCGGAAGCCAGTGGTGCGCGTTGTTTTGCCAGGAAACCCGCAGGGTATCCGCCACCGCGCCGCGGCCGCAAGCCAGGCCGCATGCGAGAAACCCTGAGGGTACACTTTTTCTTGCCACTCATTGGGGCTGGTCGTTCCCCTCTCGATCCCACACGCTTTGTGTCACTTCAACCATGCCGCGGCTTTTCGAATACCTGATCCTCCGCGGCTTGCTGTTCGTTGGCCTGCCAGTGCTGCTTGTGGTGCTGGCGGTGGGCCCGGCTCGCTGTCAGGCGATCGTCCGTCGCCTCTGGTCGCAACTCTGGCAGCGGAAGCAGGAGCCGGAGGAGGTCATCGAGCAGGTCGTGAAACAGTATCGCCAGATGGTCGCGGTGCTCGAGCAGACCCTCGATCGGGCGCGTGCGGCCGACGAGACCCTCGACCGCAACATCCGACAGAGCGAAGACAATCTCGTCGCCCTCGAGAGCGAGGCACGGGCGGCCACCGGACGGGGTGATGAGCTCGCAACCAAGGTGATCCTTGCCAAGACCGCGCTCGAACGGCAGGCGCTCGAGTCGTTTCGCGAGCAACGGACCCGCCACGCCCGTCAGATCGACGAGATTCGTAGCAACCTCCACGCCACTGAGCTGCAACTCCGGCAATACGAGGTGGGCCGTGAGCTGCTTCTGTCTCAGCTCGCCGAGGCCAACTCCGTGGAGCAGCAGTATCGGATCGCCGGTGAGTTCGATCCGTTCAGTGCTGTGGCCAACTGGCGTCAGGCAGAAAACATGGTCGAGGAGAAGCAGATCAATGCCCGCGTCAAGAGCCGCGTTGCGGCTGACCTGCGAACACCGCTCGAGGATGACGGCACTTCCGTGAATCCGAAGAAGGAGATCCGATGCGAGGACGAATGATCATCTGGCTCGTGGTGGCCGTAGCCGGCCTGGGACTTGCCCATCTCGCGTGGCAGTGGGAGATCGAGCGAATCGAAGTGCCCCCGGGAAAATTCCTCGTGGTCATCCACCGCTGGGGCAGAAATCTTCCCCCGGACGAGATTGTGGCCCCCGACGAATCATTCAAGGGCGTGCTCGAGACCGTGCGTGGCCCCGGCCGACACTTTCTCAATCCGTTTTTCTATGGTCACGAAATCCATGAGATGGTGAACATCCCGGCGGGCAAGTGCGGGATCCTGACACGCAAGTTCGGCAAGCCGATTCCGCCCGAGCGGATCGATGCCGGCGAGCTGCTTGCCGGCGACGGTGAGAAGGGAATCGTCGCTGAGCCGCTCACCCCAGGCACGTATTCGATCAACCCCTACGCGTTCGACCTGTCGATCGTTGACGCGATCGAGGTCAGGGCCCAGTTCGTCGGCGTCCGCACGCGGAAGGTGGGGAAGGATCCAGGCACGCTCCCGGCCGAGAAACGGCAGGGGAGCTATGTCGTCGCCGAGGATGGCTACCGAGGCGTGCAGGAGCGTTTTCTGCCACCCGGTACCTACTACGTGAATCCGTTTGTCGAGTCGATCACCCCGATTGAGGTCCGCAGCCACAAGGTGGATTTTGACGACATCTCCTTCCCGTCGCGGGACGGCTTTACGCTCCAGCCGCACATCCAGGTCGAGTACGCCGTGATCAAGGACCATGCCGCGGAACTGCTCGTGCGAATCACCGACGCGGGTCAGATCTATCAGGCCGACCAATCCCGCGATGACATCGCCCGCAACGAAATCCTTCAGAAGGTCGTCCTTCCCCACATCCGCGGCTTTGCCCGCCTCGAAGGCAGCAATTTCAACGCGACCGATTTTATTCTCGTTCCCGGCGAGACGAGCGAGGCGGCGCTCAATGCCCGAGAGCGGTTTCGGCAGGCCCTCCTTGAAGCGGTCAAGCCGCGGTGTGAGGCACTCGGGATCGACATCCGTGCCATCTCCGTTGGCCAGATGGAGCCGCCACCAGAGCTGGCTCGGGAGATCTCAGATCGCGAGACGGCGCTCGCGGAGCAGCTTCGCAACAAGGAGATGGTGAAGCAGTACACCAACGAGCAAGCTCTCAAGGCGGAGGAGTCACTGGCGGCGCAGAAGCGGGAGCGTGTGCAGGCCGAGACACGGCTGGCCCAGGCGAAGACACAGGCGCAGCAAATGATGGAGGTGGAGAAACAAAAACTCACGGCGCTTGTCACGGTGGCCCAGAGCCAACTGGAAGCCTCTCGCGAGCAGGCCAAGTCGGTACGGGCCAAGGCCGAGGCGGAGGCTGCCGTGATCGCCGCGCAGAACGAGGCTGAAGTGGCGGCGCTCCGCACGAGTGTCGAAGGATTTGGGAGCCCCGAGCTGTTCGCCCGCAATGCCGTGCTCTCCCGCGTGGCACCGACGCTCGGTGAGATATTTGCATCCGATGAGAGCGAATTTGGCCGGCTGTTCTCCACGCTCCTGCTTTCGCCGCGGGAGGCAGTCACAGGACCGCCCCCCACGATCGTACCAGCCGCCGCCGAGACGCCTGACCCCTGAGCCTCACCTGGCCCCACATCGGCACCGCACCTTCACCACACGAGCTCGTTCACGGAGACACCTTCTACCATGATCACCTTCAAACCCCCGCGGCGCATCGCCCGTTGGCAATTGCTCCTCGCTTTCTGGGGAGGGCTGGTGATCGCCTTACTGGTTGCCTTCCTGGCAACATGGACCACGTTCTTCACCTACGTTCCACCAGGCGAGCACCTCGTGGTGATTGCCAAGGATGGCGGCCCGTTGCCTCCCGGGCATGTGCTCGCCCAGCCCGGCCAGAAGGGCCCGCTCGAGGAAGTGCTCGCCGAGGGATGGCACTTTGTCATGCCAATCGCCTACGAGGCAAAACTCGAGCCCAACACCATGATCGTCGCCGGCAAGGTGGGCGTTGTGACGGCGCTTGGTGGCGAGCCCCTGCCGCCGGGAACCGTGCTGGCGAACCCTGGGCAGCAGGGCATTCAGCGGCGGGTTCTCCCGCCTGGCAGCTATCGAATCAATCTTCACGGAAACAAAGTTACCGAGGTGCCGGCAACAGAGATCCCGGTGGGGTTTGTCGGCGTTCAGCGGCGGTTGGTGGGCCGTGAGACCGCAAGCGAGTTGCTCGAGGCCGACGCGACCGGCCGCGTGGCCGAGGACCGCAAGGGATACCTCCCCACCGTGCTCCAGCCCGGTTTGTATTACATCAACCCGCACGAGTTCGACATCATTCCGTCGGAAGTCGGCATCTTCCAGACGACGTTCGCGAAGCCAGACGTCTCGAATCGGACCACCGGAAACGACGCCCGGGTGCGATCGCCGATCACCTTCACCTCGCGGGGCGGCTTCCCGATCAGCGTCGATTGCACCGTGGAATGGGAAGTGCTGCCGGAGGACATGCCAAAACTTGTGGCGGAATATGGCTCGCGAGAGCGAATCGAAGAGACGGTCATCGACCTCCAGACCCACGCTATTGGCCGCGACAAGGGCTCCGAGTATGGCGTGCTTGATCTGCTCGAAGGCGTGAAGCGAAAAAAATTCCAGGAAGATTTTACGAGCGAACTGGTTCGTGCCTGTGCCGAGAAGCATGTGAAGGTGCACTCCGCCTTCATCCGCAGCATCGATATCCCGGAGGCGTATCTCAAGCAGGTTCGAGACAAGCAGATTGCCGTCCAGCGAACGCTCACCAACAAGGCCAAGGAGGCCACCGCCAAGACCAATGCCGAGGTTGAGGAGGCCAAGCAGATGGTGGAGCTCGAGGTGCGGAAGGTTGAGGCCGACACGAAGCGGCTCGTGGCCGTGATCGACAGCCAGGTCGACAACCTCGGAGCCACCACCGAGGGGGAGCTCGAGCGAATGCGGGCCGTCACCCAGGCCGAGGTGGCGATGCTCGAGGGTCAGCGGGATCGGCTGATCGGCGAGGCTGAGGCCGGTGCTGAAAAGCTCAAGGAGACCGCCCGCAGCAGCCTCGCGAAACTGAAGATGGAGGTCTTCCAGGGGGATGGCGATTCGTTTCTTCGTTACGCACTCTCCCAGAAACTGAAGCCCGACCTGCGGCTGCGGCTGTTTCAGAGCGGTCCTGGCACATTCTGGACAAACATGACTGGCAGCGAGGGCATGAATCTCCTCCTTCAGCCAAACACTCCGCCGCCGCAGGGCGATGCACCGCCGAGGGCTGCGCCTGGTCGGTGAGCTCCGCGACAAGACGTGTGTGGCCAACTCCCAGAGAAACTTGGAACTGACGCTGTTCGTCGGAATCGCAACGAAGTTTGACACCGGCAGTGTTGTGGATGGCCCCGGCGGCCGCTCGCTGCGAAACTGGCTTGACTGACCCTGGTTCACGCGCGACACTTCAGTCGCCGACTGTTTGGGCGATTAGCTCAGTTGGTTAGAGCACTAGCTCGACAAGCTAGGGGTCACAGGTTCGAGTCCTGTATCGCCCATGGATGATTTTCGCGGTTCAATGCGTGTTTTACGGCCTCGTTTCGACTTTCCGGCCGGGGTGCCGTTCCTGTCGATTTGCTCAGGAATACCCTCCGATTTGCTCCGTTGCACCAAAGTTGGTGCAACGAGCGGTGCAACGGAGAGAAGCTCCACCGCGGCCTCGATACCTAGCTGCGTCTCGTCGGTGTAGTGAGCCAGCGTCGTCTCGATCTTCGCGTGTCGCATCAGCGTTTTGAGCGTCACGACCGGAACGCCCGCACGGGCAAGGTGAGTCGCCAGCGTCCCTCGCATCGCGTGAACGTCGAGCGTACGGCCCTTGGCGTCTCGCTTGGCGATGCCGGCAGCAGCCAGGTCGCGGTCGAGAATGCGAATGAGCTTGGCCGGCACGTAGAGCAAGGCATCATCGGGCTTAGGGGCGATCCCGCCGGCCGCTTCGGCTCTCTCTCTCAATCGGGCCCGCAGTTCGTCGGCTACGTCAGAGCGGAGCGGGATCGTCGCCGCCTTGCCGTTCTTCGCCTCGACGGCCCTTAGGTCGATCGTGGGGCGGTCGGTGTCGAGCGTTACGTCGCCTACGCGGATCGACGCTAGCTCGCCCCGTCGAAGCCCCGTTGCCAAGAGCGTTAGGTACACGGTCGCTCGCTCTCGCCCCTCTCGCCCTAGCCTCTCGGCTATTTCAGGCCGAAGTGTTTCGCGGCCCCGCTCGGCAGCGGCTTCGGTCGTGTCGAGCGTCAGCGGTGCCCGTCGCCATGTCGCCCGGCTTTTTGCTGTCTTGGCCGGCTCGCCCGTTCGCTCAGTGTCGCGACCGTACTCAGCGACTGGTCGAAGCCTCGCCACAGCGAGCAGTCGAGCAATCTCGTCAGCGGTCATCGCCCTACGCTTCCGGCGACAGTCGCTCTTCTCGTCTCGCTTCTCTAGTTTCTCGACCGGATTTGATGCGATACGGCCGTTCGCCTTGCACCATGTCATGAATGCCGTGAGAGCGACGAGACGAGTATTGATCGTGCGAGCCGCCGGCCGCTCGCCATCGGGTAGAGCAGCCTTGCGGCTAGTCCACCGCTCGACCGTCGCTCGGTTTACGTCCCGCAGTCGTCGAAAGCCGCATTCCTCGATCAGTTCGCGTAAGGCATGGCCCACGTTCTTTACGTGCAACGGCGAAACGTTCGGCCTGTCGCCCTTGCCCTTTTGGACGGCCAGCGCCGCCAAGTAGGCATCGACGGCCTCGTCGATCATCTCGTGAGCGTGATCGGCCACACGGGCCTCGTCGGTCGTGATGATGCCCGATCGCACCTTTTCGGCTCGCGATTCAAGAGAAGCCAGTACCGATCTCGCAGCAGTCTTATCGGTGCATCCCGTCGAAACCGTCTGTAGCAGGCCGTCGCCGTCGCGGTACTTGGCAACGTACGTGCCCGACTTGACGACAATGCCCGGCCGCTTCGCTCGCCATCCCGTCATCGGCGCCGATTGCTTGCGGCCGTCGCCGTCGATCCATTCGGCTTGGCGATTGCCCTTGCGGGTCATGATCCTTGCTCCCGCCGGCAGCGGTCGTGTCACGCTCGGTCTGTAGACGGTGCCCATAGGTCAGCCCCCCTTGCCTTTCGGTTTCGTCGGTCCCGTGCATCGGATACCGAAGTAGGTCGCCAATGCGTCCGCCGATGCCA
>JBGTGN010000015.1:0-23517 GCA_041746715.1 Pirellulales bacterium | reverse complement strand
ACCCGACCTGCTACTCGAGGCGGCGGACTCATTGAAGGGGGTGCGTCGATGCCAGTCCGGCAATACGCTCTTGGTCTGTTGATTCCCCACGTGCCCGCAGAGCGTTGTGGCCGACGAACAGACCGCACGCCCCGAGTCCGTTCAGGTTCCTGTCGATGAGTCGCACATCGCTGCGACCTATGCCAACTTCTGCCGCGTCACGGGAACACCGGAGGAGCGGATCGTGGACTTTGGACTCAACAAGCAGGTGGGCGGGACGGCTCCCGAGACGATCCAGCTCACGCAGCGGATCATCGTCAACTTCTTCACGGCCAAGCGGCTGGCGTACGCGCTCGGTCATGCCGTGGCCAGGCATGAGCAGGCGTTTGGGAAGCTGGAAATCGACGTCCAAAAAAAGGGCGGCGCAGGCACACATCACGCCGGCAATGTCGAACGCAAATCCGACGAGCACACCGCCTGCCCAGCTCTCGTCATGACGGGAGCCGGATGAGCAGCAAGGATGGTGGGGTTAGGGGACGTCGAGAAGCGGCATCGTGCTGAGGCTCAAACACCAAACGGCGAGGTAGGCGAGAGTGTTGTCGCAGGTCCGCAACTACGAAGAACGAAATTCTGGATATCGTCCCTGGGCTTTTCATCGAGTATCCTCGTAAACAATGAAGGGGTCGGACGTTGCGTCACAAGACATGACCCTGCGATACTCCGCTACGAAGACCTCTTGGGACGCTACGAAGTTCCGCAGACTTGTGAGTCCGGCAACAGGAAGCCCAGAGCCAGAGCCGCGAACTCCCGAGCCGTATTGGCTGATGCCCAAGGAGCGCAATGTGACGCCCATTCTTGCCCCTGACGAAATTGCCAGGTGGTCCTCGCCGGAGTGCCATGCGGCCGGCGTGGAGCCCTATAAATGCGGCTACTGCTTCGACCCACACGTCCACCCGGCCCAGTCTGCGGTAGCCCAGAACGGCGTGGTCCTGAGCGCTTCGTCTGGGATATGTCTAATTATCGTGGGCTATGCCGAGCGGGCAAAACTTGGCCTCCTCGTCCACTTGAACCGCGACGACATGCTTTCAGAATGCGACGCCGACTTGATTTCGAATCCCTTCGCAATGTTCCCTCAACTGGCCGAAGGGTTGATCGTGCAATTCGTATCAAGCGAGGAGGTGTGGCGTCAGCATCCTGAGCAGCTACGCCAAGCGAAAGAAAGAATCGTGTCCACAGCCCCCCGCGCCATACTCCACGACTTGCTTGTTGGCGGTCGCAGGCTTGCACATAGCGATGAAGACGTCATCGGCGATATGCCCCCTATGAGTGTTGATGTCTTTCTGGACACTACAAGTGGCATTCTTGAGGTCATCGACGAATATGGCCCGCCTCGACATGTACCATTGCTAGAGCAGGGTGCGACCAATACCCCCGACGGTCTTTCTGGCACCTGAGATGATCAGTGTTGGCACTCATCGCTTCGACTCATAGCGTGGTACGTGCTGCACTTCGATCGAAGGCATGCCGAACAAAGCTTTCCAGCAGAATCGCGATGACGTCCTGCGGAGTTGAGAATCTATTGGCTGCGATCTGCTGAATGCAGCCGTTCGTCGAAAGGAGAAACGAAATGGCTACGTTCCGCCTTCGGGGTGAAACTCACCAAGATCCCGCCACCGGGAAACACCGCTTCACCGTCTACCCCGGCGAAGAGGCCGAGGACATCATCTATAGGTCCGACTACGACTACGACACTGCGGAAGAGGCAGAGCAAGCCGCTATCGATCTGATCCGAACGACCTTGGCTACCGTCTAGCTTCATCTTTTGCAGTTTACGCGGCCTGCGCGGCTAGCTGCAGTCCGCCGAGGATGCGAAGCGGACCAGCCGGCTCAGCGGGGAGTAGGAGTTGCAGTCACCGAGCCCCGCTGATTTCGTTTGCCATGGCAAACACATCGTCGTAGCCCAGAAACACAACCCGTCGCATCGGGAGAAGTTCAGCTTACTTATTGGACCGCGCTCGGATGGTGACCTTCAGGCGGTTCACGCCGGCAATGCCGTCGTGTTCCCCCTTCACTGAGACCACCTCGGTCTCGATGATCCGGTCGGCGCCGCTGTTTCGAAGGCCATCCCGAGCTTTGCGCACGGCGTCGCTGTATGCGTCGTCGTATGAGCCATCGTTGGAGATGCCCGTGAACTCTCGGCCTCGGCGAAGCAACGGGCGATTGGCTGCGGCGGCCTGGGGCGGGGCGACCTCCTCACCGCCATTGTCGCCCGCGCTGCGGAGGCTAACGCCGTCGAAAGGAACGTCGCGGCGGGAGACGACGGCGCCAGTTTCGTCCGTGGCCACGAGTGTCACCTGCGTGATCTCTCGCAGGTTCGCCGGCGGCTTGCCACCGAAGAGTTCTAAGACTCGCTTGCTCTTCGCCTCTCTCGCATCGTCGCCGTCAGCATCGTGATCGGCCATCTCCTTTTGACCTTCCGGCGGTCCGCCCATCCCGAACACGCCGAAGGTGCCGGCAAAGTTAGGATTGTCTTCGGTCGCATTGGCCGGCGTGGCGTTCGGTTGATTGACGAAGACGTACACGAAGTACGACCGCTGCGGATGAGCCGGGATGCCGCTGACGTACAAGTCAGTCGGCTGCGGGCCATCGAGGGCAATGGCCTGCTCGGCCCGCGGCACGGCGAACGTCTTGCCAACGCCGGCCTGTGCCTCAGCGGCTTCCGCCGGAACTGCCGGGGGACTCACGCCTCCGCGAGTGGCATCGTAGCGGTCGTATTCGTAGCCCAAGGCGGCGATGCTTTTGACATCGTCGATCGTGCGTCCCGAGAAACCTCTCAAGGGGAGGGCACGCTCGGCGGCCGTTGGGTCGGGGCCTCCGCCGCGCTGCCAACTGGCCCACTGCCGATCGACGTTGGCGTGATGCGCCCAGAACAGCGGGTCGTACGAGGCGGTGTACACAGCTCCCATGTGCCCGCTGACCCAACCGTGAACCGCGTCGTGCGGCGGATTCTCGAGCGTTGAATTGAGGGCTCTGTAGGTCCGAGAGCCGTAGGCCCGCCGCACTTCGCGAGCGTAGTTGGCCAGCTGGCTCGGAGCCGAAGGCCGACGAAACGTCGTTTGCGGCGACGTTCCGGAAGGGCAAACATACCGGAACCCCTGGAGAGGATTCGGGTACGTCCGGCCATCGGAAGAAACGTACGTGGCGTCAGTGAACGCGACCGGAATCCCCGACGAGGCCGACGTTACCAAAGTCCAATCCCAGTAGTGAACCGGCTGGCCCAAGACGGCCTCCAAACGCAGTATGTACTCGCGATGCCAGGCGAGGAAGGCAATTTGATCGGATACGCCGTGGCAGAGCCGATCGGGACAACCGTGATAACCTGCGACGCTCGCGTAGTCCCCGTTTTCCTGGATCCGCCGCCATGCATCGCGATAGTCACGCAACTCGGTGGCGCTCAGGGAGGTGATATCGCGACGCGTGAGGACGCCGGCGCCGTCCATCGCTCGTGCGCGGCCTGCTCTTGGCCGACCGGGACGCTGGTCGTCGCGAGCTTTGCGATCTTGCTTGCGACCCGGTCGCCGGGTACGCGGCCGCTCAGCTTCGCCGTCCCGCGCTTCGCTCAGCGAGAGCGAAGATTCCATGGCTGAATGGTGCTCGCAGAAGTACACGATTGATACGGATTGACCCGATTGTCCGCCGGCACTGGCGAAAATCGCCGCGGTCATCTCGATCGGATCGCTCGACTCAAAGTTCGAGCCAGAGCGGCCCTGAATATCGCCCGTGTCGAAGAGAAGGTCGCCGTCGTCGTTCTCGGCGGTCGCGGTATGAGTGCGATTACCCTCGTTTCGCCAGACCACGGTGTCGCCGACGCGGACTTCAACCGGTTCCTGGCTAGTAGCGCCCTCCTCGATGTAATCGGCGCTTCCGCCGTCGCCGACAATCCGAATTACTACCTCCCGAGCGGCCGCGTGCGAGGCGATCAGCGTGAACATCGCGACCCAAGCGAGCCAGATGCCGTGCAGTCGTGGACCATGTCGATATGCCATATCAGTCTCCTTCGCGATGGCGGTTGAGGACGTCCAGCACCAGACGCGTCGGGTCGGCGACCGCAATTTCTGTCCGATGCGCAAGTAACACACGATTGTCCGAGTCAATCAGAAAAATGCCGTGCATCGCGGCGCCCTGCTCATTGAGGCAGGCGTAGTTGCGGAAGCTCTCCAACTCCGGATCGATTAGGATCGGGAAGGGGAACTCCGCCAACTGACGCGCGACGGCTTCTTCTTCCGGCAAATACTGGCTGATGGCGACGAGTTCGACGCCGGCGGCTCGAAGCTTGGGCAGGTCTTTCTTGAGCGTGCGCATTTGTTCGACGCAATGGACGCATTCCATACCGCGGTGGAAGACGATCATTCGCGGGCGGCCGCGGTACTGGCTGTCCGAATGGCGGCGGCCCGAGCGTTCGCTCGCCGTCCAGGCGGGCGCTGTGCGTCGCTCTTCGTCCGCTTGCGGCGACTCCCGCCGGACGATTTCGATGGCCTGCATCATGCCCTGATCTTCGTGCACCAGGTTGTGGCAATGGAGCACGGTCTTGCCGTCGTGCTCGCGGAAGCGAATGCGGATCGTCACAGGCTTGTTTCGCTGCAGCACGAAAGTGTCTCGCCACACCCACGGGTCGCCCTCCGCCAGCGGTTTAATTGCGAAAGGATTTACGTGGATGTGGAAGGGATGCGCCCCGCGATCGCTGATCAGCTCCCACTCCTCGACGGCGCCTAGTTCGATGGACTGCGAAATATGGCTGGGATCGAAGGGCGCGCCGTCGATGTGGAACTGGTCATCCTCGCCGGAAAACCGCAGCGTACGCCGTTTGACGACCTCGGCATCGGTCGGCACATCATCCTGATCCAGAGCCTCGGCCGCCCGTATGAGCGACGCATCGCTCGGCAGCTTCATCGTCACAGGGTCTCCTTTGACGACGATCCGCAGCAGGTTGCGACGGTCGGCTTCTTTGCCCTGGATCGCCTTCTCCGGGTCGCGGATCTGCGAGTACATCAGCCGCGGCCCTTCATTCAAAGGCGCCTCAACGAGCACGTCCGAGCGGTAGCCGGGATAAAGTTGCAGCGAGTTCTTCAGCTCCTTGCGGCCGGTAGCCAGGCCATCGACAGCGATCTGATAAAAGTTCACACCCGCCGCGTTGAGAAAGATCGCTTCGGTCGTCCCGGCGTGAATGATTCGCCAGCGCTGAATTTCGCCGGGCTGCATGGTGATCGTGGGAGTAACGACGCCGTTGATCGCCTCAATGATCTCCCCCTTGTTCATATAAAGCAGATCAGGGTCGACATAGGCGGGGTCGCTGCCGACCTCCTTGTACATAAACTGCTGCAGCACCATGATCTGCTCTTTGGCCCGCTTGATCTCCGGTATTTCGTCCAAACCGCCGCGGACGATCAGGGCGCCGCTCATACCGCTAGCGAGCTGCAGCCCGGTCGACCCGTGCTTGTGGGCGTGGTACCAGAAGGTGCCCGGGGGATGATCGCGAGCAATCTCGAACTGAAAGTTGAAGTGAGTCTTCGGCTTGATTTCGAGAAACACATCGTCGGCCGGCTGCCGCGGCGAGACGTGCAGGCCGTGCGTGTGGAGGTTCGTCGTATTGAAGCCGTGCGGAACGTTTGCCGAATGCTGGTAGTCGGGCTCGGCGTCCAGGTCGTTCTGCAAGCGGACTTTTAACGTTTGCCCAGGCCAGACGCAGATGGTCGGGCCGACGAGTCCTCCGTTGTAGGAGCGATGCTTGAGGTCGATGCCATTGAAGCGATTGACCGTCTCGACTACGCGGAGGTCGATCGTAGCGGCCTTGTATCCGGCCGTGATTTGCGGGGCGATGTGATACGAGACATCGCGATTGAGCGACTGCGCTCGGTCGCGTTGGGAGTATGCCGCCGATGATCCGTCCTGAGCGAAGGACGTCGTCTTCGCGAGCAATGACATCGCGAGTGCGAGGAGCAAGAAGCTTGCGCGCCCCAAAACACTGTACCTCATAATTTAGCGACCCCGCCAATTGGAAGATGAGCCGGCCGAACGGCGTGTCGTCGGTGGCGGGAAACAATTTGACTCCCGCCTTGGGCGTTCGCAAGTTGCCTCGCGCACGCTGCCACCGTGGAGTTCTGGAAGGAGATTCGGCTCGGTACACCTGATCCCGGTCCCAACGATTAGCGGCCTTGACACGTGACTTCTCGTTCTACCAACCGCCCGGAGAACGGAATTGTATCGCAAGAACTGGCTCACGTTCTGGGGAGGGGGGCACCTTACCTTGTACGACTCTTTCATTCGCTACCTTCCTCCGGCTTATGCCGACGCACCCGGTCCTTTTTGCCTTTTCCTTTTCAGCGTAAAAAGCGGGGGCCGCCCTCACTTGTGCCTCTCCTTTTCATTTCTTCACACCGCCAACCAATTCCGATTTTTGCCCGCCAAGGAGCGGCCGTGTCATATGTACGCAATATCGACCAATGATACACATGGTCCTGCTCGAACTTGTTGGTCGAGAATAGAACATTTTTCTCACTTGCGAGCCATTCCGCGAACGCGATCGCCTGCTCGGGTGACTGGATAAATTTGATGAACTCACCGTGCTTTGCAGCAAGTGTCTCCTGGCTCAACGGCGCTGTGTAAATTAGCAGATCGCGCACTTGACTGCCGCTCTCGCACGGAACTACGAACACCTGCTCGGATCTCACAAACAACACATCATCCCCTCGCGACAGCTTAACGATTGCTTTCCGCCATTTATCGAGTGGCGTCATCACTCCCCTTTTTGCAAAAGTAGTCACGGGGATGTCCTCGCAAAGCAACGCTCGCTCGACATCGATCGCTACGACGCGCTGCGATAGCCGAAATAGCATCGCGGCTATCAAGGCTATGGCGCCCACGAAAGCTAATGGGATCGCTACCCTTCTCATCGCCATCGCGGTTGAACCGGAGCTGAGTTGACCGCTTCAAGTGCTTTTCTTACAGCAGCATCTCGTTCGCCACGAGCCATCGAACTCCAGCGAGTCAAGACGATGTCTCGAACATAATGCCACCTTGCATTGGTATCAGGGCCACTCGTGTCGGTCCACCAGCCGTGACTGGCTTCGCTAAACGTTGGGCAGCCGTCGAGACCAGATGACGCCTCCCAGGACATCCGCATGGCAATCAGGGTACCAGAACCAAGTGTATTGATTTTATCATACCCGTCTTTTAGGACTTGCACTTGTTCGCGTTGCGTCAATCCCTCGGTACCCCCTACCACATCGCCGGCATCAATCTCCTGCCAGGGCACTAGGATTTCTCGGGACATGCCGCCTGCAATGAGCGCTTCGATTCCGGCTAGGCCACTGGCATCATACGCCTCAAACTGCTTGCCAATATCCGCTTCAATGTCTTGGGCCATTTTTACGATTAGGCGCTGAATCACAATCATTTGTTTAAGCTTAAACATCGCAACTTGCATGTCCGTAAATGTGGGATAGGCCCTCAGCGATGGAGATTGGGCAAGTAGGCTCTTTATCGTGTTTTTGTCGCACTCAATACGGTCATACATTTGTACGACCACCACGCTTCCGGCATGCGCGGCAAGACCTGCCCACAGATACTTATCGGGATTACGGCTGTAAAGCTCAGCGTACCGCCGATAAATACGCTGTAACTCACGCCGGCCTGTAAAGTACTCGGGCTCGCCGATTTCTTGTAGCCCATATGGGTCGATTCGACCGAAAGGTTGGTTCCCAACATACCTCGCTAAATTCGGATCACCCGCCGCAAACCCAATCGGATCCTCACTCGCCCACCTACCGATAGACGGGATGTACCAGCGGTTGAGGTTCCACTGAAGTCCTGTTGTGGCATCCGTGTACCGGGCGGTGAACAGGAAGTCACTCGCCACGCTCGGATTCGTCTCGCTCACAACGTTCCCAAAGCTGTCGTAGACGATGTGGTTCTCAAGTGTCGTCGTGTCCGTTCCAGAGTCGTACGAGACGATGTCGCGGACGGTGTTGAGGTGATCCGTCAGCGGCCAGGTGACGTTGCCCGCAGCATCTTCGTTGGCGAGGAGTTGATCGACGCGATCGCCCCAAAGCGTGCGGCTCTGGACGTTGCCTGAGCCGTCGAGCTTCAGGATCATCTGGTAGCCGTCGTAGATGAAAATGTCTTCGGGGGCGGGGGTGGCGGAAGCGTTCAGGAACTCGGTTCGGCCGACGAGGCGATTGTAGACGTCGTAGATGTACTCAACCCGCCACTGCTCGGCGTCGGTGTCGTCGAACTGCGTCACTTTCACGAGACGGTTGCGGTGATCCCATTCGAGGTCGCGATAATCGCCGGTGGCGATGTTCGTGATCCGGGTGATGTTGCCTTCGGCGTCGTAGTCGTAGGTGTTCGTGCCATCGCTCAGGATGCGGTTGTTCGTCCCCGTCGTGTAGGCATCGCCGTTGGCCGTGATGCGATTGCCGTTCTCGTCGTAAACGTAGGCTTCGTCGTCGGACGGGTCGTTTCGGGTCGCCCCCAGGAGCTGGCCGAGGGCGTCGTGGGTGTAGATCGCGTCTTCACTCGTGTAGACGGAGTTGGTGAACGATGTCATCCGGTTTGCGACATCGTACGTCCAACCGTAGCCGGCGAAGACGGACGTGTCCTTGGCGTGGGTCATCGCAGTGAGCCTTCCCGCGCCATCGTACCCAAACCCGGTGTTCGCGACGAACTGCGTGCCAGCGAGGTCGGCGTACCGGCGTATCTCATCCAGGCGGCCATCAGCGAGTCGGGCAAACTCGATTCGCTTCTCGGCAACTGCGTTGCCATCCGTCTGGCCCTGCTGCGTCAGCACGGCAAGGCGGTTGAGGTTGTCATACGCAAACTCGTTCTTGAAATCGGCGGTCCCGCCGATGGCTGCAAACAGGCTCGTCCTGCGGCTCCCCGCATCAAACGTCTGACCAAGCGTGACCGGCTGGGGGAGAGCCGCAAAAACGAACTGCGACTGCGTCACTCGACCCAGAAAGTCGTACTCATACGTGTAATCGGCCGTGCCGTCCCCAATCCCCACAAGCTGGCTGGCGACGTCAAAGACGAAGGTGAATTCCTTGACGACGGTGTCGCCATCCTTCCAGATCTCGGCGGTTTGCCGCTGGAGGTTGTCGTAGGTGAACTGCGTCACCCGGCCGTTGCGATCGGTCCGCTGGATCAGATTGCTGGCAACGTCGTAGACAAAGTAGCGGGAATTCCCGAGTTCGTTCTCCTCCTGAACAACGCGATCCAGGCCGTCATAAACCCACTGCGTCGTATTGCCGACAGAGTCTGTGAGGGAGAGCCGGTTGCCGACAATGTCGTAGGCAAAGAGCGTGTCTTTACCGTTGGCGTCTGTGACCTTGGTGGCACGATAGAGGTTGTCGTAGGCGTACGCAGTGGTGTGGCCAAGGCGGTTGGATTCGCTGATGACGTTGCCCACGGCGTTGTACGTGTAGACCATGAACGCGGCCAACTCGGGGCCGGCGCCATCCGGGTCAGGCTCGGTCCGTTTTGTGAGTCGGCCAAGGCCGTCGTACTCGAAAGTGGTCGTGCGGCCCAGCGGGTCGGTGACGGACACAAGCTGGCTTGCCGCATCAAACGTGTAGGTCGTCACCGGGGAGGTGAGTGGCCCTGCCCCGTCGGGATCGGCTTCGACGATTTGCGTGAGCCGGTAGAGGCTGTCGTAGACGTACTCTGTAACATTGCCGAGCGGATCAGTCACGCTGGTGACGTTGCCCACCTTGTCGTAGGCGTAGGTCGTCACGGGGGCGGTGAGCGGGCCGGCGCCGTCTGGATCGGGCCTCGTGACGGTGATGACGCGGCCGAGGTCGTCATACGAATAACTCGTGACGCGGCCGAGCGGGTCGGTGACCGTGAGCAGTTGGCCAGCGGCGTCG
This sequence comes from Pirellulales bacterium, assembly GCA_041746715.1. GTDB lineage: Bacteria > Planctomycetota > Planctomycetia > Pirellulales > UBA1268 > QWPN01. The sequence goes on along the minus strand of JBGTGN010000015.1, from coordinate 13,618 downwards.
TAGGTGAACGATGTGACCGGAGCGGCAAGCGGGCCTGCACCGTCGGGATCTGGCTGCGTGAGAAGAATCACGCGGCCCATCGCGTCGTACGTGTAAGCCGTCACGTTGCCGCTTGGATCGGTCTGCGATGTGAGCCAGCCGACGGTGTTGTAGGCCATCTCGACGGTGGGGGCTTCGGCAGGGCCTGCGCCGTCCGGATCAGGCGAGATCGCGCGGACCATCCGGCGGAGGGCGTCGTACTCGTAGGTCGTCTCGCGGCCCAGGGCGTCAGCGAGGCCAACAAGATTGTTCACGCAGTCAAAATCGTACGTGGTCACGGGGGCGTCGAGCGGACCTGCGCCGTCGGGATCGGCCTGGATCACTTCCGAGAGCCGACCCCGTTCGTCGTAGACATATTCGGTGACGTTGCCCATTGGGTCGGTCACGTGCGTGCGGTTGCCCGCCGCGTCATACGTAAACTGCCAATAATGCTGCTGGGGTCCTGGGCCCGGCGTGGCACCCTGCGTGAGCGAGATCAGCCGATTCAAGTTGTCGTAGGCGTATTCGGTACGGCGACCGATGCCGTCGATGACGGCCGTGAGATTGTCGCTTGCGTCATACTCAAAGGTGGTCGTCGTCTCGTCGGGCGTGCCGACGGCTTGGGTCATCGAGGCCAAGAGGCCTCTGGCGGTGTAGGTCATGCTCGTGACGGTGCCGAGCGGATCGGTCACTGTCTCGACAAGGCCCGCGGGTACACCGCCGCCGGTGGTGTAGGCAAAGGACGTCGTGACGTCGTCGGTCTCGCTGTTGAGAAGCGAGTCAATCTGCCCCACCACCTCGGTCACCGAGACGACAAGACCGTTTGAAGAATCGATCTGCCAGAGCGTCACGCGGCCGAGCTGGTCGGTATGGCTTGTGGGCCGGCTGAACGTCGCATCGTACGTCCAAGATTCTTCGGTGAGGTCTGGGTGGATGATCTTCGTGACGTTGCCTTGGGCGTCATATTCAAACTGCGTGACGAGCGGTCCAAGAGGCCCCACGCCGTCGGGATCGGGCTGGGTGATCGTGGTGATGAGGCCGTCTGCATTCCTCTCAAACGAGGTGACGTTGCCCAGGGCGTCGCGCTGCCAGATGACGTTCCCAAAACGGTCGCGCCTGAGATGCGTCTCGGTGCCCAGTTCATCCCGCTGGACCTCGTAGGAGCCCGAGGGAACAAGGGGTGCGGGATTTGACGCTGACGAACCGTGAACGGCAAGGTCAATGACGCCCAGCGAGCGGTACATCGTGTACGTGCTTTCGCCACCGCAGGGCTGGACAATCTTGGAGAGCTGGCCTGAGTGGTCGTACTCCATCGCGGTCACTTCACCACGGGGATCGACGATCGTGGTGAGCAGGCCGGTGACAAGGTCGTAGCCATACGTGGTGATAGGACTTTCCAGAGGGCCTGCCCCATCGGGGTCGGGCTGGGTCACCGAAAGGAGCTCGCCGGCGGCGTTATGCGCAAGCGTCGTGACAGCCCCGTCAGAATCCACGACCGACGAGAGCAGGCCACTTGAGTAATGAAAGGTCACTACAGCCCCGGTGTGGTCGGTGATCGTCGAGATCGTGCCATCGGTGTTGTAGGCGTAGCTGCGAGTGTTGCCCGTCGGATCGACGCGCGAGGTGAGCAGCCCGTTCGCATCAAAATGGCTCTCCATGCCGCTGGCCGAGGTGAGCGTGTAGGTGTTGTCGCCGTTCTGGACAAGCGTGGAGAATGTGAGGTCACCGGCCTCGCCGGTGAACGTGCTGGAGCCCGTCTTCGTGTGCCAGATGGCGTGGTTGTCGCCTGTGATTAGATTCGCGCCAGACGGCTGGATGTCGAGGCGGTCGAGTTCCGCAATCGAAAAACCACGGCCCACGGGGCTGTCGGCACGCGAGATCAGGTCTTGCTTGCCGGTGAAAACGTAGGGGACGATCTGGGAGTCATACGTATAGAGGACGGTCATCTCCCAGTCGTAGCGGCCGGTGGCGTCTACCTCCTTGGCAAACACGACCTCGTCGCCGGGGAAGAAGTCCGCGCCGGTGTAGTAGACGGTTCCCTGATCGATGCCACCAAACGTGAGCTTCATCTCGACCGAGTCCGGGGCCGTTGCAAACTCGTTCGGCAGGTTGGTTACCACCCGCACGATCGTTCTGGGGGTGGTGCTGACGTTGGCCACGGCATCGACGCCACGGGCAAGAGGCAAGAACGCGCTTGAATTCCCGCCACCCGTGATCCCCACCAGGCTGCACGAACATGCACAGGAGCAGCTTCCGGGCTCATCGGAATCCTTTGTCTCCACGACCACCGTGGCGGGCGTCAGCGTGACCTCCCAGAACATGTCGTCATAGTCGCTGTCATTGTCACTTGCTCCCGTAAGATCTTCGAGCGCGATCAACTTCGTATCGGCCGTCACAGCGCTGCCGACGGTCTCGAACAGGCTCCTGTGTATCTCTCCATAGAGATTCTTGAGTTCGCTTGCGGTGCCCAACGCATAGGCGGCGCCTGGGAATGCGTGGTAGTACAACTGCCCGCCTTCCCAGTCGTTTTTCGTGATCACCAATCCGAATACACGGGATTGAACCGCACCCTGCCACGCGTTGTCCAAGGTCTGGCCAGGCGCAAGTTCGATGGGAAACGGGCTGGCAAAGAGGCCCCCAGTGCTGCTGAACAGGGCCTCCCCGGGTTGTGCTCCACCGATCGATACCGTCCACCAATTGGAGGTCGTGACGGTGGTGGACTTCGTCGTGACGACGGTCCCATTCTTCGTGGCGACAACGAAAAGACCAAACAGCCCATTGGCAAACCCGCTCAGCCCAAAACTCATCCCGTCACCCGGCGTCGTGTCGGCGTGCAGAAGCTCATCGACTTCCGGATCAAACACCCCGTTGTCGTTAGTGTCTTTGTAGACACTGATCGTGTCGACAAGCTCCCCGTCGGGATCAACGATGCCTGTCGTGATGAACTCCTCGCTCCCGGTCACCATCTGCCCGGGTGCCGCAAACCCGTAGAACTCCCCAAGCGTTCTCGGTACGACATAGATCGCATCGGCAATCGCCCAACCTCCGGAGAGGTTCGAGGCGTCAAGTTCCACGACGAGCGTGCCGCTATTGACGTTGATTTGGCCCACGTACCCAAAGCCCTGCCCCGACACGTTTTCGGCGATGGAGGGCAACTGCCGCTGGTTGACGGTGACCTGTTGTTCGAGCGCGGCGCCGTCATAGAGGTTGTAGGGGGCTTCGTCGGTGTTCCCGGCTGACGGCATGAATGTCGCATAGACGAGGTACGCGCCTTCGGCGAGCCCTTCTACCGTCCAGGTTGCCGTTCTGCCGGCAGACGCCCCAGAAGCCTTGAGGTGCGCATCGCCGAAGCCTGTTCCTGACGAGCCGTTCTGCCAGCCGCTACCCGTCGTCGCAAAATCTGGGTCGCTATTGTCCACGACGAGCGGCCCCGAAATCACTTCACCTGTGATCACAAGATCAAACGTCTCCGTTCCCGCTTCAATCGCAATCGTGCCGCCGTAGGTGCCTGGCAGGATCGCATCGAGCCGGATCCGTGCATGCGCCGACTCACCAGGATCAAGCGTCAGCGTCCCAAACCCACCGAGCAGGAGATACCCAGCAGGAAGGTCTTCTTGGGTGACTTGGGTGAGCGTGAGTGCGGATGAAGAACTGTTGGTGACCGCAATGACTTCGACGGCCTTTCGAGATCGCTCGGATTCTCCAAAGCTGACGACTGACGCGGGCGATCCATCGACCAAAAGCTCAGAACCGGTATCGGTGAACCGCACTTCGGGAAGCTTGCCAACGTATTCGATCCGGATCGCATCGGCGGCTACACCCTTGGGACCGACATGCGTGAGGCGGACCACGGCCGAGCCGCTGGTGATGCCGAATAGCCCAAGCTCCTCAAACGTCTGGCCACCCGCCACGTGATCGGCAGTTGGGGCAAGTTGTTGGTTCACTTTGATCGTGGATAGCGCCGAGCTCCCGTCGGAGACGGTGTATGGGGCGACGCTCGACCAGTTGGCGTTCTTTGGCCACGTGGCCCAGATGCGGTACTCGCCCTCTGGAAGATTCTCAAACGCCCACTCGGCGTGGCCTCCGGTGGCCCCAAACTCGAACTGGTAGCCAGCCGTCGTGCTCCAGTAGTTCGTGGATACCGTCGTGTACCCCACGTCTCCGTTATCGATGACCTTGGAGGCGTTCACGACGCCGGCGAGCGTGATGGCAAACGCAGGTTCATCGGCGTCGTTGCTGGGAAGCGACAAGATGCCGCTCAATGGGCCGGTGCTCGTGGCGGCCAGCTTGACCTGAAACGTCGTGGATTCACCGCGGGCAAGTGTCGCGCTGGCATAGGTCGAGACGAGGGTGACTCCTGCGGGCATGTCGGCTTGGGTCAGCTCGTCCAACACAAGCTCGGTGAGCCCCGCGTTCTCGACGGTAAACGTCTTGGTGGCGGCAGGCGTGCCAAAGAACGTCGTGCCGAGGTTCACCGTGGAGGCACCGTCCGTCAGTTCGGTTGTGCCGTCTGCAAACACGCGGATATCGGGGGTGAGTTGAACAGACCCGAGGTGTTCGATACGGATCGCGTCAGCGATGGCTCTGCCGTCGCCAGAGCTGTTAGTCATCCGGACGACGAGCGACCCGTTGATGATTGAGAATGCACCGAGGTGCTCAAATTTTTTGGAGCCGGCAATCACATCCGACGCGGGGGCGTTCCGCTGGTTGATTGCGACGGCACCCACACCAAAGCTGCCATCAAAAATCGTGTACGGCACGTTCGTGCCGCGGTTGGTGCCTTCGAACCAAGTTGCCGAAACGCGGTACTCACCGGCGGGCAGATCATCAAACGTCCAAGTGGCGTAGCCGCCGGTGGCACCGAACTCGAATTGGTGGCCGCCTCCGTACCCACCGCCAGAGGTGCTCCAGTAGTTTGTCGAATCCACGGTAAACCCGGGGACGGCGGTTCCGTTGTCGATGATTTTTGATGCGTTGACGACACCCGAAAGCGTGATGGCGAACGCAGGTTCATCAGGGTCGTCGCTGGGAAGCGACAGGATGCCGCTGAACGGCCCGGTGCTTGTGGCAGCCATCGCAATCCGGAACGTCGTGGACTCGCCGCGGGCAAGGGTCGTGCTGCCGTACGATGCGACGAGGATCACGCCTGCCGGCATGTCCTCTTGGGTCAGCTCGTCCAACACAAGATCGGTCAGCCCCGCGTTCTTGACCGAGAGCGTCTTGGCCGCGGTGGGCGTGCCGTAGAACGTGGTGCCGAGGTTTACGGTGGAAACGCCGTCTGTGAGCTCCGTGCCGCCGTCAAAGACACGGATATCGGAGACTTGTTGCGCAGGGCCGATGTGCTCGATGCGGACGGCGTCGGCGATGGCTCGGCCGTCGCCCGAGTTGTTGGTCATCCGGACCACAAGTGCGCCGTTGACGACTGAAAATGATCCGAGGTGCTCAAAGTTCCTCGAGCCGGCGACGACGTCGGGATCGGGGATGATCCGCTGGTTCACCCGCACCTCGCCCACATCAAGACTGCCGTCAAAAACGTTGTAGGGCACGTTCGTGCCTCGGTTGGTGCCTTGGACCCATGTGGCCGAGACCCGGTATTCACCCGTTGGCAGATCATCAAACGTCCACTCGGCGTAGCCATTGGTGGCGCCAAACTCGAATTGGTGGCCGCCTCCGTACCCACCACCAGACGTGCTCCAATAGTTTGCCGACACCACCGAGTACCCGCTGCCTCCATTGTCGATGATCTTGGGCGCAAGAAGGAGCGTGCTGGTTGCTGCTACCGGCTCGCTGTCGAGGCCGTGGGAATCGGTGGCCACTACAAAAAACGCTTGCGTGCCTCCGGAGAATCCCGCCGTTGAGGCGGTGATGAACCAGCCGTCTCCGCCGTCAGTATCGATGCCAAGGGGAGCGCCGTCTGCTTCCGTGAGCAGGCCGTCGTTGTCGACGTCGCGAAAGAACCGCAGCTCGGAGATCGCATCATCATCGGGGTCGGTGACCCCCGTGGCGGTGAGGGTGATCTGGCTCCCGAGATTGACCGTCACAGGCGATGCCAAGAATTCGCCGATGATCGGCGGAGCGTTGCCGCTCATCACCTTGCGAGGCTCGAGTGTCTCGAACCCGAACCGCAGATCCCGGCTCTTTCGTTTGACGGGGCGACGCTCGACGCGGACACCCAGCTTTGAAAGCGTGTTCTTCCAATATTCAATCGGCAAGAGCATGACCTACTCCTCAGCAACACCTTCGGCGCAGAAAAACGCCGGCAGAGAATTTTGGGAAAGGGATCGGAGCCATCGGGGCACTGATCCAACGGAAAGGGCCAGCATGAAAAAGAAGAACTGCGTGGAGCGGCAAAACCCGTTTGCTCTCATCCGATGAGATTCGCTGGCCAAACATCAGGTAGCCCTTCGGGACTGATGTGGGACGCGGCGCCCCAACCCCATTGCGGCGGCAGTCTACCGGCCACCGGGCGGATTACAACACCCAGGCTGGCGGAGGTTCAGGCATTGGAGATAGCACGATGCCTGCGGGGGGAGCTTTTTCAGGGGCCGCGAGTGCGGTTTTAGAATTCTGTGATCCCGGAAGATTCTTGCAAAGGACATGTTGGCAGCGGGAGCAGTCTGCGCAAGGGCGTGAACAATCTGCGCGTAGACGTAACCTCGTTCGACACTGAGGCCAACTCAGCCTTGGTGCTTGGGCATCGCACGATAGACTGCCCGCTCGATTGCCTCGACGCACGATTCCACGTTCCTTCCTTAGGAGAGTTCCATGGCCGACGAACAGACCGCACGCCCCGAACCCGTTCAGGTTCCTGTCGATGAGTCGCACATCGCTGCGACCTATGCCAACTTCTGCCGGGTGACCGGAACGCCAGAAGAGCTGATCGTCGACTTCGGCCTCAACAAGCAGGTCGGTGGCACAAGCCCCGAGACGATTCAGCTCACGCAGCGGATCATCGTCAACTTCTTCACGGCCAAGCGGCTGGCGTACGCGCTCGGTCATGCCGTGGCGAGGCACGAGCAGGCGTTTGGGACGCTCGAAATCGATGTGCAGAAGCGGGCGGCTCAGTCGCAGGCGGGGAGGGGGTAGCAGTATTGCAGCCTCTCACCAGGAACAAGCTGGTGGGGCGGGAGTGTCGCCTCGACCTGAGAGATTCTGCGAAGAACACAAGGGACATTCCTTGGAACGACGCCCATGTCCGCACCCCTGACACCATCTGAGCAATTCACCCACGACCTATGCACACAGTCCTTTCTGGCCCCCTGGTGCTACAACAACCCGATCGGAAAAAAGGGCAAGGAGCTGTGTGATGTCCTTGGCGTGTGCGACCCGGACATCGTCGTGTTCAGCGTCAAGGACGTTGGTCTCGCAGACGAGGACAACCACGTTCATCGCAAGCGGTGGCTACGAGAAGCAGTGGATGCATCGCTCCGTCAGCTCTACGGTGCTTCTAAATGGTTGCAGTCTGCTTCGCACGTCATTCGGAATGACGGCACCCAAGGCCTACCGTTGCCGCCGCATGGCCACCGCCGCATTCACCGCGTCGCGGTTGCATTTGGAAGCAGAGGGAAATGCTCAATCAGCTCGGGTGACTTCGGCAAAGGACACGTGCACGTCCTCACCGAACAGACCCTCATCGATGTTCTCACGGAGCTGGACACGACCACGGACTTCATTCACTACCTGACAGCGAAGGAAGACTTCCTCACGAACAACGGTGGCATCGTGATCAACGGTTCGGAGGCCGATCTCTTGGGTTTCTACATTCACGCGGGCCGTGCTATTCCCGAGAAAGCCGGCTTGCTGATGATCGAGCCTGGCATTTGGGACACCCTTCGCACGAAGCCAGAATTCATAGCTCGCAAAGCTGAGGATCGTGACAGCTACACGTGGGACGACCTGATCGATGACTTGGCGGGTCACGATCATCGCGGCCTCGGACTCGAGCTTGCAGATCGCGAACTTGTGATTCGTGAACTGGCACGTGAAAACCGCTTCGGTCGGCGGCTCCGGGAGCACTTCGGCATCAACCGCAAGAGGGCTCAACGCCTGATGCGGCTCTTGGGACTCGAGGCGGTGTACGCCAAGCGATCAACGAGTCGCCCTGCTCCAGGGCACAAGATTTACCCGTACTTACTGCGGAATCTGGCGATCACGAGACCGGATCAGGTATGGGCCAGCGACATCACGTACATCCCGTTGCAGCACGGCTTCCTCTACCTGACGGCAGTCATGGACCTCTACAGCCGCAACGTCTTGTCATGGCGTCTGTCCAACACGCTCACGGGCGACTTCTGCATCGCGGCCCTCAATGCGGCACTGGCGAAAGCACGGCCCGAGATCTTCAACACGGACCAGGGGGCTCAGTTCACGGCGACGGCCTTCACGAGCCGATTGAAGGAGAGCGGCGTGGCCATCTCGATGGACGGTCGTGGCCGGGCTCTCGACAACGTCTTCGTCGAGCGGCTCTGGCGGACGGTCAAGTACGAGGAGGTCTACCTGCGAGACTACGTCGACGGCTGGCAGGCCGAGAAGTTGCTGGGGAAGTACTTCGACTTCTACCGGCACGAGCGGCCTCATCAGGCCCTCGGGTATCGCACGCCGTCAGATGTCTATGCGGAGGGCTGACGCGACGAAAGTGTTCGCGCTCAAATCTCCGTTGAGACGGACTCACTTCATACGAACATCAACAGGAACACAACCCGTCAAAAGCCTCGTGGCCGCGCGAGACCCTTGGTAGGGGTCTCGCGGGCCACCGCCTAGGAACACACCACCTTATACAGGGCTCCCCACTGTCCAAGGATTGGGGTCCACCTCAGAACACGGTGGCGCTAGTGAGCAACTCGGGTTCTTCGCTAACACCGTCCGTGAATCCGGAGGCAACGTGGAAGCGTGCGTACTCCTTCCACCGAGAGCATCGCGACCATCTGGAAACCTCACACATCCAAGGGGCGGCGCAGTCGCAGGTAGATCACGTGCACCCGGCCCTGACAGCCTTCCGTGGGTAACGACCAAATTGCCAGCGAAATTGTTCACGCGACGGACTTCCGGGATAGCATGCTCGCCGTCCCGGGCCATGGATTCGGAGCTAATGCGGCGGCTACGACTCGGAGAAGGTCGAACGGCGAGCAAACTGCCCCGCAATTCGGCCGGCGGATCACGTCTGCTCTGGCAACGAAGACTCGAACGGATGAATGCCAGTACCCGCGAGGTCCACCCCTTGGACGCCCTCAGTAGCAACGACCGCCAGAGGCGTGAAGAGTGCAGACCTTCTGAATGATCAGCTTCGCGAAGTCCTCGCCGGACGCAAGTTTCTCGATTTCCTCCCGATCGACGATGACCATCCTAATTCCGAACGTAGCCAGCTCAGTACTCACGAGAAAGTGGGCTCGTGACAGGTGCTCCGGCTCGCCAGTGATGCCGTTTGCTGCGATCAAGATCCCGAAACGTACCCCCCGATGTCGGACCTTCGTGAGAAACCAGGAAACCTGTTCGCTGTTGACCGCGTCCCGCCAGCCTTTGCATTCCACGAGAAAAAAATCCGCCAGTGTCCCCAGCCCGGCGGGATCGTTCTGGCACATGCATGCGATGTCGATCTCCTCTGTAGCGAAGGAGTTAAGCGTATTGCGGGCGGTGACTCTGACACCAGGAATGCCGTTTACGAGGTAGCAGGCTAGTTCCTCGAACGCCTTGCCCTTAGCCGCATTCGACGGCGGTTTATCGACGATGGCAAGATAGCGTCCGATGACCACTGGGTCATATGCAGCCATCGATCTAGCACCTAGAGGAGGAGGTGCCGCGGAGCCCGAGAACGAACTCGGCAAGGCCGGTATCACGAAGCCCGGTAATGAAATCCTCCGCCGAAATAAACGCGACAGAAGGTGACCGGGGCACCGCCTTCGGGACTTTCTCGATCTCTTTGTATAGAACGATTCCGCAACCGTTGCGGATGGATCCCAGGGCGCGAAGCATTCGGCCAAGCGCTTCATCGACTGCAGATTGGGTACGGAGGCTACTCTTGCACTCGATCAGCAAAGGGTTGGTGATCATCGGTTCCAGATCATTTGACCACACGGCGAAATCGATGCCCTCATCATCGGGACCGCCGCCTCGCGCCATCGTTGAAACGCCACTGGCTTTGATGGCTTCGTACATAAGGCCTTCAAACTCGCCAGGATTTGTGTGCGGTAGCCTTTCCAGAAGCTGGTCCGCGAGCGGGCCGATGGGCCGCGTGGTGAAGCCTCCCGCTGGCTGAGGAGACAAGTCTTGCCCCGAGAGCGCCAATGCCTGCTTCAGGCCGAATATCACGGCGTCCGCGTCCCGCAAGTCAATCCGCAGGTACGGAAGTCCAGATGGGGGAACGAGGTCCATTGGATAGTCTGGGCCAAGAAAGAGGAGCGTGGGCTTATTGAGTGCGCTTGCCACCCCGAGTTCGAAGAACACATATGGCTCCTTCCGACGGTCTCCCATGATCCCGATAACCACATCTGCCGCAGCAACACAGCGGCGCAAACTATCCGACCACGTACCGCCCGGGGCGGCTACTTGCTCCAGCGTCACGGCGTCGAGGTCGAGTTGCTGAATGCCTGCGCGGACTTCGCCGATGTCTAGCTCAGCCGAGGCGATGAAAATTTGCCTTTTTCGGCGTGCTTCCGAGCTGGACATGTTCAAGTTCTCTCTGGGATGCGGGGTGGGGAAATGATTCTACCCGCCTCCTCGGCCGTGTTCAGTTCCCGAACGCCACGCCCCAGCTTGTGGCGGAACGGCCCAGGCCTTCGTCGGATCGAGCGAACAATGCGGTTGGCTTGCTGCGTGCTCTGCCGCCAACTGGGTCCGTCCCCTTTCACGAGTTCGCTTCCGTAGCGAGATTTTGCCGAGAACATGAGCCGGGCCCCTCAGCCCGAAGGCCGTGGGCTGCCGCGCTGCGAGACTGGTGATCAATGGCCCCATTGACGAGTCGATACTTTCAGAAGGTGGCTGCACAGCGATTGACCACTGCAGAGGCCCTTCTGCGTGAAAGGTGGGACTTGGATGCCCAGTACATTGGTGGGTACACCGTCGAGTGCTCGCTCAAGGCCTTGATCCTGCACCCGACGCCCGTTGTGGCAACAACCGCTACGCTGAAGCAATTAACGTCGGGCGCAAAGATGCACAGGACAGACGTGCTGGTGGGAAAGTTGCGAGACCTCGGCACGGCCCTGCCACTTGAGATAGCTAAACGATGCGGCGGTTCGATTGGACAACCGACCTTCGTTACGAAACAGGGCGGCGGGATACAGGCGAAACTATCGGCTTCCTGAAAACGGCAAAGGTCATATATGATTGGGTTGAGGACCAACTGCCATGACCAATGCTCCTCCGCCTCGCTGGGAACCAAAGCGCACTCCTGAAACCCAGCGGGTGGAAGAAGCTCTGCGCGAGGCGGGATTCGAGCAGGTCGATGCGTATCGCTACAACTCGGCGTCGATCCGCGTGCGTGTCGTCGACCCCCGGTTCGAGGGGGTGTCCGCCGAACAACGAGATACCATGATCAGCCGATTTTTAGAGCTACTCCCAGATCACACTCAGGCAGACATTATGAATCTGTTCGCCTTTGCTCCCTCAGAACTCCAGGAGGCACCGAAATCGTTTCGGACTTATCTCATGAACACGGAATTCGACGACCCCTGCCCTTCGATGCTTTAGCGCAAGCTGATGTTCCTGGGCACCGGGCCGAGCTTGATTTCCGTTGCCAGGTGTAAGCGCCTCGAACAAGCCTCTTCTTTTCCTAGCGACCACAACCGAATTCTCTCTCCCAATGTGGCCTCGGTTAAGGAGCGCAGGTCAAATTACCCGTCGAGCTGGCCGGTCATTTCCCCTGCTGTCCACGCGCCAGCGCGATTTCGTCGGGCGAGAAACACTCGCCGCACGTTGTGCAAACACGATCGCCCGTTTTCACTCCATTGAAAGTCTCGCGTTTGGTGCTGCTATGGCCGCAAGGCTTTCCGGCCCACTTTTTCTGCAAGTGTGCTGCTTCACTCATGTCCATATCTGTTCTCCTCTGATCCACGAATCGCTGAACGTACGGCAACAAGCCGCCACCTATACTCACGGGATATCGAATCGCGCGCTGAAATGGACACCAATCCCTTTCCGCAACAAGCCGAACTGCCCGATGGAGCCTCAGACGCCGCTGGAGTTCGCGCGGCCTGTAGATGGGCATGCCCATCTACAGGCCCTGTCTGGCTAACACCTCTGGGGGATCAAACATGGGGGCAAGCTCACGGAAGGTCAATGGCGGATCGAATAATGAGTACTGAGCCTAGTGCGCCCTAAAGCCCTCCCATCCATATTTGTGCCAGTGTTCCGATGCTGGGTGTTGTATCAATATGTTCGGCTTCTGGCGAGTAAGCCGTTGAATAGCGACATCGCTAATTTTATTGTCTGCTCCCAACTTTACGGTATGGAGTGCAGGCATCTTAGCGAGGGCGTCAATGACATCATCGTCCAGCTTCTGGCAATCAATGAGATCCAGCCATTCTAGGGATCGCGAATCGCTCAAACCCTTGATGCCAGCCGACGTGATCGGCGCTCCCCGGATGGTAAGGCGAGTTAAGGCTGGCAGAGATCCCAACACCGGTAATGCCACATCCGTAATAGTGGTTTCAATAAACGACAATTCCTGAAATATTTTGTGTTGCGACAGGGTCACCACACTGGAGTCCGAAAGTGGCACCTTGCACGCAGAAAAGCCGACTAGCGACGGAATCGAAGCCACCTGGGACGCTGCTTCAGGAGCCCAGGATTCTAGATCATTCACCCGGAGAAACCTAAGCCTAGGCAGTGCACCCAATTGACCCAAAGTACGTCCCGTCAGTTGACGAGAACACACTTGAAGCTCTTCTAGGCTCACCAACTCCAGCAATCGTGGAATGAATTCGTCACACACGATCCCTTGGCCGGGACCGTCCACCCCTGGCCAACGCACGTCATTAAGAACAAGGGATTCAAGGGCATTCAGGCTACATATCGCATCAATATCGGCGCCGTGCTGTAGACACCCATATCTCACTGCAAGCCCCTGAAACCTCCCGAGGTCTTGTATTACAGTGGGAAGCGTAGAACCGAAATCGCCTTGAAGGGTTACGTACGTCACATTTCCGCTGACATCCAGTTGCACGGCGTTCACATCGTTGGCGCCCCTTCGCACAGCTCGGATCGCCTTGTCGCGACGAGATGGTTGGTCATTGCTCATTTCGGAAGCCCCGGGGCGCAAATTGGTCCTTGCGGATCCTACAACAACAGCGAGCCCTAACGCCGCGCAAGCAATCGCAAGGCGATACTGATGACGTCGGTCGCGAAGCATAACTCCAGCCTCACGGCGTCCCCAGGATCTTAAGCATTACCTCCCGCTCCATTGCGGGTTCGACCACAAAACCCTTGTTTTCCATCAAAGCCTTCATTTTCAACCAGCCGTCATAACGTGGTTCTTCCGGGATTTCAGTGGCACGGTAGCTTCGGTCTGAGGTCGAGTCTTCCGCAGAAGAACAGGATCCGAGTTCGGTAGTTCTTGAAGGATCGGAACCCGCGTGCCGCGTACTTCAGTGCCTGGATGACGCTGTTG
>JBGTGN010000014.1:0-7121 GCA_041746715.1 Pirellulales bacterium | reverse complement strand
GTCGGGCCGACCCCACGACCGTCCGGTCGCCCGGAGGTCAGCTCGCATGCCATACGCTCGCCAGGCTTTCGGTCGGCTTGTCACCGCGGTGGTTGCAGTGATCTGCTTTGCCGGCTGCACGATGTGCCCGAACCCGTTCGACTACGCGGGCCCCGTGCCCAACGGGTCGGCTCCGCAGAATGACTTTCAGGCGAGGAGCAACGGTGTCATTCCGATTGGCATCACGCCCAGGCCCTGGCCACCGCTGGTCAAGCGGGAGGCCGACGCCAAGGAGCCAGCAATCGTGGCCACCGCGCCGAAGGCGAAGCCGACGCTGGCTCGCGAGTCAGATATCAATGACGGCGTGATGCGTGTCGATTGGAGCCCGGATGCTCCAACGCCTGATGGAGACATGCCATGACGGCTCGGGCCAGGTCGGTACGTCGCGACCGCTCGCCATCTCTGGCATGATCAGATGACCCGGACCGCCGATGTTCCGCGTCAGACGGACCTGATCTCAGCGGAGTCGGGAGCCCATCCGTCGGACATGATCGCGTCTTTGGGCACCACGGGAACGCCGTCTCGCACCGTGAACTTCGGGCAGTCGGCCGTATCGACCCAGCCCTTCTCGTTCACGATCCGGGCCCGCTTTCCGATGTGAACGTTCTTGTCGATGATCGATCCTTCGATCACGGTGCCCGCACCGATCCCGAGCGGTGGCACGCCCTCTGAGGCGTCGGCTGCGATCGATGCCGGCGACTCATAAAAGTCGTTGCCAAGGACCACCGAATTGCGGATCACGACGTCTCGTCCGATCCGGCATCGCAGACCGATGACGCTGTTCTCGATGACGGCACCCTTTTCAATGACGCAGCCATCAGAGATGAGGCTCTCCTTGACGCTCGCCCCCTCAATGCGCGACGGAGGCAGGAAGCGGGCCCGGGAGTAGATCGGTGCTTCCATGCCGGCAAACTCGAATGGCACAGCCGCCCGCGCGAGGTCGAGGTTGCACTGGTAGTACGACCGAATGGTGCCGATGTCTTCCCAGTAGCCGTCAAACGCATGGAGCTGCACCTGCTTCGCTCGAATGGCAGCCGGGAAGACTTCACGGCCGAAGTCGCGATAGTCGGTCTTCGTGAGAAGCTCGAGGAGGCAATCGCGATTGAAGAGATAGATACCCATGCTGGCCATGAGCGAGCGGCCCGCCGAAGGGATTCCTTGGGCGTCGATCCAGGCCGGATCCGTGCGGAAGTCGGTGAGCTCGGGCGTTGTCTGCGGTTTTTCGAGAAACCCCTGCACACGGCCGTTGCCGGCGATCCGCATGATGCCGAGGGCCGAGGCCGCGTCGTCGTGAACCGGGATGCCGGCAATGGTGACATCAGCCTTGTGGTCCATGTGGGTGGCCAGCATGTCGGCGTAGTTCATCCGGTAGAGCTGGTCGCCCGAGAGGATGAGCACGTGCTGGATGTCATGTTGCTGGAGATAGCGGATGTTCTGGCGGACGGCGTCGGCCGTGCCCTGGTACCAGCCGGCGCCGGCATCGAGCGTCTGCTGGGCCGCGAGGATCTCGACAAACCCCCCACTGAATGGATCAAACGTGTAGGTGCGTCGGATATGGCGATGGAGGCTCACCGAATTGAACTGCGTGATCACATACATCCGCTGCACCCCGGAGTTGATGCAGTTGGAGATGGGCACGTCGATGATGCGGTACTTGCCGCCGAGCGGTACGGCCGGCTTCGATCGATCGCGGGTGAGCGGATAGAGGCGTGTGCCTCGGCCACCGCCGAGGACAAGGGCGAGGACACGGCGGACGTTCATGACCTGTTTCCGGGGTTAGCAAGGACAAAGTTGACCATTCGGCCTGGGATGGCCACGACCTTCGCGATCGTGTGGCCGACAAGGAGTTCAGCGATTCGTGGGTCGGCCGTGGCTGCCGCCTCGAGCGCCTTCGCATCGGCCCCCACCGGCACCACGACCCGACTGCGTAGCTTACCCTGAACCTGGACGGGAATTTCAACCGTGTCGTCCTCGAGCCAGAGCCGATCGGCAATCGGCCACGGCGCCAGGGACACCGGCGCTGTCTTTCCGAGGAGCTCCCAGAGCTCTTCAGCGAGGTGGGGGGCGAATGGTGAGAGAACGGTGACGAACGGCTCGAGAATGGCTCGTGGGCGGCGATCGAGCGGCGTGCAGAAATTTACGAACTCCATCATGCGGGCGATGGCCGTGTTGAACGACAGCGCCTCGATGTCTCGCGTGACCTTGTCGATCATCCGGTGGAGCTCGCGGAGCGCAGCATCGCCGGGAGGGTCGTCCACGACCTGCGGGGCGAGCGCTATGTCGTCGGCACGCTCGTCCACCACGAGCCGCCAGCAGCGGTCCAGAAAACCACGCACGCCGCCGACCCCCTTGGTGCTCCAGGGCTTGGTGGCCTCGAGCGGCCCCATGAACATTTCATAGAGCCGTAGCGAGTCGGCCCCGAAGTCTTTCACCACGGAATCTGGATTGACGACGTTGCCGCGGCTCTTCGACATTTTGTAGGCCCGGCTTTCGACACGGACGTTTGGCATGTCCCGCAACACGAAATGCTCGCCCTGTTTCTCGACATGCTCCGCCGGAAGCTTTGCGGCAATATCAGCCTCACCTCGCTTCTCCGCGGAGACCCATCCGCCTGTTGCCGCGCGATAGCCGGTGAACTCCATCTCGCCGAGGATCATCCCCTGGTTCACGAGCTTGCCAAAGGGCTCGGGACACGAGACATGGCCACGGTCAAAGAGCACCTTGTGCCAGAACCGCGAGTAGAGAAGGTGGAGCACCGCATGCTCGGCGCCGCCCACGTAGAGATCCACGGGCATCCACGCCCGCTCGACCTCCGGGTCGATGAACCGCTCGGCATTTTTCGGGTCGAGGAAGCGCAGGTAGTACCAGCACGATCCCGCCCACTGGGGCATCGTGTTGGTTTCGCGACGGTACCGTTTGCCACCCCGCTCGACGAAGAGCCAGTCGTGGCCGGCCCGCGAGAGGGGCGGATCGGGGGTGTCGCCCGGCTTGTAGTCGGCGAGCGGCGGGAGATTGACCGGAAGTTCGGACGCGTCGACGGTTCGCACAACGCCCGTGGGGTTTCCCTCGGCGTCGAGCTCATGGAGCACGGGAAATGGCTCACCCCAGAAACGCTGCCGGCTGAAGAGCCAGTCGCGGAGCTTGTAGTTGACCGCCGAACGGCCGAGGCCGGCTGATGCGAGATCGGCGCAGACGGTCGTGATGAAGGTTTTGGAGTCGAGGTCGGTGTACGGACCGGAATTCACGGCGCGGCCCTCGCCGCAGAACAGCTCACCGGGGGCTGCCGCGGCGCGAAGTGGCTCGACAACCGCGACGATATCGAGCCCAAAGGTTTGGGCGAACTCGTGGTCGCGATCATCGTGGGTCGGCACTGCCATGATGGCCCCGGTACCGTAGGTCGCGAGCACATAGTCGGCCACCCAGACGGGCACAGGCTTGCCCGTCAGCGGGTGAAGCACGTGTGATCCCGTGAAAACACCTGTCTTGTCGCGGGCAAGATCGGTGCGGTCGAGATCGCTTTTCCGTGAGGCCGCCTCTCGGTACGCGGCGATTGCTTCTTGCTGAGCCGGTGTTGTCAGCCGATCCACGAGTGGATGCTCCGGCGCCACGACCATGTAGGTCACGCCGTAGAGCGTGTCGGGGCGTGTCGTGTAGATGCGCAGCACGTCGTTGCCGGCTGTCTCGGGAAACCCGCTCGCCCCCCGGCTCTGCTTCCACTCCTCAAACGCCACGCCGGGCTTTGCTTCGGCGGGCTGAAGAGAGCACGGCGTTGCTTCGGCGGGTTGAAGGAAGGGGTTCGGTTCGGCGTGCTGTATATAGAAATCGACCTCGGCGCCCGTACTCCTTCCGATCCAGTCACGCTGGAGCTTCTTGATGCTCTCCGGCCATGCGACCCCCGCGAGCTCGTTCTCGAGGCGATCGGCGTAGGCCGTGATGCGAAGCATCCACTGCCGCAGGGGAATGCGAACGACTGGATGGCCACCCCGCTCGCTCACGCCCCCGATCACCTCTTCGTTGGCCAGCACCGTGCCGAGCGCCGGACACCAGTTCACCGGCGCCTCCGATTGGTAGGCGAGCCGCCAGCCATCTCGATACGTTGCGACCGCCGCGTCGCCTGCCGCAGCGACGTCGGGTGGAATTGGCAGCTCCGCGATGGGCCGCCCCCGCTGGGCATCGTGGTCAAACCAGGTGTCGTGCAGCACCAGAAAAATCCACTGCGTCCAGCGGACATACTCCGGGTCAGTAGTCGCGATCTCACGATCCCAGTCGTAGCTGAACCCGAGCATCTCGAGCTGGCGGCGGAACGTGGCGATGTTGCGAGCGGTGCTCTCCGCTGGGGGCGTGCCGGTGCGGATCGCATGCTCCTCCGCAGGCAATCCAAACGCATCAAAGCCCATGGGATGCATGACGCATGTGCCGCGCATTCGCTCAAACCGCGTCACGATATCGGTGGCGGTGTATCCCTCCGGATGGCCGACGTGCAGGCCGTCGCCACTCGGATACGGGAACATGTCGAGGACATACGTCTTGCGGCCGCCGGCGGCCGGGAGCCGCGGTGTCTTGAATGTGCCGTGCGCCTTCCACCATGCCTGCCACTTGGGTTCGATTCGCGACGGCTGGTAACGGGGCATCCGGGGTATCCAAAAAAGAAACTGGCGGGCAACGAGCGGGAGGGGTCGGGCAGGATTCGACTGTTCCATCCCGCGGCCTGCGATTCTAATGACCCCCGACGATCGGGCAACGTGAGGCCCGCGTTTCTTGGTGTTTGAGTTGTTGGCTCACGGGATTTCGCCCGAAAACGGCCATCGCGTTGCGACGGCGAGACGCCCATGGACTATTCCAAGGTTACGAGGCTGCCGGAGAGACCCTGACCTATGCCGCATGCATCTGCTTCCGACCCCGCCGCCAAACTCGTGCTCCAGCGACGCATGCTGCGGGCCTGTCGCTCTGCCGCTGGCCGGCTCAAGATGGCCGACTCGCTCGGCACGAAGCTCACCGGACGCGAACTTCTCATACGGATTCTGGTGGCCAAGCGGGTGCTCGATCGGGCACTCGGTGCGAACGAAAAGCGGGTGGGCGTGCTCCTGCCGCCAACGGCCGGCGCGGCGATCGTGAACGCGGCGCTGGCACTTTCGGGCCGCGTGGCGGTGAACCTGAACTACACCTCGTCGCAGTCCATTCTCGATGTCTGCATCGACCGCGCCGGGCTGAAGCATGTCATCTCGAGCCCGATCTTCCTCACCCGTGTGAAACTCTCCGTCGGCGAGCGGCTCCTCGATGCAGGGGACCTCAAGAAACTGGCCACGGGCACCGACAAGCTCGTGGGTTACCTCCAGGCCACCGTCGTGCCGGTTTCGCTGGTCGAGACGATGCTCGGCCTCCACCGGCTGCGGCCGGAAGATTCGCTCACAGTGATCTTCACATCCGGCTCGACGGGCGACCCGAAGGGCGTGGTGCTCAGCGAAGAGAACGTCTGCTCGCAGGTCCGCGCGATCCAGCAGTTGCTTCACCTCTCGCCGTCCGACGTTGCCCTCGGAGTGCTCCCGTTCTTCCACTCCTACGGATACACGACCACGCTCTGGACGCCACTCGTGCTTGATCCGGCGGTCGTCTACCACACCGATCCGCGCGACGCCCAGGTTGTCGGCAGGCTCGCGCGAGAGCATCACGCGACGATCCTCATGGCCACGCCGACGTTCCTACGATTCTATGTGCGACGAACGCCCGCCGAGGATTTCTCATCCCTCGAGGCAGTCTTTGGAGCAGCCGAAAAGCTCCCGAAGGAAGTCTGTGATGCCTTCGAGCAGAAGTTTAGC
Source organism: Pirellulales bacterium (assembly GCA_041746715.1). Lineage (GTDB taxonomy): Bacteria > Planctomycetota > Planctomycetia > Pirellulales > UBA1268 > QWPN01. Next base: position 1,266 of record JBGTGN010000014.1, on the reverse strand, counting down.
ATTCGGCCAGTCGAGGCCTACGGGGCCACCGAGCTCTCGCCGCTCGTGGCAGCCAATGTGCCACCGATCCGCCATGTGCCCGGCCGCCCGGTCGATGCCCGTGAGGGAACGGTGGGCCAGCCGATCGCCGGCTGCCGCGCGAAGGTCACCGACCGAGATGGCGAGAAGGAGCTGCCGATTGGTGAGGAGGGGCTTCTTTGGATCACAGGCCCGAACGTGATGCAGGGCTACCTCGATCGCCCTGACCTCACGGAGAAGGTGGTGAAGGATGGCTGGTACTGCACCGGCGACATCGCCAAGCTCGACCGCGAAGGCTTTATTACGCTCACCGGCCGCGAGAGTCGGTTCTCGAAGATCGGCGGCGAGATGGTCCCCCACCTCTCGGTGGAGGAAGCCATCAACGAAACGCTCGGCGCCGTTGATGGAGACCTTCTCGCCGTCGTCACGGCTGTGCCCGACAAGGCAAAGGGCGAACGGCTTGTCGTCTTCCATTTGCCGACCGATCGGGATATCGGGAGCGTTGTGACCGCGCTCCGCGACCGTGGTCTGCCGAACCTCTTTATCCCGGGAACCGATGCCTTTGCCGAGATCCCGGAGATGCCCGTGCTCGGCACAGGGAAACTCGATCTCAGGCGGCTCGGCGAACTGGCCCGCGAGCGGTTTGCGGAGGCGACGTGACCCTCGAATGGATCCTTGGGCGATGTGACTCGCTTCGAGCAGAGGTGTTCCTCCGGGTGGCTGTGCCGCCAGGCGTGGATCCTGAGGAGGCGGCGCTCACCGGCACGCTGACCGGCCCAGAGTGCGACCGGGCCATCACGCTTCCGGTGACGGCCAGGTTTTTGGGGTCGCCGGGCGGACTGAATGGGGCTTCCGCGACAACCGTTGTCGCGCGAGCGATCCTTACTGAGCCCTCCTATTGGACACCTGATCTTGCGAACCTTTACCGGCTCGATGCCAGGCTCGTCGCGGGAGGCCGCGAGGTCGCGCACTGGAATCGCATGGTCGGCCTTCGACCGCTTGGTATTCGTGGTCGATCGCTGTGGCTCGATGGCCGACGGTATGTGCCCCGTGGGCTTGGTGTGCCATCGGCCGCCGTGGTTCCCGATGCCTTTCGGCAGGCCGCTGTGGCTGCCGTTGTGGCCGACCCGCCTGACGAGCTCCTCGAGCGATGTGGAGCTGAAGGAGTGGCCGTGCTTGGCTTCTTGCGAGACGCTGCCGGCCAGCCGCTCGACGCAGAGGCTGCATGCCAGCGCGTCGCCCGCTGGA
>JBGTGN010000013.1:0-24743 GCA_041746715.1 Pirellulales bacterium | reverse complement strand
TCGCGGCGACGGCATGCCAGGTGGCCGACGGATCGACCGCCACGGACGAACGATCACCCTCAGGGGCCGAAGCGGAATGGGGCGAAGGTCGGGCAGGTTGAGCCGGCGGATCATCGACCGCGGTCAGGTGTGGCGTTTTTTTTTCGCGCGGGGCCGCTGGCGGAGAGGACGTGGAACCAGCCGGCGCCGCACCTCCGGCCACGGCCACACGCTCTACCGCGGCCGCGAGGTTCTCGAGATCCTCGATGGCCGCCAATCGAACGATCGCCATCTCGGCAAGCACCGCAGCGTGGCCGCTCGTTCGCATCCGAGCAAGCGCCTGGTCCACGATCTGGAGCATTGCGAGGATCGTAGCGGTGCCAAGCTCGCGGCCGATCGCGGCCACATCCACGCCCAGGCCAGCGGCGCTTGCGAGCATCTCATCTCCACACCCGACACTTGCGAGAAGGCAGTCGCGAAGCGCCGCGAGAACCTGCTCGAGAACACCTCCCGGATCGGCCCCGCCGGCAAGCGCCGCATCGAGCGCCGCGATTCCCCTCGCCGCGTCACGGCCAGCCATGGCTGCGAGCAGCTCACCAATCCGCTCGTCGCTGCCCGTGCCGATCACGGCATGAACATCATCAACGGTGATGGGTCCGTTCGCCGACCCCAGGAGTTGTTCGAGGAGCGACTGGCTGTCTCGCATGCTGCCGGCGGCACGCCGGGCGATGAGATGGAGCGCCTCGGCCGAAACGTCAGCCCCTTCGGCTTCGACGATCTGCGCGAGCCGCTGGGCAATGGCAGGGGCATCGACCGTGACAAAATCAAACCGTTGGCATCGCGAGAGGATCGTGATCGGCAGCTTCTCGGGCTCGGTCGTGCAGAAGACAAACTTCACATGCCCCGGCGGCTCTTCAAGCGTCTTCAAGAGCGCGTTGAAGGCCTCACGTGTGAGCATGTGAACTTCGTCGATGATGTACACCTTGAACCGACCACGAGCCGGGCGAACGGCCACGTTCTGCCGAAGCTGGCGAATCTCGTCGATGCCACGGTTGCTCGCGGCGTCGATCTCGACCACATCGACATCCTGGCCTGCGGTAATCGCGAGGCAGGCGTCGCAGGCATTGCAGGGCTCGGTCGCGGGGCCCTTGTCACAGTTGAGGGCCTTGGCGTAGATCCGTGCGGCGCTCGTTTTTCCCACACCGCGAGCGCCCGTGAAAAGATACGCATGGCCGATCCGCCCGCTCTCGATCGCCCCGGAGAGCCCGCGGGCCACATGCTCCTGCCCCACGAGGTCGGCAAAGAGTTGCGGACGATACCGCCGGGCCACCACCTGATAGCCCGCCGTCCCCGCGGCTGGTGGCAGACTCGCGAGTTGCTCTGGCGTGGCCATCGTTGAAGCTACAAAAACAACGGTACTCGAGAGCCGCCGTACGAAACGGCGGCCGCCGACGATGACAAACCTTGGCGTTGCCATCGGTCGGCAACGTGGGAAAAGGCCATGGATGGCATTTTCCACGTGAAGCTCGGGCGCGGATGAGAGGCCCACCGCACAAAGAGACGACTGCTTATGGCTGCTGCGGTTAGGCCCTGACCAGGTTCACAGATCCCCATCGCAGGGGCCTCTCATCTGCGCCCGCGCTTATGACGCGTGCACCCCATGTTTGTACGCCCCGCCGGCGCCGCGGCCAAGTCCTGCTACATTTCCGCCCATGGCAGCCGCCAAGAGTTCGATGATGCAGCAGTTTGAGGCGGCGAAAGCCCGCTGCCCGGGAGCCATCGTGCTCTTCCGAATGGGCGACTTCTACGAGCTCTTTGGAGACGATGCCCGCGAGGCGGCAGCCCTTCTCGACCTCACACTCACGAGCCGCGAGAAGGGGCCCGATGCCGTTCCAATGGCAGGCTTTCCCCACCACCAGCTCGACCCCCAGCTCGTGAAGCTCGTCGCGGCCGGCCGACATGTCGCGATCTGCGAACAGATCGATGCGTCAGTTTCGTCCGATGGAAAGCCTCATAAGGGGCTTCTGCGTCGCGAAGTCACCCGCATCGTCACGCCCGGCATCGCCGCAGACGAGTCGCTCCTCGATCCCAACCGCAGCAACTTTCTCGTGGCGGTCCTGCCCGAGCGACGCCGTGGCGACGATGAGCAAGGCTGTGTGGGCCTCGCCTGGATCGACGTGGCCGCGGGCCGTTTCGAGGCGGCCGTGGTACCACGCGACGATGTGACCGACCATCTTCAGAGGCTCGATCCTGCCGAATGTCTCTGCGCCGAGCGAGACCGTGAGGCCGTGGGGGCGCTGGTGCGCGGCGCCGGAAGCGCCCGCATCATCACGAGCCGACCAGACTGGTGGTTCGAGCCTGCCACGGTGGAGACAGCCCTTGGCCGGGCGCTCGGTGGTCGGCGACTCGAAGGGCTCGGCTTTGAGCCCGAAGGCGACGCCCTCAGCATCGCGGCGGCCGGCGGCATCATCGCCTATCTCGAAGAAAACGAGCCGGCTGCCGTGGCTCGCATCGACTCGCTCGCTCCATGGCGGCCAGGCCTGCGAATGGAGATCGACGAGGCCTCCCGCCGCAGCCTCGAGCTCGTGCGGAGCACCGCCACAGGTCGTCGCGAAGGTTCGCTCGCGGGCGTTCTCGATCACACGCAGACGCCGATGGGAGCGCGGCTACTCGGCGAGTGGCTCACCTCGCCGCTCGTAGACAAGCCCGCCATCGACGACCGACTCGATGCGGTGGCGATACTCATGAAAGACGCCACGCGAGCCACGCGCCTCGCGGCGAAACTCGCGGGCATCGGTGACGTCGAGCGGCTCGTGGGCCGCGTCGTCACCGGCCGCGCTGGTCCGCGTGACCTTGAGCGGATCGGTCACGCCACCGGCATCCTGCCTGAGGTCCATCAGCTTCTCGAAAGCTGCGGCGGTCTGCTCGGTGAGCTTCGCGATGCCCTCGACCCGTGCAACGACATCGCCACACGAATCACAGCCATGCTTCGCGAGGGCTGCCCCGTCTTCGCCCGCGATGGCGGTTTTCTACGGCCCGGCTTTGATCCGCGCCTCGATGAGCTCGCCGAGATGGCCAGCGGTGGCAAGGCGTGGATCACGGAGTATCAGGCCCAAGAGATCGAGCGAACTGGCATCGCCTCGCTCAAGGTGGGCTACAACCGCGTCTTTGGTTTTTTTCTGGAGATCGGACGGTCGCATTCGGAAAAAGTCCCGCCCGAGTACGTCCGAAAGCAAACCGTCAAAAACGCTGAGCGGTACACGACGCCCGAGCTCGACCAGCGGCAGCGGCAGGTCCTCGGCGCGGAAGAGGAAGCCGTCCGCCGCGAGATTCTGTTGTTGGACGAGCTGCGGAGCGCCGTGGCTGCCGAGAGGCCTCGGCTCGATCGTTCGGCCGGGATTCTCGCCATTCTTGACGTCCTCGTGTCACTCGCCGACGTCGCCCGCCGCCGTGGCTGGGTGCGGCCCATCATCACGACCGGCGGCGAGCTCGACATCGAGGCCGGCCGCCATCCCGTTCTCGAGGAGATGCTTCCCCCCGGCACGCTTGTAGCCAACGATCTCTTTCTGGCCGCGCGACCGCCCGATGGACCACGACCGAGTGGCGATGCCCCCGCGATCCTCCTCGTCACTGGCCCCAACATGGGTGGCAAAAGCACGTTCATTCGTCAGGCAGCACTCGTGGCCGTGCTCGCCCAAGTCGGAAGTTTTGTGCCTGCCCGATCATGCCGAGTGGGCATCGTCGATCGTCTCTTCGCCCGCATCGGTGCTGGCGACGACCTGGCCCGCGGCGCGAGCACATTCTTGGTCGAGATGGCACAGACCGCCCGCATCCTGAATCGAGCGACGTCACGAAGTCTCGTGATCCTCGACGAAGTGGGCCGCGGCACAAGCACGTTTGACGGCCTCGCGATCGCCCAGGCCGTGGTCGAGCATCTTCAAGGAAGCGTCGGTTGCCGCACGCTCTTCGCCACCCACTATCTTCAGCTCGCCGACCTCGATCGGCTTGCCGGCGTCGGCAATGCCCAGGTGCTCGTAAAGCAGCACCGCGACGAGCTCGTGTTTCTCCACCAGGTGGCCCCGGGCGCCGCCGACAAGAGTTGGGGCGTCCACGTGGCACGGCTCGCTGGTGTCCCCACAAAAGTGATCGAGCGTGCCCGGGATCTCCTCCTCGTCCTCGAATCCGAAGCGGCCACCTCACCCGCCAAGCCCCGCCGCAAGGCCACGGCGCCTGACGAGCAAAGATCGCTGTTCGAGTAGGTTCGGCTCATGACGGGCGAATCCGATTCGCGTCGCGATCATCCGCACTGGTTCATCTTGTCGCGGGGCGTGCCGGCGGCGACGAGCTCGGGCGTGACGCGTGGCGTCGGCACTCCGTCGTCGGGCGAGACCGTCACGGCGATGCTCTTGTAGGCCGGTGTTCGTGAGAGCGGGTCGGCGGCCTTCGGCACAAGCACGTTGCTCTCGGGGTAATACATCGCCACGCAGCCCTGGCGAATCTCTTCGAAGGCCGACACGATCTGGCCCCGCATCTCACCCGTGGTGCTGGCGATCCGACATCGGCCGCCCGCGTTGAGGCCGTAGCGGCGGATGTCGTCGGGATGGATGAGCACGATGTCGCGACGCGTCTGGTTGCGGTAGAGATCCTCTTCCTCGTAGACCACGGTGTTGAACTGGCCTTCGCTGCGGATCGTCATGAGCACGAGGCCGTCAGGCGCCGGCGGGAGATCGTGGACCGCGAGATGCGCCTTCCCATCGACCGTCGGAAACGTGGGCGTGTCGAGCGCCCGGCCAGGAATCGAAAATTCTTTCTTTGTGCGGTCGATCTCGGCGATCGCCTCGAGGCCCGGCACGATTGCGGCGATGGCTTTTCGGATCGTGCTCGTGTGAGCCATGTCGCGCCAGTTGACCGCGCCCCCCTCGCCGAGCACACGTACCGCGAGGTCCGCAATGATCTCGACCTCAGCCCGCGGCCCGACATGCCGCGACGGGCCGCCGTCGGAGAGCCTGATGTAGCTAAACATACTCTCCTGCGTGGAGGGCTCTGGTTCTTCGTCACGAGCGAGCACGGGAAGAATGATCGTCTCGTCGCGGCCGAGCCCGCCGGCATGGCCTGTGTTGAGGGACGTGCTGAGGTAGACAACGGTGTCGATGTTTCCCATCGCCCGCTCGGCATACGCCGCGTCTGGGCTTGCGCCCCAGAGGTTGCCGCCGAGGCAGAGGGCAAACCGCATGGCACCCTGGTCGGCAGCATCGAGGCATTCGAGCGTGTCATACCCCTTCATGGTCGGGAGCGTGACGCGAAAGTGGCTTTCAAGCCGCTCGAAGATGGCGGCCTTGAGCGTCGGCGTGACGCCGACGGTGCCCATGCCCTGGATGTTGGAGTGGCCGCGGATCGGCTGGAGCCCCGCACCCGGGCGGCCCACCATCCGCCGCATGAGGGCAAGCGCCGCGATCGCCTGCACCGTGGCCGCGCCGTGGAGATGGTGCGTGACGCCCATGGTCCAGGCAAAGACAGCCCGCTTGCTCTCGGCGTACTGCATGGCCAGGTCGTCGATCTCGCGTTTTGACACGCCGCTCTTGGCGATGAGTTCGTCCCACGACATCGCATCAAGGCGACCCGCGAGCTCGGGCCACCCAGTGCAGTGTTCCGCCAGAAAAGCCTCATCGACGACAAGCTCACCGGCCGCATTCCGCGGGTTCGCCGCGTGCATCTCGCGGAGCCGCTTCATGAGGCCGTAGACCATGGCGAGATCGCCACCCACATACGGCTGCACATACGTGCTTGCGATCTCCGCCCCAAAAAAGAGCGCCCAAGCATCGCTTGGCACGGAGAAGTTCACGAGCCCCGTCTCGATGATCGGATTGACCACGATCACCTTGCCGCCCTTGCGGCGAACCATCATGAGCGTTCGCATCATCCGGGGGTGATTGCTCGCGGGATTGCCACCGATGAGCATGACGAGATCGGCCTTCTCCATGTCGTCGAGCTGGATCGTGCCAGCGCCCGTGCCGATCACACTCGCGAGCCCCACACCGCTTGCCTGATGGCAGTAGTAGGAGCAGTTATTGACATGGTTCGTGCCGTAGAGCCGAGCAAAAAGCTGCAGCAAAAAACCGGCCTCATTGCTCGAGCGACCGCTGAAGTAGAAAAAACTCTCTTCGGGCCTTGTGCCTCGCAACTTGGCCGCGATCCGCTCCATCGCCTCGGCCCATTCGATCGGCCGATAATGCTGCGAGCCCTTCTCGAGAATCACCGGCTGCACGAGCCGGCCCGAATGTTCCATCTCTCGTGGGGAGAATCGTCGGAGCTGCGGGATCGAATAGGTCTCGAAAAAGGACGGCTTCACCGCTCCCTGCATGTCGGCAACCATCGCCTGAAACGACTTCTTGCAGACCTCTGGAAAGTGGCCGGCCTCGTTCACCATGCCGCCGGCCTGGCCTCCCATGCCGAGGGCGCAGGTCTTGCAGGCGTTCTTTGAACGCATCGCCTTCCAGAGGGCCCAGAGGCCGCCCGCCTCGCGAGCCTTCTTGAACGTGTAGAGAACGGCCCGCCAGCCACCTCCCGTCTTGACTCTGCCCACGGTGGAGAACCTCACAGAACGGATGCGATCACGATAGACTCACGGTGACAGTCTTGTGCTCGAGGTAGGGGTCGAGGCCCTTCTCGCCAAGCTCGCGGCCAAAGCCCGACTGCTTGAAGCCGCCGAACGGTGCCGCCGCATCAAAGACGTCGTAACAGTTGACCCACACGGTGCCAGCCCGCAGCCGCTTGGCCACATCGTGTGCCCGGGCAACATCGCGGGTCCAGACCGCGGCAGCGAGCCCAAACATCGTCGCGTTGGCCCGCTTCACGAGCTCATCAACATCGGAAAACTTCAGCACCGAGAGCACCGGTCCAAAAATTTCCTCGCGGGCGATGGCCATCTCGTCCTTCACGTTCGTGAACACGGTCGGCTCGATGAAGAAGCCGCGGTCGCCCACACGATTGCCACCGGTCGCGAGCGTGGCTCCTTCCTTCTGGCCTGACGTGATATACCCCATGATCTTGTCGAACTGGGCCTTGTCGACCTGCGGCCCCTGCTGCGTGGCAGGATCGAATGGATCGCCGACACGTCGGTTCTTCGCCTGCTCCACCACCCGCTCTACAAACTCACCGTGAATCTTGTCTTCGACGAAGAGTCGGGATCCCGCACAGCAGCATTGCCCCTGGTTGAGGTAGATGCCCACATGGACGCCGGCGGCCGCGGCCTCCAAGTTTGCATCGGCAAACACGATATTCGGGCTCTTGCCGCCAAGCTCGAACGTGAGCCGCTTGAGCTGGTCGGCAGCCTGCCGCATGATGATTTGCCCAGTCTCACCGGAGCCGGTAAACGCCACCTTGTCGATACCAGGGTGCTTCACGATGGCCGCGCCTGCCGTGGGGCCGAAGCCCGGCACGACATTGATCACGCCATCGGGCACGCCCGCTTCCTGGGCCAGCCTCGCCAGCCGCAGCGCCGTCAGAGGCGTTTGCTCCGCGGGCTTCATCACGATCGTGCAGCCGGCTGCAAGCGCCGGCCCCCACTTCCACGACACCATGAGGATCGGGAAATTCCATGGGATGATCTGGCCCGCGACACCCACGGGTTCGCGTCGCGTATAGCAGAAATAGTTGCCGTTGATCGGAATCGTCTGCCCCTGAATCTTGTCGGCCCAGCCGGCGTAGTATCGGATCACTTCGATCGCCAACGGAATGTCGCCGAGCCTCGCATCGCTCACAGGCTTGCCATTGTCGAGCGACTCGAGCGCAGCGAGCTCGTCGATCTCCGCCTCCATGAGATCGGCCAGCCGCATCATGATGCGACCTCGCTCGCGGGCATTCATCCGCGGCCACGGTCCTTCATCAAAAGCCTTGCGAGCCGCCCGTACCGCCAACTCGACATCCGCGGCATCGGCCTCCGCAACCTGGGCGATCACCTCCTCGGTGGCCGGATTGATCGTCTCGAACGTCTTGCCGCTCTTCGCGGGAGTCCACTGACCGTCGATGAAAAGCTGGGTCTGGCGAATCTGCGGCCCGGCGGCCTTGCGTGGTGCGGTGACAGTGGCCATCGAAGTACTCCTTTGATTGCGCGGTTTTTCCCGGTCGCTCCATAGGCGTGCCGAGCGAATCAGACCCTCATAGTTGCCTCTCGTATCGTATCCCCCCTACTCTTGAGTCTGCAAGGAAGCCTCGCTTCCGGCGTTCCGACGATTCCCCCCTTGGAGGTTTATCCATGCGATTGTTTGCAGTCAGTGGTGTCGTGGTGGCAATGGTGCTTGGTGTGGCGACGGTCGCTTCGGCCGAGGTCACGAGTGGCCCACAGGCGGGCGAGATGGTCGGGGCCTTCACGGTGACGAAAGTCACGGGCAACGCGGACGACGGTGTGGCCGACGGCAAGACCCTCTGCTATCGATGCAAGATGGGCCAGCGACCGGTGGTCATGGTGTTTGCCCGATCGGCCGACGAGAAGTTTGCGAAGTTTCTCAAGAAGCTCGAAGGCGAGCTCGAAGAGCATGCCGATGAGAAGCTCACGGCCTTCGTAAACATGATCGGCACCGACGCCGAGACGCTGAAGAAGGATGCCGCCGAATTTGTCGCCAAGCACGACATCAAGCGGGTCGCCTTCGTTGTCCCTGAGGACACGGAGAACGGACCGCCTGAATTCAAGATCGCCCCCGACGCCGAGATCACGGTCGTCTGTTACAAGGGGGGCGAGGTGAAGGCCAATCACGCGTTGGCCAAGGGTGACCTCTCCGATGAGAAGATCGACACGATCGTGGAAGCATCGTGCGAGCTCGTTGAATGATCCAGACGGCATCGTGAGCGATGTCCACGCGGTGATACGATAGCGGCGGCCCGGGAACGCGTGTTCTCGGGCCGTCGTTTTTTTTTGGAACCGCTCCGTGGATATCGCAGGCATGATGGGATCCGTGTTCCGCCGCGCATGGCGATTGGTGATCACGCCCTACGAGCCTGACCCTTCCGAAGCGGGGTACCTCGCGCGAGCGCAGACCCAGAATGATCCACGGGCTCGGGTCACGGTCGCGGTCCTTTCCGCCACAGAGAGTCGACGTCTCTTCGGCATCGACCTGGCGCGTCGCGGGATGCAGCCGGTGTTCGTGCGGATTGAAAACCGTTCGGCCGAGCCGCTCCGGCTTCAGCTCGTGGGAATCGACCCGCGATATTTCACGCCCCTCGAGGCGGCAGCGACGGTTCACTTTTCGATCATACGACGGCTCTCGGCGTTTGGTCTGCTCGGGTGGATGTTTCTTCCGCTCCTGTTGCTCGTGCCGTTCAAGCTCATCACGGCGCACTGGGCGAATCAGCGGATGGACGATCTCTTTCGCGACCGTGGCTTTCGCCTCGCCCCGGTGGCAGCCGGCGCCGCGGCCGAGGGCCTCGTGTTCACAACGCTCGATCTCGGCACGAAGATCGTGCATGTGCGACTCGTACCAGCCGGCGACATTCGGGCAGCGGTCGATCGGGCCGGCCCCATTGATGACGACGAAGTGCTCGCCCGTGCCGCCGCACCGAACCCCGTGGTCGATCTCGCCTTCACGATGCCCGTGCCAGGCATCGCGGCTGACTACCTTCGCAAGGATTTCGAGCAGATCGTGCCTGCCGGCTCGGCCGAGGAGGTCTCGCTCGTGGATCTGGTCGGGAGGCTCGAAGCGATGCCGGCCACCACAACGAATGCATCCACGACAAAACATGGCGACCCAGTCAACCTCGTGGTGATCGGAGAGTTTGCCACGATCCTCGGTGGCTTCGCGGCACGATGGGATGAGAGCGAAACAATCACCCTGGCGACCTGCTGGAAAACCGTGAAAGCTTTTCTCTTGGGCTCGAACTACCGCTATTCGCCGGTGAGCGGCCTCTGGCTCTTTGGCCGAACGCAAGACATCGCCCTCCAGCGAACGCGGCATTCGATCAACGAGCGGATTCACCTGCGGCTCTGGCTCTCAACGCTCGCCTTCAAGGGGCAGCCCGTGTGGGTCGGTCAGGTCAGCCGCGACATCGGCGTACGTTTCACGTGGCATGCATGGAATCTCACGACCCACCGGATCGACCCCGACGTCGATGAATCCCGTGACTATTGCATTGAGGATCTCTCGCTCGCCGGCCGCGTGAAGGCGGCCGGCTACGTTGGGGGCGTGGGCGAGAGCATCCGCGATGCCCCGCGGCGAAACCTCACCGGCGACCCCTGGCACAGCGACGGCCAGCGGGCCGTCATTCTCATCGCCGCGACCCACGCAGCGTGACTATCGAATCAGCAATCGGGCAACCCCCTGCTGACGCCGCAGGCAGCGTGGGCTATATTCCATGCCATAGGGCAGCGTAGCTCAGTTGGTTAGAGCACCGGCTTCATAAGCCGGGTGTCGCCGGTTCAAGTCCGGCCGCTGCTATTTTCACGAAGGCACGTGTTCAAGACCATCGCTCAGGCGGCGCGGCTGGCGACGGCTTCAAGGTCGCCGGTTCCAAAGAGCTTTCGGTAGAGCGGGCTCGTGCGAAGCAGTTCCTCGTGCTTTCCACAGGCCACAACCCGGCCATGCTCAAGCACATAGATCCGGTCGGCTCGCTCGATCGTCGAGGCGCGGTGGGCAATCACGACCGTTGTACGACCCTCCATCAATGAGGAAAGGGCGTCTCGCACGGCCCTTTCGGTCTCACCGTCGAGGGCCGAGGTAGCCTCGTCGAGGAGCAGAATGGGCGCGTTTTTGAGCACCGCGCGGGCAATGGCAAGCCGCTGGGCCTGGCCACCGGAGAGCGTCGCGTGCCGTTCGCCCACGAGTGTTTCAAAACCCTCGGGCATGGTAGCGATGAAGCCCGCGGCCTCGGCTGCCCGAGCGGCGGCTTCGATCGCAGCGACCGACGCGCTCGGATTTCCGAGGCGAATGTTGTCGGCGATTGAGCCACTGAAGAGCGTGGTGTCTTGGCTCACCACAGCTATGAGGTCGCGAACACTCCGTGGATCAAACCCCGCGATGTCGTGACCATCGATCGTGATGGTTCCCTGCTTCGGATCGTAGAACCGCTGGAGCAGTGAGAAGAGCGTCGACTTGCCGGCGCCCGACGCCCCGACAAGGGCCGTGATCTCACCCGGCCGGATGTCGAGCGACACCCGGTGCAAGACATTCTTGCGGCCGTAGCTGAAACACACGTCTGACACCGCGACATGCCCGCGGATCTTCCCAGCCGGCAGCGGCGGCAGGCCGGCCGGCTCGCCCGGTGGCTTGTCGAGCGTGTCATACATTTCCGTCACGCGGTCGAGACTCCGCGTGAGCGTTCCCTGCACATTCGCCAGCCGCTTGGCTGGCTCATAGGCGAGTAGGAACGCGGTGATGAAGGCCATGAACTCGCCGGGTGTCTTCCCGTGGATCACCGTCTGCCACCCGGAGTAGACGACCATCCCGGCAATCACGACTCCGCCAAGGGATTCCATGAGCGGGCTTGTGAGCCGGCCAATGCGAGCGATCGCATTCCCACGCGTCTCGACATCAGCCACAGCCCTGCCAAGGCGGGCCCGCATTTCCGGCTCGAGATTGAACGCCTTCACAGTGCGAATGCCCTGGCAGGTTTCCTGCACGGCAGCGATCACCCCAGCAATCCCCTCGAGCTCGGCATCGGCAAGCGCGCGGAGGCGGCGGACAATCTGCTGCGTGCCGAGCACCACGATCGGGCCCATGAGCCCCGCGATGAGAGACAACACCGGATCCTGATAGACCATCACCGCCGCGAGGCCGAGCAGGGTAAGGAGGTCACGGGCCAGGCTCGTGGTGACAACCTCGAGCAGGCGGCTGGCGGCCTGCGCCTTCATGTTGATGCGGGTGATCAGCTTGCTCGAGTGAAGCTTCGTGAAGAAACCAAGCTGCGAGTCGAGGAGACGGTCAAAGAGCCGCCGCTGAAACGTCGCGGTGACCCGATTGCCGATGCGTGTCATGACGACACCCTGGCCGTAGTCGGCCAAGCCCTTGATGATCGAGAGCACGACGATCCCGGCGGCCACGATCCACATCGCTGCGAGGTCACGGTGGACGAACACGTCGTTGACCGCCACCCGCATACAGCCCGCGAGGCCGGCAGTCGAACCGGCCACGAGGATCATCGCGACGACGGCAAGGCCATATTCGACGCGGCAGGAGGACACCGTTTCGCGGAACAGCCGCAGAATGACTTCGCGGCTACGCCGAGGGACTGGCAGCGGTTCGTCGGCGGCCACGGGCTCCCCGTCGGCACTCTTCCTTGACAATGGCATCGGGGACGGAAATCTCCAAGGAACGCTCGGGCCCGCATGAGGCATGCCCACCATGCCAACGGGATTCACCCCAATCACCCCCTCGTATCGGCATAATCGATCCACATTCACGAGTCGCGAGGGTGGCAATCCGGGCAAGGCGGGCGACCTTGCGGAATTGCGTTACGAGGGGCCCAGCAGGCCCGCGTCCCGTATGCTCATGGCATACGGCGTCAATCCGACCATATTCAGTCATCGCGCTCCCACATGCCATCGATCCATCTTCATTCCCCCGTGCCCGGGCCAAAGAGTCGCGAAATTTTCGCAGCCCGTGAGGCCGCTGTCTCGAACGGCCCGTTCCATATCACACCGATCGTCGCCGCCGAGGCCGCTGGCTCGGTGATCACGGATGTTGACGGCAACAGACTCCTCGACTTCGCAGCCGGGATCGGCGTTGTCAATCTGGGGCACTGCGAGCCATCGGTGGTGGCAGCCGTCAAAGCCCAGGCTGAACACTTTCTCCACACGAGCTTCAACTGCGTGGCCTATGAGGGCTACGTGCGCGTGGCCGAACGACTCAATGCCCGCATGCCGGGGCCAGGGCCATACAAGACGTATCTGGCCAACTCCGGTGCGGAGGCGGTTGAAAACGCGATCAAGCTCGCCCGCGCCTTCACAGGCCGTCAGGCGGTGGTCGCCTTCACTAACAGCTACCACGGCCGCACATACATGGCACTGGCCCTCACCGCCAAGGCCCATCCGTATAAGAATGGCTTTGCTCCATTTCCAGCGGAGGTCTATCGGGCACCGTTTCCCGACTTCTATCGCTGGCCGGGGGTAGGAGACGTGCCGCCGACGTGTCCCTGCGATCGAGCCGACGCTACGCCGTGTGGCCTGCCCCGCTGCCTTTGTCGCGAGGCCTTCGACGCCTTCGCTGAAGTGGCCCGTGTCGAGATCGGAGAGCGGAATGTGGCGGCGGTCATCATCGAGCCGGTCACGGGTGAAGGGGGCTTTATCCCGGCTCCGCCCTCCTACCTCGGCATGCTCCGCCGCTGGTGCGATGAACATGGCGCCGTCCTTATCTTTGACGAGGTGCAGACCGGCTTCGGCCGCACCGGCACACTCTTCGCGTGCGAGCAGCTCGGCGTAACGCCCGACCTTCTCGCACTCGCCAAGGGGCTCGGGAACGGCATGCCCATCTCGGCCGTCACCGGGCGTGCCGACATTCTCGATGCCGCTGGCACGGGAGGCGTGGGGGGCACGTATTGCGGCAACCCGCTGGCCTGCGCCGCGGCCCTTGCCGTGCTCGACAAGTTCGACGACCCCGCCACACTCGCCCATGCCCGCCGGCTTGGCGAGGAACTGCGGTCACGTCTCGAAGGGTGGTACAAAAAATTTGCCAGGATTGGGCAGGTCCGCGGTCTTGGGCCGATGCGAGCCCTCGAGCTCGTGGCCGACCGCGGCACGAAGGCCCCCGACAAGCCATCGGCCCAGGCCCTCCTGAAATATTGCTACGAGCATGGCGTGATCGTGCTCTCGTGTGGTACGTATGGCAACGCGATCCGCTTTCTGCCGCCACTCACCACCACGCTCGACCAGCTCCATGAAGGCCTCGACGTCGTCGAGGCGGGCCTTCTCTCCCTGGGGTGAGCCTCGCTGGGATAAATCCCTTCAGGGCTCGTCCATGTCGGGCGTATGAAGATCGGCGGCGTGAAGATGGTCCATCTCGACGGCCGGTTGCGTGAGAACCTTCCAGATGCACCATGCAAACAGCACGGTCACCGTGCCGACTGATACGAGCATGATGAACAATCCGGATGGCTGCATGGCGGGTGGCTCCTATCAGGCCAGGTCGTCGGGATACCGCTTGGAACTGGCGATCATGACAGCCAAGCCTACCGCCACCGTGACAACCAGCGCGATGCTCATCCAGGCCACTGGATTGCGATGCTCGAACAAGTCCGCGACGTAAGGGCTCGGTGCCGCCTTCCCGGAGGCCGGATCCCAGCCGACGACATTCTTCAGCAGCCACATTCCGAAGATAGTCAGAAGGAACGCTGGGCAAACGTACTTGAGGATTGGCCTGAAAAACCCTGGCACGCGAATGGCGGCTCCCCGGTGAAGTTCTTCCCAGCCGCGGTCAATCCCAAACGCCCAGCCGAAAAGAATGATCTGGACTGTCGCCAGAATGAAAATGAGGAAGGTGCCGACCCAAAAGTCGAGCGTGTCAAGCGCCTTGAGGTCTTTCGTACACCAGCAGATGAATCCCGTGCCCAAGGCCGTCACGGTACCGAGAAGTGCAACCGATCCACGGCGGCCGATGCCGAGGGCCTCTTCCAACAGCGCGATCCCGGGCTGGAGCATCGAGAGCGAGCTGGTAATGGCCGCGATGAAGAGAACAAGAAAAAACATCGCACCGAAAAGGCTCCCGAGCGGCATCGCACTGAATACCATCGGCAAAACGTTGAACCCCAAGCCAAATGTCCCCTGCCCTGCCACACCAGCGATGCCCAGAAAGGCCACGCCCGCCGGGAGCGTGATGAGGCCACCGAGGGCCACCTCGCAGAACTCGTTGGTGGAGCTCGCCGCCAGGCCACTGAGCACAACATCGTCTTTGGGTTTCATGTAGCTCGCGTAGACGAGAATCACACCGAAGCCGACCGAGAGCGAAAAGAAAATCTGCCCGGCCGCGGTGAGCCAGAGGTTGGGGTCGGCCAACTGGGCAAGCACGCCGCGCTGCTCGACCCGGGCGCCTCGCGTCTCGGCTGCAAGGGTGTGCGCCCGCTGGAATTGCCGAGCAGGATCAGGATCGACCACTTCTGACAGCGTGCGGCCGTCTGCATCGACCACGAGCGTCTTACCCGGATTCCACATGTAGCCAAGCCCCGTGGAGACGTTCCAGTCGGGCTTGGCTGGGTCAGGCGTGCCGAGCGTCAGCACCCGCACGAGCACGATCACAGCGAGCACCATGAGCACAGGCATGCCGATTCGACACACCTTTTCGATCCCCGCCGAGATTCCCCGGTAGATAAGAACAAGATTGAGGACGAACACGATCACAAGCCACGGCAGCAGGGCGTCGAGATCCATCCGCATCGCCGCCCCGTCGGCTGCCGACCCGACAAACGAGGCATAGAATGCCTGCGAGTCTTCGATCTTGGCGAACTGCAGGGTCGGGTCAAACATGGCTCGCACAAACCGCGCGGTGTAGCCCAGCGCCCATGCCTCAATGACCACGTAGTACATGAAGATGACGAGCGGGATGATCGCGCCGAGCACGCCGACATACTTGCTCCCTCGCCACGGCACCAGGCAGTGAAAGACACCGGCAGCCGAGTTGTAGCCCCGCTGGCCCGCGTAGCGGCCCATCGTCCACTCGGCCCAACCGATGGGCAGCCCGATGATGAGGAACGAGATCGCGTAGGCGATCATGAAGGCGCCGCCCCCGAACTGGGCCGCCTGGCCCGGGAAGCGGATGAAGTTGCCGAGGCCCACGGCACTGCCGGCCACGGCGAGAATGACGCCGATCCGTGAGCCCCATGAATCCTGCGTTTTCGCTGCCATGGGCGGCAAGCCTACTGCATCCCCCATGCCGCGGCCAACCGCGATCGATGGCAGGTCATGAACGCAAACGTCATGCCCCCGAGGCTGGCTCGGCCCAGGCGGCCACCGGCACGCAGCTACAGAAAAGGTTGCGATCGCCGTAAACGTTGTTCACCCGGCCCACCGGCGGCCAATACTTTCGCCGCTCGAGCGATGCCACGGGAAAGGCCGCCTGCTCGCGGGAGTAGGGCCGCGTCCAGGCGGTCGATGCCACGCATGGGGCCGTGTGGGGCGCATGCACGAGCGGATTGTCGTCCCGTGGCCACTCGCCCGCTTCGATCCTGCGAATCTCGTCGCGGATTGCGATCATCGCCTCGATGAACCGATCGAGCTCGGCGAGGTCTTCGCTTTCCGTCGGCTCCACCATGAGCGTGCCGGGCACAGGAAAGCTCAGCGTCGGCGCATGGAAACCATAGTCGATGAGCCGCTTGGCCACGTCTTCGGCCGAGACGCCGGCCGATTTCTCGAGCGGCCGCAGGTCGAGGATGCACTCATGCGCGACGCGGCCACCGCGGCCGCAATAGAGCGTGGGGTAGTGGTCGCGAAGCCGCACGCTCACATAGTTTGCCGAGAGAATCGCGGCAGACGTCGCGTGCACGAGCCCGTCGGCCCCCATCATCCGGCAATACATCCACGAGATGGGGAGCACCGCGGCGTTGCCCAGCGGTGCGGCCGAGACGGCGCCAACCACCGGGCGATCGGTGAGGCCGCCGGCGGCATGTCCCGGAAGGAATGGAACAAGATCATCGACCACGCAGACGGGTCCGACACCGGGCCCGCCGCCGCCGTGCGGAATACAAAATGTCTTGTGGAGATTGAGATGGCTGACGTCTCCCCCAAACTCACCCGGCGCCGCGAGGCCGACCAGCGCGTTCATGTTGGCACCATCCACATAGACGCGGCCCCCGTGAGCATGGACGATCTCGCAGAGCCGACGAACCTCCGTCTCGAATACGCCATGGGTGCTCGGGTAAGTGATCATCACCGCGGCGAGCCGGTCGGCGTAGTGCTGGCACGTGGCTTCGAGCTCGGCCATATCCACGTTGCCATCGGCGTCGCAGCCGGTAACGACAACTTCCATACCCACCATCTGGGCGCTGGCGGGGTTCGTGCCGTGGGCAGATGACGGAATCAGGCAGACATCACGATGCCCCTGGCCACGGGATCGATGCCACGCCCGGATCGCGAGAAGCCCCGCATACTCACCCTGGCTGCCTGCGTTTGGCTGGAGGCTGATGCCGGCGTAGCCCGTGGCGGCGGTAAGCCATGCGACGAGCTGCTGTTCGAGGGTCGCAAAACCCTCTCGCTGGTCGGCCGGCGCGAAGGGGTGAATGTCGGCAAACTCCGGCCATGTAATCGGGATCATTTCGCTCGTGGCATTAAGCTTCATCGTGCAGCTCCCGAGCGGGATCATCGAGCGATCGAGCGCGAGATCACGGTCGGCCAGCTCGCGGAGATACCGGAGCATCGCCGTCTCGCTTCGGTGTGAGTGAAACACCGGGTGCTCGAGGAAGGGGCTCGAGCGAAGAAGGCTTGCGGGGAGGAGCGACGGTGCGCTCGTCTCGCATTCCGCCAGGTCGGGAACGGTCTGGCCAGGCTCAGCGAAGGCTTTCCAGATCGCGATGATGTCGGCGGGCTGGGTCGTCTCGTCGAGTGCGATGCCGAGCGTGCCGGCATCGAGGCGACGGAGATTGAGTCCAGCGTCACGGGCTCGTTCGAGGATCGTGTTCGTACGGTCACCTGTCGCGAGCGCGAGCGTGTCAAACGCATGCTCGTAAACGACACGAATGCCGAGCGCACGGAGGCCTACTGCGAGAACCGCCGCGAGCCGCGACACCCGCCGCGCGATCCGCGTGAGCCCTTCGGGCCCGTGATAGACGGCGTACATGGAGGCCACAACGGCCGGGAGCACCTGAGCCGTGCAGATATTGGATGTCGCCTTCTCGCGACGGATGTGCTGTTCGCGAGTCTGGAGCGCGAGGCGATAGGCCGGGCGGCCCGCTTCATCGACGCTCACGCCAACCAGCCGGCCCGGCATCGAACGCTTCGCCGCGTCGCGACACGCGAAGAACGCGGCATGCGGCCCTCCGCAGCCCATCGGCATGCCAAATCGCTGAGTCGAGCCCACGACAACATCGGCCCCCCACTCGCCCGGCGGCATGAGGAGTGTCAGGGCGAGCAGGTCGGTGGCTACGCAGAGGAACGCCTGGCTAGCATGCAGGGTATCGGCGAGATCCTGCCAGTCGGGCACATCGCCATCGGTGGTCGGGTATTGCACGAGCGCGCCAAAGCAATCCCCGATGGCCACAAGCTCGCGGACGTCGCCGACCACGAGGTCGATGCCCAGCGGCTCTGCCCGCGTGGCAAGCACCTCGATGGTTTGCGGATGGCAGCGGTGGTCAACGAGGAACCGCGAGCTTGCGCTCGCGGCCACGCGACGAGCGAGCGTCATGGCCTCGGCCGCAGCCGTCGCCTCGTCGAGCAGCGACGCATTGGCGATCGGCATTCCGGTAAGGTCGCAGACCATCGTCTGAAAGTTGACGAGCGCCTCCATCCGGCCCTGGGATATCTCGGCCTGGTACGGGGTGTAGGCCGTATACCAGGCTGGATTCTCGAGCACGTTGCGAAGGATGACGCCGGGCGTGCGGGTGCCGTAGTAGCCCTGGCCGATGAAGCTCTTGAGAATTCGGTTCCGCGAGGCAATGGTCCTGAGCTCGTCGAGCGCTCCCGCCTCCGAGACAGCAAGGGGCAATGCCATCGCGTTCGAGCGACGGATGCCCGTGGGTACGATCTCGTCGATGAGGGCGTCGAACGATTCACTGCCCACCGCAGCGAGCATCGTCGCCTCATCCGATGGCGTAAGGCCAATATGCCGCGCTGCAAAATCGGCAGGCTCGACAAGCGAGTGGGCGGCCACGAGATGAGTTGGGCCGATCGCAATGCCAGCCCGATGGCGGCCGGAACGGTGCCCCGCGACGGGAGGCGAAATAGCAACGTCGGACATGATCGGGCTCCTTCACTGGCGGTGACAGCGCGAGCCTGCCACCCGGAACCCTGTTGTCCTGGAACCTGAGAGATTCGCCGTGAACGCAGGCTCACGGGTTGCCCCTTCGGTGGACGCGGCTTCGCTAGGGATTCCGCGTCACTCTCCAACAGAATGTGTCGTCAGTCTCTTGTGCCTGAGCGTTCGGCCTTCGGCGGCCCCTCGAGAGGGCTCTCTCCTGACGCCTCGAAGTGTAGCAGACCGTGCCAGCCCCGCCTGTGACGGCGAGGGCGATGCACTCCTACGGCGGAAACTACTCGCCCTCGAGCGTACGGCGAGCCTCCGCGATCTGCTGACGTTTGGCGTCATCGACCGCCGGCCACTGGAGGCCGAGCCTCTGGATCGTGCCGGCCAGAACAGCCGCAACCGCGGCCCTGCTCACCCACTTTCGGTCGGCCGGGATGACGTACCACGGGGCATGCTCCGTGCTCGTCTCACGGATCGCCTCTTCATAGGCCTTCATGTAGTCATCCCAGTATCCCCGCTCAGCCACGTCCGACGAGGAAAACTTCCAGTGCTTGTCTGGCTCGTTGATCCGATCGAGGAATCGCTCCTTCTGTTCATCGGGCGAGATGTTGAGAAAAAACTTCACGATGGCTGTGCCGTTGCGGGCGAGGTGTCGCTCGAAGCCATTGATGTCGTCGAACCGGTCTCGCCAGGTTTTCTTGCAGGGCGTGATGCCGGGGATTCGCTGGGCCTCGAGGAGCCGCGGGTGAATCCGCACGATGAGCACTTCCTCGTAATAGGAACGGTTGAAGATGCCGATTCGCCCTCGCTCCGGCAGTACCTTCATGCACCGCCAGAGGAACGTGTGGTCGAGGTCCTCGGCTGACGGGTGCTTGAAGCTCGTCACTTCGACACCCTGCGGATTGACGCCACTCATCACATGCTTGATGGCACCATCCTTCCCGGCGGCATCCATCGCCTGAAAGATGACGAGCATGCTCCAGGTATCCGCGGCGTAGAGCAGCTCCTGGGCCGATGTCAGTTCCTCGCGGCTCGCTTCGAGGATCTCCTTGGCCAACTTCTTCCGCTTCCTCTCGGGAACGTCCTCGTCTCCGGCCCAGGCGGGATCGTGGTCGGCAAGATGAAACTTCGTCCCAGGCTTCACCCGAAAGAGTTTGTCAGCAGTTGCAAAGTCGATAGGCATGACAGCATTGTGCCAGAATTTTCAGGGCCGTGGGCGTCGCTCCTTTTGGCATCACCTCGCCAACCGTTGTCCAATTCCCACGCAAGTGATGATCACGATGGGGATCACGAGGCACGCAAGGGCGACCGCGAGCAGGCCAAGGGCCTCTCCGGGGGCGTCGAACCGAGATCGCCCCGCCACGGTTTGAAGCAATGCGTAGGCGAGCATCGAGGCTGTTCCTGTCGTTGCCATTCCGACAAGAAATGTCCGGAACCGCACGGACCCACCGACACGCCGGGCGGCCCAGGCAATCGCCGGAAGCCACTGGATCGCATGGATTACCGCGCCGTGCGGAAACTTGGGCACACCGGCGGCACCCCACCGCTCGGGGTCGAGGCCTTCGGCCACCCGCCTATCACCGTAGATACTGATCCAAATACCAAGTCCACACGAGATCACGAGAAACACCATGCCGGCCTGTGTTGCGAAGAGCATGTCGGGCGACATCGCGGCGCTGCTGCGAAACAATCGAACCGTGAGGTCAACGATCACGAGCGACACAAAGAGGATGAGCACGCCCATCGCGTCGTAGAGCCACGAGTCGAGTGACGTGTCACGATTGAAGTGGCTCGCCACGCCACGCCACCGCTGAAGGTCGATGAGGAACACCTCGACCAGCAACGCCCAGGCCGTTGCCGCGGCGAGCCAGCGGTCGCCACGCCGCCATGGCAGCGCCGTCCACATCCAGCCGAGGGAGAGGCTCGTCAGTCCGCCCGAGATGCCAAAAAGAATCGGCTTTCGCCATGTGACGGCCCCCTCCCAGGGGCCTCCGAGCACACCATGAACAACCCCGTGGCCGACGCCGCTGGCAAGCAGTACGATCCCGACGATGACAAGCTGCTTCGACCTGGGGCGGCGATACCAGGGTACCTCGTCCATCTCGCTTTCATCCATACACGTATGGTAGCCAAGGCAACGCGTTCGGCTGACACGTTGCCCCGCACGCCACCACCCGTCCCCATTTTGCGTTGGTAGTGGTAGGCTCGCGAGAGATTCCGAGCCGCCGTCCATCCATACGCACATGAATGTTCTCGTCCTGGTCTTTGGAAGTGCCGCCCTGCTTGTCGGGGCCTATTTCACCTACGGTCGTTGGCTGGCTCACGCGGTGTTCCGGCTCTCGCCGACGGCTTCCGTGCCGAGCGTTGAGATGCGAGACGACATCGACTATGTGCCGACACCCCCGGCGATCGTCTTTGGCCACCACTTCACGAGTATCGCAGGCACCGGGCCAATTGTGGGACCGGCGCTTGCGATCATGTGGGGCTGGGGGCCGGCGGTCGTGTGGGTGCTCCTCGGCGCGATCTTCGTGGGCGCGATGCACGACCTGGCCGCGCTCGTCGTGAGCCTGCGGAACCGCGGCATGACGGTCGGCGAAGTGGCAGGAAGGCTTCTCAACCGACGCGTGCGACTCCTGTTTCTTGTCCTGTTGCTTTTTGCCCTCTGGATCGTGCTCGCGATTTTCGGCTGGGTGATCGCGAACGTCTTCGTGCAGTTTCCCGAATCGATCCTGCCAGTCTTTCTCCAGATTCCAATTGCCGTGTGGATCGGGCTGAGGGTTCATCGCGCTGGCCGCGACCTCTTCTGGCCCAGCCTCATTGCGCTTGGAATCATGTTCTCGACGGTGTGGCTCGGGGCCGGATGCCCAGGCCTCGAATGGACCGGCGGGGCACTCGGCACGGCGATTCAGTCCTTCAATTCCACCGTTGCCACCTGGCCAATCTGGGCGTGGGTGGGCGTCCTCCTGGCGTACTGCTACATCGCGAGCGTGCTGCCCGTGTGGGTGCTCCTTCAGCCCCGCGATTACATCAATAGCCTTCAGCTCATCGCGAGCCTCGGCCTCGTCATCGCGGGCTTGGTTGCGGCGGCGGTGTTTGGCGGCCCGATCGCTGGCGGAGACGGTGCGAGGCAACCGCTCGACCTCGTTGCCCCCGTCCTCGACCTCGACCCCATGAACGCTCCGCCAATCCTGCCGTTCCTTTTTGTCACGATCGCATGCGGCGCTGTCAGCGGATTCCATTGCCTTGTCAGCTCGGGCACGTCGAGCAAGCAACTGCGATGTGAAACCGACGCCCAAGTGGTCGGCTACGGATCGATGCTGCTCGAGGCATTTCTTGCCATCCTCGTGATCGTGGCCGTGGCGGCTGGCATCGGCCTCGGCTGGCCGCAGAAGTATCCAGGCGTCACCGGTTCGGCACTGTGGCAGACGATTTACGCCGACTGGCGTGTCGTGGCGGGTGGCAATGCCATTCCTGCCTTCGTCGTCGGCTCCGGCAATCTCCTCGGCGCGATCGGCATTGAGGCCACGTTCGCACGGGCCATGATGGGCGTGCTTGTGGCCAGCTTCGCCGGCACGACCCTCGACACGGCCACGCGGCTTCAGCGGTACGTCGTGCAGGAACTCGCGGCCACGCTGCTGCCCGCAGGCGCCGCATGGACGCCCCAGCAGCGACGTCCCTCAGATAGCCTTTCGCCGTTCGCATGGCCGCTTTGGTTGCTGACGACGCCGCATGGCGCCACGCTGCTCGCCGTCACATCGGCCTTCCTTCTTGCGCTCATGCCTGCTCCGGGCAAGCCCTGGACAGCCGAATGGATCGGCACGGGTGGCCTCATCCTTTGGCCGCTTTTTGGCGCGACGAACCAGTTGCTCGCGGGCTTATCGCTCATCGTGGTGAGCGTCTATCTCGTCCGCCGCGGCCTGCCGACCTGGATCGCAACCATACCGATGGTCTTCATGCTCCTGATGCCGGCATGGGCACTTGCGATCGACGTGCAGCGGTGGTGGACCGGCGGAAGCTGGGCGCTCGTAGCCGTCGCCGTCGTGATGCTTGCCCTCGAAGCCTGGATGGTCGTGGAGACGGCGCTCCTCTGGCCGAGTGTGCGAGGGATTCTCGAACCCCCGCTCCCTCCGCTAGCTCCCACCCGCGCGAGCGATGCTCGGGAAGCGGTGTCTTCGCGATCGGCTCTTTGACAGGCGGATGCCGGTCGGAAACAATTCAGGCTCCCTATCAGTTTCGTCAGCCGCGAGGTGGTCTCCATGCGTAGCCGTTTTCTCTTTGCCCTCGTGGCATGTGTCCTTCCGGCGCTCGCGCTTGCCGGCGAGCCCTCGCCACCCAACATCATCTTCATCTTCTCCGACGACCACGCTGAGCACGCGATCTCGGCATACGGCTCCAAAGTCAACGAAACACCCCACATCGATCGGCTTGCGGCAGCGGGTGCGCGGTTCACCAATTCGTTTGTCACCAACTCCATCTGCACACCCAGCCGAGCCACGCTCCTCACGGGCCAGTATTCCCACAAGAATGGCGTGCCCGTCTTCAATCGTTTTGACGGCTCCCGCGACCATGCCGTGAAGCACCTCCAGGCGGCGGGCTACCACACCGGCATCGTCGGCAAGTGGCATCTCGGGAGTGACCCAACGGGCTTTGATCGCTGGGTAGTCCTCCCCGGCCAGGGCGACTACTGGAACCCACGGTTCCTCGTGCCCGGCCACATGCTCACGATCGATGGTCACTGCTCCGACATCACAGGCGACCTCGCGATCGAGTTTCTCGAAACCCGCCCGAAGGAAAAACCCTTCTTCCTCATGGTGCATCAGAAGGCGCCCCACCGCCGCTGGCATCCCGACGAACGCAACAAAGCCAAGTTCAAGGATGCAGTCATTCCCGAGCCCGACACCCTCTTTGATGACTACGCCACACGGCCGGCGGCGCTTCCCGAGAACCGTCAGACGATTACCCGTGATCTCGACCGCGAAGACCTCAAGATGACGCCCCCCGAGGGCCTTTCGGGGGAGAACCTCGTGAAGTGGAAGTATCAGCGATACATGCAGGACTACCTGGCGTGTGTGCAGGGAGTCGATGACAACGTCGGCAAACTCCTCGACTACCTTGATGCGAATGGCCTCGCTGACGACACGATCGTGATGTACTCAGCCGACAACGGCTGGTATCTCGGCGACCTTGGCCTCTACGACAAGCGGTTCATGTACGAGCCCGGCCTGCGGGTGCCACTCATCGCCCGTGGCCCGGGCATCAAGCCGGGCAGCGAGCCCGACGCGTTCGTCGCGAACATTGATCTCGCGCCCACGTTCCTCGACCTGGCCGGCCTTCCGATCCCGGATTCGATGCAGGGCCGAAGCCTTGCCCCACTGCTCCGGGGTGAGCAACCTGATGACTGGCGAACGAGCGTCTACTACCGCTACTACCACGACCCTGGCCATCACAACACGCGGGCTCACCTGGGGGTTCGCACGGCCACGCACAAGCTCATCCACTATTGGAAGAAGGATGCCTGGGAACTTTTTGATCTCGTCAATGACCCGACGGAGCAGCACAACCTGCTTTTCGATCCCGCTGAAGCGGCCAAGCCCGAGGTGGCGGCTGTATTCGAGGAGCTGAAGGCGGAGATCGCGAAGCTTCAGAAGGAATTTGAAGACGACGGCCTCTACGCCGACCCGAAGACCTGGCCGAAGGGGGGCGCCGACGGCCCCTTCCCAGACAAAAAGCCCTCGGGCAAAAAGACCGTGGCCGAAGTGATCGCGTTGTCGGCAGGCTGACTTCACGGCTGCAAAGCCATCCATGGCCTTTGCAGCCTTCGCGGCCCGCCGGCCGCCGGTCGCACATCCAGGCTCCCGTGCTCGTACGTCATGCGGTGTGGTACGCCGCAGCAAC
>JBGTGN010000012.1:0-2424 GCA_041746715.1 Pirellulales bacterium | reverse complement strand
AGGAACGCCGCAGCCGGCCGCCGGCTCGGCCCCAGACCAGCGATAATCTTCGGCGCGATGCCAGCCCAGGAGGGATCGAGAGGCTGCCACTCCCTCGCGAGGAGTGCCGCGGCGATCCGTGAGCCGGTGGGCGTACGTTCCAGGCGGACAATCCTCGCCAGTGCCACGATCCCGGCGTCGTCGTCGAGCCGCAGGAGGCGGTGCATGATCTGCACCCGTTCGCTGAGGCTGCTTTTGGCGAAGGGTTCGAGCAGGGCCTTCACCTCGGGGGGATCATCGGCGGCCGTGAGTGGGAGGGAGTCGGCAAGCCACTTCGCCCGAAGCGCCACCTCGAGATCGTCGCTCAGCTCCGCCGCTGCCAGGAGCGCATCGGTAGCCGCAGGACCGATCTCGGCCAAGCGGGCCGAGGCCGTCTCGCGGACGGCGTAGTCGGCATCGCCGAGCTGGCCGACGAGTGTCGCGATCTCCTCTGTCGATGGCTCGTCCACCGCGGAGACAGCCTCAGCCTGCTTGAGAGGGGCGGCAATCGACGCATGGTTCATCGCGATTACGACCACGAGGACCCACACGGCGGGATACAAGCGAGTTGTCACCTTGCCACTGGTCATGGGTGCCCTTGTGCTCCTGAACTGCGAGGCTCTCGCCTCAGCAGCGTACGCCCGTGCTCCCCTCGGAAGCAACCTTCAGGAGGCGTCGCTCTCGAGCCCGAGATCGCGGATCGTCACGAGCGACTCGAGTGGAATACCTCGCGCTGCGAGGGCCTCGCGGCCCCCCGCGAGCCGATCGATGACCGCCACAAGGCGTTCTACGACGAGTCCAAACTCGACGGCCCGATCAATGGCCAGAAGCGACGAACCACCGGTTGTGATGACGTCTTCGACGATCACCACCCGCTGCCCCGGCTCGACCGGCCCCTCGACGTACCGTTGGAGCCCGTGGCCCTTGGGCTCCTTGCGAACCATGAACCCCTTGAGCGGCAGCCCCGCGACGCCCGCCATCGTCACGACGGCGGACGTGACCGGATCGGCGCCAATGCTCATGCCTCCCACGGCCACCGGCAGAGGGCCGAGGGATTCGAGCCTCCGAAGGATTGTCCGGCCCACGAGCATCGCGCCGTGGGCGTCGAGAACCACCTGTTTGGCGTCGAGGTAAAAACTCGCCTGAGCTCCGCTTGCCAGGGTGAAGCTGCCACGCTTCAGGGCCCTGGAAGCCACGAGATCGAGCAATTCGCCGTCGCAGGCCGAGGCGGGGCCAGTCGCTGTGGGTTGGGTTGTCATGGTGCGGAGTATAGAGAGAAGGCGAGACCCTTGGGTGAGCGTGGGCCGCCGGTGAGCTAAAATGCTTTGGCCGGTGGTTCCCGGCACTGGTTTTATGGAGTTCAGATCATGCGGCATGGTCGGGTCGTTCGCGGCGCTACCTGCTGCGTTATGCTTGCTGCGTGGGCCTTCGCGCCAGCACGTGCCGACGAGCAACTGCCGGAGGCAACCTCTCCTGAGGCAATCCTCCTACCGGTGCCGATGCCTCTGACCGGTTCCCGTGATATCGCGGTTCGCGGCACGATCCTTCGCCAGCTCGATCGCCTTCGCGGCCAGCCCGATCGACGGGGCGTGCTCGTCTTGCGGTTTGACTCCGCGGTTGGCGACGACGCCGCTGCCAGTGATTTTGGTCGCGCCTTGGAGCTCGCGAGGTTTCTCACAAGCGGACGGATCGACGGGGTGAAGACCGTGGCGTGGCTCCCCGACGGCGCGCGTGGGCACGCCGTGCTCGTGGCCCTCGCGTGTGACACGATCGCGATGCCGGTGACGGCGGAGCTTGGTCCGGCGAATGTCAACGAGCCGGTCATTGATGATGCCATGCGAGCTGCCTATCGCGAGATCGCCTCTCGTCGTCGAACCGTGCCTCCGGCCGTAGCGGTGGCGCTCGTTGATCCGCAATCGCGCGTCCTGCGGGTGACGACCGACGTCGGCAGTGAGTTCGTGGCCGAGGGGGCGATTGCCGAAGTGGAGGAGCGTGCCGCTGTCGTGGCGACCGAGCGGCTCGAGCCCGTGCCACTGTCGCTTACGGGAAGGCGGGCTCGCGAGCTGGGGTTTGTGGGGCTTGTGGCATCGTCACCGGCAGAGCTCGCCCGGGGCCTCGGGGTCGCCGAGCGATTGCTCGTCGCCGACCCATCGCTCGAGGGTGGATGGAACGGAGTGCAGGTGTCGCTGGCCGGTGGAATCGGCCCCGATACGGTATCGCGGGTGCAAACCCGCATCGAGCGGGCGGTCAATGACGGTGCCAACTTCATCTGTCTCAAGATCGACTCAGCCGGTGGCTCGCCCGAGCAGAGCCTCGTGCTTGCCAACTGGCTTGCGGGGCTCGATCGGGCACGGGTGCGGACGGTCGCCTGGGTGCCGAGCGAAGCCCGCGGTGATGCGGCGCTTG
>JBGTGN010000011.1:0-4063 GCA_041746715.1 Pirellulales bacterium | reverse complement strand
CCGCCGCAGGTCGTCACCGCAACCGCGACGTGAAAGCCAGCGGCAGCAAGGCCCTCGACTGCGAGCTCAACCTGGCGACCCGTGCCCACGGGATCGAGCCCGCGTGCCACGAGCAGGATTCGGCTACCCTCGCCCATTGGCACTCTGGCATGCAACGCGGGCTGCTCGGGTGGCGGCGATCTCGTCCTCATCCAACACGGCAAGGTACGGCAAGTGCCGCCACGCCCCGTCGAAATCGAGGCCATAGCCCACAACGAATTCGTCAGGGATATCGAAACCGACGAAGTCTGGCCGGATCGCGACTTCGGCCCGCCCTTCCTTGGCGAGCAGCACGAGCGACCGCACGCTCGCCGCCCCGCGCCGCGAGAGCTCGTCCAGGAGAGCTACCAGCGTATGGCCGGTGTCAAAAATATCGTCGACGAGGAGGACGTCCTGGCCGGTAAGATCGGGAAGCAGATCGAGTCGCAGTTCGAGTTCACCAGGCCGCGTGGCCGTGCCGCGGTAGCTGCTGGCCCACACCATGCTGACCTGCACCGGGACTTCGAGACGACGGATCAGATCGGCCACGACCACGATACTCCCGGTGAGCACACCGACCACTGTCAGTGGCCGGCTGCCGAAGGTGTCTTTCACCTCTGCGGAAAGGCGTTCGATGCCGGTGGCGAGATCATCTGAGGAAAGCAGCACTCGCATTGCGTCGCGTACCTGCGGGAGACTGGTTGACCTCGAACACGATCAAACAGGATAACCGCCTGTTCCTCCTCGTCAGAAGAGCCTTGGCCCCTTCCCCGTTGTTTGGCCCATCCATGCGCCCCCTTCCTCCGCAGCGACCGGGTTGGCTCCTCGCCGACGTCGCAGGTCGCCCGTGCGAGATTTTCGCACCGCCCGATCCACTTCCCGGTCGTGCGGTGATCTACCTTCACGGCGTTCGGGAGCGGTGGCTCCAGGAAATTGCGGGGCTCCGTGATTGCATCGAGGAGTCGAAGCTCCCGGTGATCGCGCCGCGAACCGGCCGTTCCTGGTGGCTCGACCGGATCGTGCCGTCGTTCGACCAAGGCATCACGCCCGAGCGGTATGTGATCGACCACGTCGTGGCCGAGATCAGGAGCCGCTTCGGCGTGTCGCCTCCATACATCGGGCTGATCGGCACGAGCATGGGTGGCCAGGGGGCGCTTCGGCTGGCATACAGGCATCCCAACACCTTCCCAGTCGCTGCGGCCATTTCACCGGCGATCGATTTTCATGCAGCGATGCGGGAGGCACACGTTCGGGACGACGGCGAGTGCTACGACACACTTCAAGAGATCTATGGCGACGTCGAACGAGCGAGGCAGGATACGGCGATCCTCCATGTCCACCCGCTCAACTGGCCGCGTCATCAGTTCTTCGCCAGTGATCCTGCCGACGAACACTGGCACGACGGCGCCGTCCGCCTCCAGAGCAAGCTCGTGGCCCTCGGCATTCCCCATGTGGCAATGTTGGAACCTGTCGGGGGTGGCCACGAGCCGAGGTATGAGGACCGCATCGCTCCCGAGGTCATGGCGTTCCTCCTCGAACGCCTTGATCAAGAGTCGCGGCGAGTCGTCTGAGGCAGCCCCGTGCGATAGGGATCGTCAGCCGCGAAGTGGAGCGTGCTCTCGGCGGTGATCCAGGCTTGGCCTCGGACGGTCGGCACGAGGATGTCGCCGTCACGACGCACCGATGCTTCATACGTGCCGCCGAGGATGCTCTCTTGCCGCCAGAGGGCTTTCTCGGCAAGCACGCCATCCTCATGGAGACAGCCCACCAAGGCGCTCGTCGCGGTGCCGCAGGGGGAGCGATCGAAGGCTCCGTCGGGGCAGAGCACGAAGTTGCGAGCATGGTTGCCACGGTCGTGCGGCGGCCCCATGAGCACGATGTGGTCGATTGTCTCGCCCGCATCGCCCGTGACGCCTGCGGCTGCCAGGCCTCTGCGAATGGACCAGGCCTTCTCACGGAGCAGCGGGATCGCGTCGGGCTCGATCGGGAGCCCGTGATCGCGACAGAGAAAGAACCAGAGGCCGGAAGTTGCCACATCGCCTGAGGCCGTCGTGCCATCAGTACATGTCACTGAGAGCCCACGATGAATACGCCGCGGTGGCACGCACTGAAACGCCCCCGCCGTTCCACCGTGCCACTCGGCCCCCACGATACCCGCCGGCGTCTCGAGACGAAACGGTCCCGGCGTGATCCGGCCGAGATGCCCAAGCGACACGACAAGGCCGATCGTGGCATGGCCACACATGTCGAGATAGCCGACGCGATTGAAGAAGAATGCTCCGCGATCACACGACGGGGCGGTCGGCGACACGAGCACGACGCCCACCATCGCCTCGACGCCTCGTGGATCGGCTACGAGCGACCGTCGCAGGTGGTCATATCGCTCGCGAAACGCGTCACGCCTCGCTCGAACAGAGCCGGTGCCAAGATCGAGGCTGGCGACAAAGGCATCGTCGATGACGAGCCGTGTTGGTTCGCCAATCGTGTGGGAATCGACGACGCGAATCGTGGCGGGTGGCAGCATAGGGGGTGAGAGGCTTACGTGCCGGGCGCTTGCTGTGGGGCGAAGGGAACGGGCTGGACACCGGGACGAGTTGGCCCGGCTCCGGGCAGGTTCGGGCCGCCGGAACCGCCGAGTTGATCGAAATCGAAGTACCGGGCGTCTTCGACTTCAACACGGTTAAGACCACGCCAGTAAAGAATTCGGCCAGCGGCTGCGGTCGAAGGCTGGCCTCCGGCCTTCAACTGCCGGAAGAGCTGGGCATCGCTTCGGCCATCCCCCGCAAACACGAGAAGGTCTTTCGCCTCACTCCAGGTGAGCCTGGCGCTCCGCGCGGTAAACGACTCCCCTTCCACGAGCACGTTGCCCGCCGCCGCGAGCTCGAGCATGCCGCGTGGCTGCCCCGGCATGGGCGGCGCCTGTCCAACGCCAAGCACATCGGTTGCGATCGTGATGACACCCTCTGGCAGTCCCCTGGCCGCATGCGGATCGAGCGCGTCGTCCCAGGCTACGACCGGTCCCCAGATCGCCTCGACCCGTTGATGAAACTCCATCGATCGGCGGTGGATATTGCCCCGAAGTCCTCGCTGAAAATCGACGCCAAGATAGGTCAGACCGCTCGGCTTCGTCGTCGCCACCGGAGCGACCGGCGGGCTTCCGGCCGCAGACGGCGTGGCGAATGAAGGCGGTGGTCCCTTGCGCGTACTCGTCAAACGGCCGGGACCAGTCCCACTGACTTCACCGCTGGCACGCTCCACGACGAGATCTCGTACGAAGAGCCGTTCGACCGACCGTTCCCCTGCCTCGTCGAGCGACTCGCTCTCGATCTTCACGCCGCTGCCGCAGGCAATCCTCGCGACCTCAGGCTGGCGACCAGGCTGGCCTTGTGGTTTCCCGGGGCGCTCCGCCCCAAACTCAAAGGGCTCATCGAAGACAACGTCGAGCGATCCGCAGCGAACGATCGTGGTGCCGCCGTCGGCGACCACATCTTCCACAAACCTCGCGGTTTGCCCATCGAAGTCGAGCCGGCCCTTCCAGGTGACATCGAGGGTGCCTGCGTCGGCTCCCGGTGCTGGTGGCGGCTTCGTGGCCGGGGAGCCGGTGATCGCCAGCCCTTCCAGACCAGGGCCATCGGCTGGCATCGGGAGGGAGAGCCGGCCAGCCCCATCGACGGTCACACGGTTGCGACCGCGGTCGAATTCGACAAGCGGCCCCTCGAGATCGAGACCACGACCGATGACAGTCGCCGGTCGTCCCGACACCACCGCCCGAGCATCGAATGCGGTGGGCCGTGAGAGCTGGAGCTGGTCGCCGCGAATCGTGACGGGCGGACCGTCCTTCGCTGTGTCCGACGGCTGCTCGACGAGCTCGACCTGGCCCTCCATCGACATCTCGGAGAGCTCAGGCCCCTTGGGGGTCAGCGTGACGAGTCCACGCACGAGCGCTGCGTTCGCCGTGATTCGGCCACCAGGTGGTTCCTTGGCTGGCGGTGCGGCTTGGGCCGCCGGCTGGGGTGGCGGTGGAGGTGCAGCCGCGACGGCTGCC
>JBGTGN010000010.1:0-34063 GCA_041746715.1 Pirellulales bacterium | reverse complement strand
TCCCAGAACCGGTCGTAAGCCCCGAGGTCGAGCGAGCGGCAGGCTGGCAAGGAAGGCGAAGCAGGCGAATCCAGGGAGATTCGTCGATGCAGCCTGACGCAGCCCAGCGTGCCGCGCAGCCGACCGAAGGCAGACAAGGTTCTGGGATAGGCTCTATGGGCACATGAAGGTTTCGTCGAGGTTGAGAATCACGTTGGCGACAACGGTCCAGGCAGCGAGCTCGGGTATGTCGGCAGCGAATCCGGGCGGTGGATCGCCAAGTGGCTCGGTGGCCAGCTTCCGTGCGGCAACCTCATCGCTGCGATACTCAGCATGCGCGTCTTTGAACAGCGTCACGAGCCGATCGATCTCGGGGCCGGTTGGCATGCGGGCGAGCACGAGTCGAAACCCGCGGGTCGCCCGGTCGGCGGCCGTGGAACTCCCTTCGGCGACCATGCGACGGGCGAGGGCCTGAGCAGCCTCGACGTAGACCGGGTCATTGAGCGTCACGAGTGCCTGGAGCGGCGTGTTGGTCCGCGGGCGACGGACCGTGCAGATCTCGCGGGTGGGTGCGTCGAACGTGGCCATCGACGGATACGGATTGCTCCGTCGCCAGGTGGTGTAGATCGCGCGGCGGTAGCGGTCTTCACCCTGGCTTGTCTTCCAATCGAGGCCACCACCGAAGGCAGCCTTGAGGCCGAGGTCAGGCTGCGGCGGATTCACGCTCGGGCCTCCCTTCTTCTGCGAGAGAAGCCCCGACGCGGCAAGGGCCTGATCACGAATCACTTCGGCTGAAAGCCGCACCCGCGGCCCGCAGGCGAGGAGTCGGTTCTCAGGGTCATCGGCCACCACTTCCGGCGGGCAGGTGCTCGATTGCCGATAGGTCGCGCTCGATACGATGAGCCGCGTGATGGCCTTCGTGTCCCAGCCGCGGTCGATGAGCTCGCAGGCCAGCCAGTCGAGCAGTTCCGGATGGCTGGGCAGGTCCCCCTGGGCACCATAATCCTCACTCGTCGCGACGATGCCGATCCCGAACAGCCGCTCCCAGAGCCGGTTGACGACGACGCGGGCCGTGAGCGGATTGGCCGGATCGACGAGCCATCGTGCCATTGCCAGCCGATCGACCCGCCCATCGCTGGACGGCACGGCCGGATTGAACACGGCCGGCACTCCAGGCGCGACCTCGGGGCCAAGATCATTCCAGTTGCCGCGGTACTGGAGTTTTGTGACTCGCTGCTTGTCTGCGGGCAGCGCCTCAAGAACCGGCACCGTCGTGCGAGCCTTGATGGCGTCGAATTCTTTCTGGAGCGATATCTGCTGCTCACGGAGCGCGACGATCTCAGATGGCTCTTCACCTCCAGGCTTTTTCGAAGGCAACTCGCGGGCGATCTCGGCGAGCTCTGCTTCGAGCATCGCACGCTTGGCTTCCTGTTCCGGCGTGAAGAGCTGAAGGACGGGTGACTCGTTCGGCCGATCGGCGTCGGCGGTCTGATTCAGGATCGCGTAGATCCCGAAATACTCCTTCTGCGAGAGAGGGTCGTACTTGTGGTCGTGGCACTGGCAGCACGCGATCGTCGTGCCCATCCAGGTGCTCATGGTCGTGTTCACGCGATCCACGACCGCCGACACCCGAAACTCCTCGTCGATCGTGCCACCTTCGGAGTTGGTGAGTGTGTTGCGATGAAACGCCGTGGCGATCTTGTCGTCGAGGGTGGCATCAGGCAGAAGATCACCGGCGATCTGGCGAATCGTGAACTCGTCAAAGGGCATATTGGTGTCGCAGGCCGCGATAACCCAGTCTCGCCAGGCCCAGATCGTGCGCGGGCGATCGTCGGCGTAGCCGGCGCTGTCGGCATAGCGAGCGAGATCGAGCCACTGCCTCGCCATGTGCTCGCCGTAGCCCTCGTGGGCGAGCAGGCGATCAATGAAACGCTCGACGGCATCGGCCGACGAATCGGCAACAAAGGCATCAACCTCTTCTGGCGTCGGTGGCAGGCCGACGAGGTCGAGCGAAAGCCGTCGGGCCAGCGTGACACGATCGGCCTCCGGCTGCGGAGCGAGGTTTTCCTTTTCAAGTCGCGCAAGCACAAATCGATCGATGTCGTTTTGAGCCCATGCCGTGTTCGAGACAGTCGGCACGACGGGCCGCTTCGGTGGAACGTAGGCCCAGTGCGGCTCATACTCGGCCCCGGCCGCGATCCACTCCGTCAGAAGCTTCTTCTCGGTCGCCGTCAGTGGCGTGCCCGATTCGGCCGGCGGCATGACGACGTCTGGATCGGTTGACGTGATCCTCGCGACCAGTTCGCTCGCGTCGGGCTTGCCCGGGCGGATCGCAACCCGATCGCCGAGATCGGCCGTGGCCCCTTCAAACGTATCAAGCCTGAGCCCCGCGTCGTCGCCCCCTTCGCGGGTCTCGGCATCGGGCCCGTGGCAGTGAAAGCATCGATTCGAGAGGAGTGGCTTGATGTCGCGTGTAAACGACGGTGGTGCCGCGGATACGACACTGGGAACCAAGACAGCGATGCCGGCCCAAAGCCCCACTTTGTGCCCCATTTTGAGCACTATCCCAAAAACCAGGCGTCGGAACATCATTCACGCCGCTCCACGATGGCACGGGCCTCACAGTCGGTCGCCGCACTGCACATGCCCGGGGCAACTCATCTCCGGATCGATCAGCCACGCCGGCCACAACTCAATAACTAGTATAGAGCGCAGCCAAGACGTTTGCTCATCCCGCGTCGTCGGTCGTCATGCGAGTGTCACACGAATTCACCGAAGCCTCTGGCAGGCACCTGGCTCAGAACCAATGGTTCAGGGAGATCGCCATCAGGTTGTAGAGACCATGAACCACGATCGCGGTGACGATCCAGGACCCACCGTCATTGAACTGCGGGTGGTCGCCACGGCGGAGCATTCCGTTGCGCACGCGGATCAGCCCGCAGGCCGCGATGGCTGAGCAACTGACATGCAAGGCCACGCACACCGACCACCGCCAGGCCACCAGGGCAGGCGATGGATCAGGAATGGAGACATTGAGATACACCCAGTTCTCGATGACGGCAAAAGCCACACCCCCAGCCAAGGCACAGATAAGAATCTGAAAGGCATTGGAGAATAACCACGGCCGTTTCTCCACAATCCACAGCGGCAATGCAATCTTCAGTATCTCCTCGATGGTCGGCCCCAGGACCACCATCATGACCAAGGCATCACCCCCCAGGCCATTGAGCAGAGCGCCCGCGATGGCCAAGGGACCAGCGAGCACAACAATCAATCCCGTGATCATCCAGGTCAGCAGTGGCGGCGTTTGTTCGTGTTGGAGCTGGGAGTAACGAAACCACGTCATCGCCTGAGAATCGGGAGCACCCGCCAGCCGTGTCGATGTCGCCGGCTCATCCCACACCGAATGCTCGGCCAGTTCACTGGGCGAAAGAGCGGGCAGGTGTGGGCCGTGCGGGGGTGGGTATTCGGAGGTCCCGAACACGTCGCTTGCGTCTGGAGCAAACTCCGTCTGATTGAGCCAGGGTTCAGCCGCGACGGAATGATCCCTGGAGCGGTGCGTGACGGACGGATTCTGCGGAAAAGAGTCGGTCAGTTCGGGTGCCGCATACGGATCGTAAACATGGCGGTGTGCATCAGACGCCTCGGGATCTGGTGGGGCAGGTTCAGGCATGGCTCAGGGAGCCCGGTGCGTTACCGTGATAGGCCGTTGCATACACCAAGCAACTGGCCATGGCCTGAGCCCCCTTTTTTCGGCGGTCACCGATGTCGGCCGATTCCACGCGGACGTTGCACAAGGCGTTGAACCCAAGCGACCTGGCCTCGTCGATCAATCGTCGCAATGCCTCGCGCTTCGCTCGATCAGTCATGCGGGTGTAGGAGCGGATCTCACCGCCAAACAGGTTTCTCCACGACGCAAAGAAATTCTTCAGGTAGTCGCTGGCGATGACCACTTCGGCACACACCAGGGCCGGCGCGGGGCCTTCGTCGTCGGCATGCGGAAAAGACTTCAGTTGCGTGACAAAGAAATCCTTCCTTGCTCGCTCATGCGCCTCGAGACGTCGCAGGTGCGCGTTCTCGACTCCCCGACCGATCAACACCCCGAAGACGATCAGCGGGACAAAAAAGACCACAAGGCCAATGAGTATTTCCATGGTGAGTGCCCCGATCTCGAGGATAAAAGAACGAAATGATCCGCCGGTCGCCCCGGAGCTCAGCCATGCTGGGCGACTACGACGGCCGTCCCGTACGCGTAGAGTTCGGACGCTCCGGCCGTGATCGAACTGGTTGAAAAGCGAACGTTGACGACCGCGTTCGCTCCCAGTTGCTGGGCCTGGGCCAACATCCTTTGCATGGCTTCTCTTCGGGATTCAGTCAGCAGTTCCGTGTACCCCTTGAGCTCACCCCCGACCAGGTTCTTGAAGCTCGCAGCAATGTCGCGACCCACGTGTTTGGCTCGCACGGTATTGCCCTGGACCAAGCCCAGTGTCTTTTGGATCGTGAAGCCACCGATAGTTTCCGTGTTTGTAACGATCATTGAAAGATACCTTTGCGGATGTAAGAGGAAAGGCTAGCCCACCGACTGCTTCGGATGCAGACAACCAGCAGTCGCAGCATCATGGACCCCGCGCGGCAGTGTACTCCCCGCCACGTGCGGGTCAACGCCACGATCCTGACGGTCCGCTGGATCGTTTCAGGACGGACCTATCCCTCTGAAAGCGCGAATCACGCCCTATCCCAAACCAGGGCGTGAACGGTTGCTTGGTCACTGCGGCTCGGGCACTGGCAGGGAGAGCTCGCGGCAGATGGCCTCGACCAGGGGCGGATAAATCGAGAGCTTCCCGAAAGACGTTGGGCCAGGAGCGGCGCCACGCGAGCCGGCGCGGCGTCAGCGAGGCGCGTCAGGGTGGCAATAGCAACTCGCGACTGGCTTCACATCGGCACGGGCCCACGCCTTTTGCACCTGCTCCTGCATCGCCTTGGCGGCCTCTTTCTTGCCCTGTTTCTGGAGCGCCTGCTCAAGGCCGAGAAGGGACCAGGCGTTGTTTGGGTGTCGCTGCAAATCGGCGAGATAGGTTTCCTCCGCTTCAGCAAAGCGGCTTTCGGCCATGAGGAGCGCCCCGAGTGCGTGCCGCACCGGCTGCATCCAGCCTGGTGGTTCGTCATACCGCAGCGACTCTTCCATGCTCACCGCACGACGCAGAAGCGCGAACGCTTCGTCGGCTCGCCCCTCCCGAAACGCGATCTCCCCAGCGGCCATCGTACGAGCCACCGCAAGGACATCGCGGGCCGGATTGTTTCCCATCGCCCATTCGTCCGTGATCTGTTCCGTCACGGCATCCATCGCGTCGAGCTCCTGCTTGGCCTCATCGATTCTCCCGAGCGCCGAGAGCGCCACGCTGCGTGCGAAGTGCCATTCTGCTCGTGAAAAAAGCCGCCATTCCTCCGGCTCGGGCTCGGCGAGGATCGCGTCCCACTTTCCAAAGCGGAGCAGCACGTGGAGCGCCGTGGGCATGAACCCGTCGGCAATCGCGACATGCTTCTTCAGGAACTCGCGAGGCACCTGCTTCTCGATCTTGCGGGCAGCGTCGATTGCCACCTGATACCGTCCCTCCATCATTGCGGCGTAGGCCAAGAAGTGAATGTTGTGAAGGAAGTACACACTGTAGAAGTCGGGGGCTGGTGCACGCTCGAAATAGGTTTCATCGGCGAGGATCGCCCGTTCGTTCGCGACGGCGGCCTCGTCATAGCGGCCGGTCCGAATGAAGATGTGGGATGGCATGTGGACGAGATGGCCCGAGCCAGGCACGAGGGTCTCGAGCCGCTCCGCAGCAGCCAAGCCTCGCTCGGGCCATGGCGATGCCTCGATCGCGTGGATGTAGAAGTGGTTGGCGCCGGGGTGACGCGGGGCGATAGCAAGGGTGTGTTCCAGCGTCGCGAGGATTTCGAGCACGCGGCCCTTGGGCGAGGCATCGGCTGTCCAAAGATCCCAGGGCTGGAGGTTCATCAGCGACTCGGCATAAAGCGCACCGACATCCGGATCGTCTGGGAACTGGTGCCAGGTCCGCTCCATCCCCGCGGCATAGGCCTGGTCGAGCGGCAGTCGGTCTTCCGGCACCGGCCATGCATACCGACTGGCGACGGCCCTGATCAGTGCCTTCTCCACGGGCGACTCATCGTCGAGCACCGCCACCGCCTTCTGAGCGGCTTCATGGGCGAGGCGACTCTGTTCCTCGGTCATCAGCGGATTGTTGATGTGGAGCCCGCGGGCATAGGCCGATCCCCACCAGGCCATCCCGCAGGAAGGGTCTTCCTTGGCGGCCTGCTCAAATGAGCGAATGGCCTCATCGTGGTTGTAGCCGTAGAGCAACTGAATGCCCTGATTGAACCACTCCTGCGCGGCCTTCGACTTGGTCGTGATCTCGCGGGCGTAGCCAGTGAATCCTCGATAGCGATGGGCAGGCGCATCGTCACCACCGGCAGCCGTGTCGTCTCCAGAGGCCACCATGCCCCCGCCCAACGCACCCATAAAAACCACGATCATCCAAATGCCATGACGGTGACGAGGCATGGGAGTCTCCTTTGCTCGGTTTAGGATGGAAGCTCTTGCGGAACAGTCTCGGTCTCGGAGGAGCTCGCTGATGCGTGACGCAGGAGCCACACGTCGCCCGTGTCTCCGTTTACTCGCAGTCTGTCGCCCGAGGCGACGTCAGTCATGATCCCCGGGATGTTCACGACCGATGGGATTCCGAACTCACGAGCGACGATCGCTCCGTGCGACAGGTAGCCTCCAGTTTCCATGACAATAGCGCTGGCCCGCAAGAAGAGCGGCGTCCACGCCGGATCAGTCGAAGGCGCCACCAACACGTCGCCGGCAGCGAGTCGAACCCCGTGCTGCGGCGTGTCGATGACACAGGCCGGGCCTTCAGCCTGTCCGGGAGCCGCGGCGACGCCCGTCCATGCGGTGACGGCCTGCGCATCGCTCTCCGAGGCGTTTCTGCTTGCCGAAGGGTTGGCTGGAGTTGGCTGGTCGTCGATGATCACATCAGGCGGCGTCTCCCGCTGCCAGCGGGCCAGCGAGCCTTTCCGATCGCCTGCCAGCTCAGCGGCACCGTCCCCGGACCACTCGCCGCTCAGAAATGCCTCCACATCGGCGATGCACAGATGGACGACATCGTCTGGATCGCGAAGCTTTCCTCGCTCGCCCATCCGCCGCCCCACCTCGAGGAGGCCATGGCGGACGAGTTCGACACTCGCCGCAGCCGCGCTCTTGGCACTCTCCCGAAGCGAGGCTCCGTGGCGAGTCTTGCCGAGCATCCAACGCACCCAGGGGCGAGCCAGCCACGGGAGTCGATGCAAGGCCTGCTCGGCTGAGAGACGAACCTGCGTGGCGCGGCGCCGTGGGTCTGCACTCTTCTCCATGGCCACCAGCGCGCGTATCTGCTGGAGCAGATACGTCGGATCGTCTCGCCAACGGGGCGATCCGAAATCCATCTCGCACACGCCGCGATGCCCGAATTCATCGAGATACTGCTCGAACGCCTGGCGAAATGGTGACTGGCGATCGAGCTGGCGCCAGGCATCGCAGTCGTCCGTGGCGATCGCTGCTCGCGCGGCTGGTTCGCGTCGCACGAGATCCGCCAGGTCGATCAACCGATATCCATGTTCGGCACTCGCAACGCTGCCGGACGCCGCGAGCAACCGTGTGACAAGCGCCTGCTGTCGATCGCCTGTCAGACGGCCCAGCACGTCCTGGAGCACCGTCATCCAGGCGCCGTAGTAGGCTGCGGCGAGCTGAATGTCGGGGGTAAAGCTGTTCCCGAGGGCGATGCGTCGCCCAAGCTCTCCGAGCAATTCAGCGTCGCTAGCAAGGACGAGGTCGATGGCCCGCCCCCGGCGGTTCTCACGGAAGACGGCGTCGATCGCGATGGGAAGCCGCCGCCGGAATCCGGCAAGGCCCCGAAGCATCCTGAGACGTCGCCACGCGCGGCGAAGCCCGGCGCCGCCGCCCATAGCATTGCCCGTGGGAACGGATATCTCCGGCTGAAAACCACCGGTGGTGCGATTGGTCTCCGCGGGTGTGATCCCGATCGCGTCGTACATCGCCCACTGAAGGATTGCCAAATCAAAGTAGAACCTTCCCGTAAATCTACGCATCACCTCCATGCCCGGTGGAAGTGGAAAGCGAATGAGGTTCAGCGAGGCGAACAGAACGTTCCGAACGACGCCTTCCATCATCGACCAGGTGATCATTGTGGCAGGATTCGGAAAGGAGTCTTTGACGTTCGCATTTGACCAAATGGCCCGGTCGCTTGAGCGGGAGGGGAACGTCCAACGCGGCAGGCGCGTAGCAGGGCGTGCCTGGAGGAGCCAGAAGCGGCGACCGTCGTAGGCCCATTCAATGTCTTGCGGATCCTGTCCCTCGCCCAGCGACCAGTGCACTCGCCACACCAAGCGGCCGAGTTCGGCAATGCGGCTATTGTCGAGAAGCGGAGCCCCTCGCTCGCTTCGCGCCACGATGGCGTGTGGCGAGTGCGCCTCCACGACGTACTCATCAGGTGTCACGTCTCCACTCACCACCGCGTCGCCTAGGCCCGCCGCGGCATTGACGGTGATCACATCTCGCCGACCAGTGCGCGGATCGCATGAAAAGGCAACGCCAGCAGCAACGGGGATGCCCCGTGGCCCCGCGACCATCTCGCACAGCACGACGGCACAGGCTGCGTCACTGTCTTCGATTCCCATGCGGCGACGGTAGGCGAGCGCCCGCGGCGTCCAGAGCGACGCGTAGCAATCGAGAATGGCCCGCACGATCGCGGAAAGCCCCACCACATTGAGCGTGCTTGAGTGAATACCGGCAAACGAGGTGTCGGCCCCATCCTCGCTCGTCGCACTCGACCGAACTGCCAGGGGCTTGTCGGCAAGACCTTGTGAATTCACGAACCGCTGTATCTCGCCGACAACCTCTCGCGGCAGTGACTCGCCGCGAATCGCATCGGCGAAGCGGCCAAGGTCTGCCCCGACTTTCGGATCACTGGCGTCTAGGGCTTTGCAGTGTGCCAATCGCTCGAGCGGTTCCCGAAAATGCCCACCCGTGAGGAGCCGCCGATAGGCGTCCGCACGCAGGACGCCGCCGACGGGAACGGGGAATCCATACCGGGCCATCCTCGCCAGATTCAATCCCTTGCCGCCGACCTGTTCGGTGCCGGCCATGATGGCTTCGGCGTATGTGAGAACATGCGTTGTCATGGCGTTTCCTCGCGAGATCGGGCTCCTTCGAGAAACACGGTCAGGCTGTGTTCGATCCAGCGATCGAGTCGGCCTGGCTTCGTGGCGTGGATCCAGAAGAGAGCCGCTTGCAGAAACAACCCGGTCGCGATCTCCGCCAGAACCGCGGGCTCAAAATCCCGGCGAATCTCGCCGACGTCTTGGCCTTGCTTCACGATGCGCTCGACAAGTTTTCGGAACGACGGGGCGTCTGGCCGGTCTTTCGCAGGAGGGGCGTGCTCAAGCGAGGTGAGCAGCATCGTCCTGGCTAGGTGCCGGTTCCTCGCGTACCAGCGGCATGTCGTCGCGAGCAGGGCCCGCAACAACTGGCTGGGCGAGTCGCCGCGGCAGAGTTTTGTGTCGAAAGCCCGCGCGACCTTCGCAAAATCACGCTGCCCGATGGCAAGCACGACCCGCTCTTTCGACGGGAAGTTGTAGTAGAACGAGCCTCGAGCGACATCGGCCGTCGCCACGATGTCGTCAATCGTCACCGCCTCGACGCCTTCGGCGGCAAATAACTTCTCCGCCGCCTCGACGATGGCAAGGCGAGTGGCATTCCGACGATCCTGCTGCTTCATCCGTGTTCCTGCCGACGTAGTTTTTGTACTCTAGTACAAAAGCAGGTCGCGACGCAAGACCGGAAAAGAAGGGTGTTGCTATTCGTTCATTTTCGCTGATCGAAGCCCTCTGCCACGGTCCGCTTCGGGCCACCGCTCCCCTTCAGGAGTGCGCTCCCAAGCGGGCTCAGGATGAGAGCCGGGAGGAGGACCAGGTCGCCCACGACCGCACCGCAAAGCATCATCACCATGAGCCCTGCAAAGCGTTGGGTGGGCACGAAATCAGACAGCATAAGCGGCATCATCGCCGAGCAACTCACGATCGTGGTCTGAAGCATGGCTCGGGCACACGTGTCGAAGGCGACCGAGACCGCCTCCCGGTCGGTGGCTCCCTCGCGGCGTGCCCGCCCGAACCAGTTCAGAAAATGGAGCGTGTCGTCGACCGCAATCCCCATGGCGATACTCGCCGTGAGCATCCCCGCGATATCGAGACGGACGCCGAGCCACCCCATCATGCCAAACACGACCACGACCGGCAGGACGTTTGGAATCATCGCGAGCAGTCCGGCGACGAAGCCCCGCACGACCACCATCATCACCGGGGTGATCAGGAGAAACGCCATCATGAAACTCGTTCCCAGGTCGCTCATGAGCAACACCTGGGCCTCATGGATGACCGGTGACAAGCCCGTCGTCACCACGGAGAGCGTGATGCCCTCGGGCATGCTCGCGATCTCCTGATCCACCGCAGCCCGAACCTGCTCGGTGAGAAACCCATAGTCCTCGTCCTGGAGCCCGGATACCTTCGCTGTGATCCGCCACACCTCGTTGTCTCCGTCTTCGGCGAGCCAGCCATCCTCGGCAAGATCACGGCGATGCGATTCGAGTTGCCGATTCAAGACGGCCCGGCGGAGGGCGCCGCGAAGGCTTGCCCCACTCGTGAACGACGGGAGGAATGTCGATGCCGCGAGGACGCCACCCACTTCAGGCACTTCCCGTATGGCCTGCTCGACGCGAGACACCCATCGGGCACGGGCCACCGGGGTTGTCGCCTCGCTTGTGTCAAACTCGAGGAGCACTTCGATCGAGACGAGCGGACCGATGTGGTCCTCGATCCACCGCACACCCTGGATCACCGATCCATCCTTGGGAAACATTCGATCGAACTTGGTCGAGGCCTGAAGCCACAGGGCTCCCGGCGCTGTCACGCCGAGGAGGACAACGCCCGCCAGGGAAACCGCCCGTGCATGCCGATCGAGGAAGGCCACATACGCCGTGGCTCGCGATGGCCTTTTTCCAT
This sequence comes from Pirellulales bacterium, assembly GCA_041746715.1. Lineage (GTDB taxonomy): Bacteria > Planctomycetota > Planctomycetia > Pirellulales > UBA1268 > QWPN01. The sequence goes on along the minus strand of JBGTGN010000010.1, from coordinate 22,960 downwards.
GGTGGCCGTCGTGTCGCCGCGGTGAGGGAGTGGCCTCACGGGGCCGGTTGCCTACCACAAGGTCCACGAGAGCGGGAAACGCGGCGAGCACCAAGGTGGTCGCGATCACCAGGCCGACGGAGGCATACACTCCGAAGTTTCGCACCGGGGCGAGCTGGCTCACGAGGAGCGAGCCCATGCCGATCGCGGTCGTGAGGCTTGCCAAGACGCATGGCCTCAGCCCCTGAAGCATCGCCCGCACGCCCGCGTAGGCGCCTCGCCCGCGAAGGGCATCGCGATGGTAGTTGACCAGGTGAACCACGGTTGACAGCGAGAGCATGAAGACAAGCGTCGGAACAATGGTTAGCACCGCACTGAGCTTGCCCCCGGTGGCCCACAGCAGGGCGAGCGTCGTGAGCTGTCCAAAGCCCGCCAGCGCGAAGGCCACGAGTGACGCGCGGGCGCTTCCCAGGCTGATCCACGCGACAACGAGCGCAAAGAGCGTGGATGGCAGCACGAAGGTGCGCAGGGCGAGCGCCCCAGCCTCATCCACCACGAGCGCCTCGTAGATCGTGCCCGCCAGGAGGAGGCGATCGCGGCCGAGGCCATCGACGGAGTCAGCGGCACGGCGAATGGTCTCGAGGGACTGGGATTGCTGCCTCGTCCCGTCGAGAGTCAATTTCACGATGACCAGGCATGTGCCATCGTCACCGATGAGCGCACCGGTGAGCCTGGCCCTTGCCGCATCCTGGGAGAGCTCGAGCGGCGGGCGGGTGAGTGCGGCGAGGAAGTCGCCGCTGGAATCGGCGCGTTCGATCAAGGCCGATGGGCCGTGGGCATGGCTTCGCACCGCGTCGCGAAACGCCGTCAGCCGCGGGTCATCGAGGCGACAGCCCTGCCAGGTGACGAGAATGAACTGATCGTCACCAAAGTTTCCGATGAAGCGATCGTAGGCTTCCCGCTCCGGGGATTCACGGGGGAGCCACTCGTGGGCAAGCGCGTTCCCTGTCTGAACGTGCCATGCCCCGTAGATAACAAGTGGCAGCACCGCCAGGATCACGATCAGCGTGAGTTTCGAACAAACATTCAGCCGTCGGAGCATCGGGCGGGGGATTCTGGCTGTTGGTTCGACGACGAGCCGCCTCGGCAGCGAAACGCTGATCGTACTGTGTGCCGAATCGTATTTCCAAATCGACCTCCTCCCAGAGCCGTGCCATGGCTACCATGACTTGTCGCGGAGCGTTCTTCTCGCAAAGGATTGTGGAAGGCATGGATGCTTTCATGAAAACGGATTCTATGGACGGATGGTGGGCCCGATCGAGTCTGCTCGCGACTCTCCTTATCGGGCAGGGCGGGATGGCCGCCGGCGGCGACGCGACGTTGACCGCGTGCGGCCGCGACCCGAAGGGGCACCATGTCGTGGTGGTCGTTGCAGCATCGCCGAACGACGCATCGGTCGGCTTGGGTCGCCAGCTCACCTCGCTGCCTCTTGCGCGAGGGAAGCTGACGGTACTGGAAACCTCGTGCGTTCCAGACGCCGATGGACTGACCTCGTTCTTGGCCGAGAAGCTTCCAGCCGATGAGCCGCCTACGTGTGCGTGGGTTCACGGCGGTGCTGATCCGGCGGAGCCTGCGGGCCAAGGGGTGACGAAGCCCACGATCCGCGTGCAGGCCGAACGCGACAAACACCTCGCCGCCCTGGCCACACGAGCGATGGCTACCGAGGCGATCGTGGAATGCGTCACGCCAAGGTCACCTGCCAGTGGTTCGCATGCCAGCAATTCGCACGACGGCGTGAAAACGGTTGTGTACCCATCGGGCACCCCACGCTCCCGTCAGATCCGGTACACGCGGCAGTTGGTAACCGAAATGCTGCGACACGACGGACTGCTGGCCGCGGAAACGAACTTCTCGTGGCAGCGTTTGCACGATCGCGAGAAACGATTGATTGCACTCTATGACGCCGAAGGGATCGAGGGCACCAGCCCGGCCCACCTCGAGCGGATTGCCACCGAGCGGCTGGATGACGCCGGTTGTTTCCTCGTGTGTGGGGAAGACATTCGCGAGGGTGCCTTGGCCCCCGCCGCAGGCGTGATTTTTCCCGGAGGCAGCGGGAAGAAGATCGCCGAAGGGCTCCAACCTGAAGGTCGCCGGCGTGTGCGAGACTTCATCCAGGAGGGAGGGGGTTACCTGGGTGTGTGCGCGGGGGCCTACTTTGCCGCCAGTGGTTCGGAGAACTATCTCAACGCAATTCCCTTGAAGCACAGCCAACCGTGGGCACGGGGTCGCTCGATGGTGAGCATTGAACTGACAAACGAAGGGCTCGAGCTCTTTGGCGACGCTGAGCGGGTGGTCCACACGCGGTTTCATGACGGCCCTGTTTTTCCGGCCGCTCAGCAGGCGGCCGACGGCGAGTCAGTGTTTGTCGTCCTCGCTCGGTTCAAGACGCCATCGACAGACGCGCATGGAAAGGTCCGCGACGAAATGGTGGGCGAAGCAGCCATCGGCGCCGTTCGGTACGGCCAAGGACGCATGCTCATCATGAGCCCGCACCCCGAAACCGACGAAGACCATTACGGCTTCGTCGCGCGGGCTATCCAATGGACGCTTGGTGGTGCTGGCTCGGACTGAATCGACAACGGGCCGGGTCGTCTCACTCGGGCCGCGGCTCTAAACCCGCGGAATTTCGAAGCCGGCGCGGGGCGTGCGGGCCATGAAGGCCGCGGCCTGATCGTCGCCGGTGATCGTTTCCGTCGCTGGGTCCCATGTGAGCGAGCGGCCGAGCCTCGCGGCGATCGCCGTGAGATGGCAGGTGTTCATCGCGATCACATGGCTGAACACGTCTGACACGGGCAGGCCGCCCTCGCGGATGCAGCGGTAGAAGTTGTTCTTGTGGCCCTCGAACGGCTTGCCCTTGTAGAGCGCGACAACGTCTTCGTCGGTGTACTTGCCCTCGTCCCAGTTTTCGTCGATCGGCTTGCCCGTGATCTTGCCACGGTTCACGAACATCTTGCCCTTCTCCCCTTCAAAGAGAATGCCGTTGTCGCCGCGGCTCGTGACCACCATCTCGACGCCGGTCGGGAACGTGCACGTGACCGCGAAGTCTTGGGATGTGTTGTAGCAGTCATCCACTTCTGGATATCCGTCCTTGAACGCCACGGGGTGCTTGGCGTCAGTGCCGTCGATCTTTGTCGGTCCCTTGCCAAGGGCGTCTTCCTTGAGCGCCCACTGGGCGATATCGACATGGTGCGCACCCCAGTCGGTGAACTTGCCGCCGGAGTATTCGTACCACCAGCGGAACTGGTAGTGGCATCGCTTCTCGCGGTAGTCCACTTTCGGTGCCTGACCGAGCCACATCTCCCAGTCAAGCTCCTTCGGTGGCTCGGCCACCGGGAACGGTCCGCCGGTCGGGCTGCCATCGATGCCAACCGTCACCTTCTTGATGGGCCCAAGCAGGCCCTTGTGAACCATGTTCACCGCCCGCAGGAACCGGCCTCGATCACTTCGCTGCTGCGTGCCAATGAAAAACACCTGCTTCGGATACTTCTCGGCGGCAGCCCGGCAGAGCTTGTTTTCTTCAAGTGTGAGCGACAGCGGCTTCTGGCAGAAAACATGCTTGCCCGCCTGGAGCGCCTCGATCGCGATCTTCACATGCCAGTGGTCGGTGGTGACGATGCTCACGACGTCGATGTCGTCGCGATCCAAGACCTTCCGGTAGTCGCCGTACATGTCGGCCTTGCCCTTGCCGATCTTCCCGCTGTTACGAGCTCGTTCGGCATGCCGCGAATCGACGTCGCACACCGCCACGATGTCGCCGAAGCCCGCGTGCTGGTTCGCATCACCCGTTCCCATACTTCCTACGCCGATGCAGCCGATCACAGGCCGGTCATTCGCTGCACGGTTCGCGAAGGCAGGCTTGCTCCACGCGAAATAGGGAACGCCACCAGCCGCGGCACCAAGCGCCGCCGAGGTGCCAAGAAACGTTCGCCGCGAAGTGAGCTGAGTGGCGGAAGGGGTGGCGGCCATGCGTGCGCTCCTGGGAGGGGATCGAGTCCGAACTTGAGCAGTGTACCGCTGAGAGGTGCGGGTTGAAAATCACACGGCAAGATTCGCCAGAACGGTGCGCCCTCAATACGGGAGCTCGGGGTCGCCCGTGCCACGAAGCCGGCGTAGGAAACCGAGCGAAGCCACGATGGCAAAGCGAGGTTTCCTCCGAGCGACCGAACGGCAGGATGCCCGAAGGAAGCGTCCGGCTCACTTGGCATGGGCGGCCCCGAGCGGCACGCTACCGTAAAGCCGCGTGGAGGATTTCGACGGGGTGGAAAGCACGGCGGGCGGTGCCGTCGGCGATTTGGTGGCGGCAGCTCGTGCCGGGCGCGGCAATAAGGGTGCCTGGCGGCGCGGCCCGCACGGCGGGAAAGAGAACGAGCTCACCGATCTTCATCGACAGCTCGAAGTGTTCCCGTTCGTAGCCGAACGAGCCGGCCATCCCACAGCAGCCCGACGGGATCAGGCTCACGGTGTGGTTCCGCGGGAGCGAAAGCCCTGCCACGGTGGCGTCCATATGAGAGAGAGCCTTCTGGTGACAATGCCCGTGGATGAGGATTTTCCGAGTCGCATCGTCAAAGGCATCGGGACCGATACGACCCTCGGCCGCCGCGCGTGCGAGGAGCTCGTCAACCGTAAGCACGTACTTTGAGAGTGTTGTCGCCCGTTCCGCGAGTGTTTCGGGAACGAGATCGGGATACTCGTCACGAAACGACAGGATCGCCGACGGTTCGATGCCCACGAGCGGCTCGTCGGCTGACACGATTTGGGAGAGGAGCTCGACGTTCCGGATGGCGAGATCGCGTGCTTCGCGGACAAGCCCCTTCGAGAGCTGCGCCCTTCCGCTATCAACGTGCTCCGGGATCACAACATCAAAGCCCAGTCGCTCCAAAAGCTCGATGGCTTTGATGCCGATCTCGGCATCGAGCGTGTCGGTGAACTCATCGACAAAGAGGTGAATACGGCCTGGGCCCGACCGGCGACCTGCGCCGGGCTTCTGCCCAAGGCGTGCCCCCTCGTGCTGGCTACCGCGTTGTTTCCACCAGCGACGAAGCGTGATCCCCGGCAGCCGCGGCAGCGATCGCCCTTGGGCGAAACCCATCGCCCGCTTCACGACGCTCGAGATACCCGGCGTCGAGACCACTGCGTTGTAAAGCCACGGCGCGACGGAAGCGCGCCGCATCGCCGCGGCCGATCCAGCCACGAGCCGGCTTCGCCACGGCACGCCCGTCGCGTCATGCAGGTGTTGCTGCCACTCAGCCTTGAGTCTCGCCATATCGACATTCGACGGACACTCGCTCTTGCACGCCTTGCACGACAGGCAGAGATCCATCACCGAGGCTAGCTCCGGCCGCTGCCATGGGTCGGCCGTGGTTGAATCGGCGAGGGCCTGCCGCAAGACATTGGCCCGCGCCCGGGTCGTGTGATCCTCGTCGAGTGTGGCCATGTAGCTCGGGCACATCGTGCCCCCGGCGGCCGCAGGCTTTCGGCACTGGCCAACACCGGTGCATTTTTCGGCGGCCCGCAGCACGCCTCCCGTGTCGGCAAAACGGAAGACGGTTTCGTGACGCGGCTCGGGCTCGCCCGGCCGAATCCGAAGCGACGTGTCCATCGGCAACGCGTCTACGATCTTGCCGGGGTTGAAAATCCCCTGAGGATCGAAGGCCGTCTTCATGCGCTTGAAAAGTGCATAGCACGCATCGCCCACCATGAACCGCACAAACTCGCCGCGGAGCCGCCCGTCGCCGTGCTCGCCGCTGAGCGAGCCTCGATATTTCTTCACGAGGGCGGCAACGTCAGTGGCCACGCCGCGGAACATCGCGAGTCCCTTGGGCGAGTGCAGGTCAAAAAGTGGGCGAAGGTGCAGTTCGCCCGCACCGGCATGGGCGTAGTGAACGCAGTCGATGCCGTACTTCTCGGCCAGAAGCCGGTCAAACTCCGCGATGTACGCCGGAAGGTCTGTCACCGCGACGGCCGTGTCTTCCACGATCTCTCGGGGCTTGGCATCGCCGGGCATGTTATTGATGAGCCCCTGGCCCGCCCGTCGCAGCTCCCACACCTTCTGCGCGTCTGGGCCTGCGAGGATCGGATAGGCGTAGCCGAGGCCAGCCAACCGCAGGTCGCGTTCCGCATCGCGGAGCTTTGCTTCGAGCGCGGCGGGGTCGGCATCTCGCATCTCCACGACGAGCACCGCACCGGGATCACCCACCACAAACGAGCGATTGCGAGCCTGCTCGAGATTGTCACGCGTGCAGTCGAGGATTTTCTTGTCGATGAGCTCGCAGCCGGTGGGGCGTGCATCGACGGGTCGGTCAGGACGCATGATGATCACCGTGGCGGCGAGCGCTTCGGCGACGCTCTCGCAGTGAACGCAGAGCACCGCCCCCGGTGGCGGGAGCGGCAGAAGGTTGAGTTCATACTCGACTCCGAGAAAAAGTGTTCCCTCCGAACCCGCCAGAAGCTTGCAAAAGTTGAACGGCCTTGGAGACGCAGGGTCGAGTGGCGATGCATCCATCAACGCGTCGAGTGCGTAACCCGTATTGCGGCGTGTCACCTCAGGCCGTGGAAACGCCTCCCGGATCGCCTCGCGGGTGGCCGCGGCGCCAAGCATGTCACGGGCTGTTTTATAGAGAATGGTTTCGAGTGAGTCGCCGCCGCTACACTTCGCGGCAAACTCGCCGGCCTCGAGCGGTCCGAAGGTCGTCTCACTGCCGTCAGCCAAAAACCCGCGGGCTGAAATGAGATGGTCGCGGGTCGTGCCCCAGGCGATCGAGTTTGACCCACACGAGTTGTTCCCCACCATGCCGCCGATCATCGCCCAGCCGGCCGTCGAGGTTTCGGGGGCGAAGAAGAGACCGTAGGCCGCGAGGTATCGGTTCAGCTCGTTGCGGATGACACCCGGCTGAACCCGCACCCGACGCCGCTCGATATCGAGCGAGACGACCCGGTTGAGATGCCGTCCGATATCGACCACGATTCCGCCACCGACTACCTGCCCCGCGAGCGACGTGCCCGCCCCCCGCGGTATGAGCGGGATGCGATGCGCCGCGGCAAAACGAACAATTTCGCCGACATCTGCCTCGTTTGCCGGCATGGCCACCGCAAGCGGCCGCTCCTGATACTCCGACGCGTCGGTTGCGTAGATCGCCAGGGCTACCGGGTCGGTTCGGACCTCGCCGCTGATCCGTTTCTCGAGGATGGCGAGGGCTACGGTGGAATCTGGGCAGGATGGCATCGACCGTAATTCTGCCAGGTCTGACTTCGGATGACGAGTTGGCGGGCGACCTTGAGGCGACGTATCGATCCTGTTATCCCCCCATCCTGACTCACCGACGCCACGCCTGAATCGTCCCTGGAACGTCTCCCGATGAGCTGGCAACAAGAACGTACAATCGCCCTCGAGCAGCGGTGCCAGACTGTTTGCACTGCGCTGGAGCTGCCCGCCGCGCATGGCATGCCATTTGTTCGACGCGTACTCGACAAGCTCCTGCCGGCGACCGATGGCCCCGAGGCCGAGCAGGCCTGGCACTCGATCGCCTACGTGCTGAGCCAGGCATTTCATTGCCGTGTGGCCACCACCGCCACGACCACGGACCTCCGCGCCGCCTACCAAGCCGGATCGGTGACGGGCCTCCACCGCGCCCTCACCAACTCCGCCGCGTTCACCACCGCGCCGCAGGCCGCCGCACCCCTGGTGCCGCTCGCGCAGCCTGGCATCGCGATGGATGTCTCGGAGACGTCGAGGATCCAGTTCACCACGGGCATCCAGCGAGTGGTTCGCAGCGTCGCCCGGCATCTTCCGGAAGTTGCCCCGACCGGCATGTTCATCCGCTGGTCTGATCGCACGCACGGCTTCACGCCGCTGAATGAATCCGAAGTCGAGCGGCTCGTCTCCGTTGAACAGGTGCGTCCCGAGGAGCGGACCGCATCCAACGGCTCGTCGGCCCGCTCGACGATCCACAGAATCCAACGGGCCGCCCTCTGGCCCACGCGAGAGATCGAGCGGACGATCCGCCGACAACGGCAGAAAGCCCAACGCACGTGTCCGGTGCAGCCATCGGTGTTTTTCTGGAACGACGCCCTTCTCCTTCCCGAGCTTGTTGTCGGTGACGAGCATGTCGATGCCGTCCGGTTCCTGACCGGGGCCACACCGATGCGATCAACGATGGTGTTCTACGACGCGATTCCCATTCGGCACCCCGAGTATTTCGCCTCGGCGACACTGTCGATGTATCTGCGATCGCTGAGCTTGGCTCGCGACGTCGACATGGTGTCGTGCATCAGCCACACCGTTCGCGATCACCTCGAGAGCATGCTCGACATGATGCCGGCGAGGAAGCTGCCACGGCTGGCCGTGCATGCCCTCGGCGCCGATCTGCCCGACGACGCTGCCGCGGTGCCAGCATCGTTTGACAAGCCGGCCGTGATTTGTGTCGGCACGGTCGAGCCACGCAAAAACCATCTCCGCATCCTCGAAGCGATGCGAGCCGCCCAGCGATCGGGCAGCCGTTTCACGGGCGTCTTCGTGGGGAACGCCGGCTGGCTCAACGGGCGATTCCGGTCGGCCTTCGCCGAGGCAACCGCCGCGGGCCACGACCTCGTGCTTCGGGAGAACGTTTCGAATGCGGAGCTGCGCGGGCTCTACGCCGCCGCGGCCTTCTCGATGTACTGCTCCCTTGACGAGGGGTTTGGGCTTCCGATCATCGAGAGCCTTCGTCACGGGCGACCCTGCATCACGAGCGATCGCGGCAGCATGCGGGAAGTTGCCGACCAGACCGGTGGCTGCCGGGTGGTCGACCCCGAAAACGTTTCGGCGATGGCCGACGCGATTGCAGCCCTCATCGACGACAAGACCGCCCTCGCGAAGCTCACGCGTGAGGCCAAGAAAGCTCGCTGGCCCAACTGGCGAGAATACACCGACGAGCTCGTGCGATTCGCGTCGCAGACAGCCATCGGAATTCACGGGCAAAGGCGAGCCGCCTGACAGGCACCGACCATCACCGACCAAGACAACTGCTTCGACAGGAACGCTCACCATGCAGGCCATTCTCCACATCGGTGACATGAAGTGTGGATCGACGTCCATTCAGCAGTGGATGACGCGCGATGCCGCGCTGCTTCGTGAGAACGGCTTTTGGCTCTCGGCCACCACCCGCGTGGTCAACTACGACAGTCGACTCGCGTGCTATGCCCTCGACAACAAGCGAAATGAAACCGAGCCGCGACGAGAATCAGGGATCTCGGTCCCGACGCAAGTGCCCCCATTCCGGCGAGACCTCGAGCGCCGACTTGCCGACGAAGTCGCGTCGCTTCCCAGTGATGCGAGGGCCATGGTCTTCTCGCATGAGCTCCTCCTCATGCTCAGAGACCGCGAGGTGCAACGGCTCATGGCCCTGCTCGAGCGGCTTTTCAGCGGCATCCATGTGGTTGCCTACATCCGACGGCAGGACAGGCTTTTCCTGAGTCTTTGGGGCCAGCGACTGAAGAAGTTCCATCCCGGCGCAGAGTTCTGCGACAAGATGATCGAGCAACGCAGCTACCTTCGGATGCTCGACACCTGGCAGCGGGCCGTCGGCCATGACAACCTCGTCGTGCGGGTCTTTGACAAACACTCGTTTGCCGAAGGCGACCTCCAGGCCGACTTCCGCGACGCCGCAGGCATCCCGGCAGATGGCCGCTACTCCAAGCCCTTTCGCACCAACGAGAGCCTCGACGCAAACGCCCAGACGCTCCTGCTCGAGCTCGGCGGGCGGCTTGCCAGGCAGGAGGAGCCGAATCATCGCAGGCTCACGCTTCTTATGCGTCAGTGGCTTCCTGGCCAAAAGGCTCGTCGCCAGATGCCCAAGCCCATTCCAGAGAGCCTCAAAGACCATCTCCTCCAGCACCACACAGGCCGGGGCCTCATGCCGAGCCGAGCGTGGGCCGAGCAGATCATGGCGGCCGTTGGGCAGGAGAATGAAGAGATCCGCCGCCGTTTTTTCCCGGATCGGCCGCAGCTCTTTGACCAAGACTTCTCCGACTACGCCAGCGAAGGCGGGCCGCCCGGCGCGGTTGTGGGGGTGTGTGATCCGGAGGCCGTGCGCGAGCCATCCAACGGCCCGCTCACCCCAGACACGGTCGCCGAAGCCTACCGTCTCGTGCTTGGCCGCCAGGCCAAAGCAGCCGACATCGAACGCGAGCGAAACGCCGCAGCAAACATCGCGCACTTGTATGCCTCACTCCTGACCCGACGCGCGGCGTAAGGCGTTGGTTTGTGGTGATGCTCGATTCATGGATTCATGGATTCATGGGTTTCCTTTCCTCGCTTGTGATCAACCATGCTCTACAGCCCCAGCCAACGCCTCGCCATTGCCTGCCACCCGAAGACCGCAAGCACCTCGCTCACCACGTGGTTCAAGAGGTCGTTTTCCGATGTTGTCTCTGCTGATCCGATCAGGCCACACGTTCCCGTGGCCGAGGCGCTCCAGCGGCTCGGGCTGGGTCGTGCCAGGGGGCGTTTGGGCTGGCGGGCCATCCTGCGGCGTCCATTCGCTGGGCGGCAAGCGATTTCAGGGCTCGTTGTCGCCGTGATCCGCGAGCCTGCTGACATGCTCGCGTCACTCTATACCTACTGGCGACGACGGTCTTCGGTCGTGCCGCGGGCCCCTCAGTCTCTCGCTCATACAGCGACGACCGACAGCTTTGGGGTATTTGTCCACGAAGCGGTCGTCAAGGCGAGGCTCCCAAGCTACGCCGAGTTTCTCGGGGTGGGCGGGGAAGCCTGGCACGCCACGCGGCTCATCGATTTCCGGTCGCTCGAGCCGGGCTTCCGTAGGGTCTTACGAGAGTATGGGGTGGAGCCACCCGCCTCGCTCCCGAAGGCAAACATGGCCCCGCGAACACCCGAGGAGGACGACCTGCGTGAGGCAATCCGCGAGGAAATGCCAGCGCTGATGCCTGTCATCCACGAGCGGTATCGGTGGTACTACGAAGAGGGCCAGTCCATGATGGTGCGTGGTGATACCCCGGCCGAGGCTCGTGCCGCGGCGTAGCCGGTATTACTTCGCGACGAGGCGGAGCTCTACTTCAGCGGTGCCGCCTTTGCCGTCCTCCCGCTTCACCGTGATCGGGATGATGTCGCCGACATTCACCGACGTGCGAAGCATCCGATCGAAACCGCGACGCTCGTCGCGACTCGAAAACTCGACCCGCTGCCCGGCCCACTCGATGATCTCATCGCCCTTCTCAAGCCCCGCCGCGGCCGCGGCTGAATCCTGCTCCACGCTTTCGACTCGCGGCGCAAGATCGTCGCCACGGGCCCGCACCAGCTCGAGGCCGAGCTTCGCCCGCTCGGGTGCCGTGAGTGTTACATCGAGGACCGCGTCGTCGTCACCTCGACGCACCTTCACAGGCACGCGGTGGCCGTCCGGGTAGATGCCCAAGAGCCCCCGAAGCCGCATCGCATTGGTGACCGGTGCTCCGTCGATCGCGACGATGGCGTCGCCTGCGGCAAACCCTGCCGTTGCGGCCGGAGAGCCATCGGCCACGTCCTTGATCACAACGCTCTTCTCCGACACTGCTGGGGCCTTCTCAAACTCGAGGCCAGCAATTCGCGCATGTTTCACGTCGCCGCCACCGGCCGTCTCGAGCCGCGGTAGCCAGAGTTGTATTTGGCGAGCGCTGATGGCAAAACCAAGACCCGTATTACTTCGCAGTCCGTAGCGGGTGCTGATCTGGCCATTGATTCCGACGACCTGACCGTCCATGTTGATGAGTGGGCCACCCGAGTTACCCGGGTTCACCTCCGCATCGGTGACAATGCACTCGGTGTAGGTGCCCTGGGTGTGATTGAGGGCCGACACGATTCCAACGGTGAAGGTCGGCGCCTGATCGAGCACGCCCAACGCAAAGGGATTGCCCACGGCGAGCACCTCCTCGCCCACGCTCAGGGCACCCGAATCGCCAAGCTCGAGAAACGGCACCGTCTGGCCTTCGGGCACGTCGAGCTTGAGCGCGGCTAAGTCACCGACGGCGTCTGTGCCGAGCACCTTTGCCTTGAACGACCGGCCGTCGCCGATCCGCACGGTAAACGATCGCTTCCGGCCGATCACATGATCGTTGGTGAGCATGAGCCCATCCGGGCGAATAAGCACGCCGCTGCCCCCGCCGATAAACACGAACGCCGGCCGCACACGAATGCACAGCTCGGTGATGTCGGTGGCCGGTGCGGCCGCGGCACTCCCGGCCGCCACGACACTCGCCACTGCTGCCATCGCGACCACTGCGTGCACACCGAGGCACTGCCGAAGACTCGCCGCTGCCGCGTCACCATATGTCATTTGCTTTCCTCCAGAACGACTTCGATCTCCCGCGTGTTCTCGTTCGAAAGCACGCCCTCGAACGTGTCACCGGGCCGGAGCGATCTCTTCAGCCGCTGGAGATCCTCGAGCGTTTCGAGATCACGACCATCGACGACGAGCCGCGGCCCACGGCTCGGCCGCTCGATGAGCAGCGTCACCGTGTCACCCGCCGAGCTCGCTGAGATCCGGTCCGTGAGGTCCCGCCAGGTCTTGAGCTCGACACCACCGAATTCCAGGATGCGGTCGCCCTTCTTGAGGCCAGCCTTGTCGGCTGGCGAGCCTGTCGCCACGCCGCCGAGGGCCACATCCTCGCCAAAGGCCCTCTCCATGTCGGGCATCACGCCCAGGAACGGCCCAGGAATACGATCAAACGACCGACCTTCTTTCATCACATCGATCACCGCCTTGATCCGATCGGCACGAGCCACCATGCCGACACCCGAATTGGGCGCCCGGGTCCACCGCATAAGCTGCGGCGGCGGCACGAGACGGCCGAGGATGGTGTCGGGCTCGATGGGGGCGGTGGCGATGCCGAGAAAATTCCCGGCCGAATCCATGACAGGGCCCCCGGAACTGCCGTAGTTCATGAGTGCATCGGTCTGAAACTGATAGCCACGATTCCGAGACGGGGCACTCACGATGCCATCGTTGAACGTGTAGGCCAGTGGTTCCCCTGGGGCACGGCCGACGACGGCCACGGCGTCGCCGAGCATGGGTGAGGTACCAGCGTCGGCGAGGTCGAAGGCGGCGAGGCCGTCGGCATCAACTTTCAAAATCGCCACGCCAAGGGGCTCATGCTTCGCGACCACCTTCGCCTCGTGTCGCTCGCCGTTTGGGAGGATCACGGTCACGCCCGTGATCTCGTTGGGCTGGCGGGAGAGGCCACCCTTCGGGTCGGCGAGGAGCTTTTCGATCGGCGTGGTCGGGTCGAAGACGCGGGGCTTGCCCGTCGCCTTGGCCACAAACGCGGTGTCGAGGCCAACATTAAAGAGACTCGTCAGAACAAAACCGTCGGGGGAGACGACGAGGCCGGTGACGAGCCCGGGCGGGCGTCGCAGGAGCTGGTTGACCTCGAACGCCCGGGCGACATTGGCAAACGCGGCGAAGCTTTTTTGTTGGTCGGCCTTGGAGAGCTTGTCGTAGTTTTTTATCGACCGGCGGCGCTCGTCCCACGAGATGCGAGGGAGCTCTTCGGGTGGAAACGTACGTGCCACTTCGATTCCGACGAGGTACGGAGCCACGGAGGCCGCGACCCTGCCGAGCGCTGCGACCTTTTCGGTCGCCTGAAGCGTGGCCGGGTCGCTCGTGAGATCGGCCGGAGCCTCAAACACGAGCGGAACGCCTTGGGAGGTGAGTGGCAAAAACTTTTGGAGGAGCACCGCGGTGGGCACGGCCACGCCCTGCCAGCGGAGTGGTGCGACACCAAGGCTGATCACGCCGCAGAGACGGCCTTGCGCATCGACAAGCGGGCCTCCGTCGGAGCCGGGGTTCACGGCAGCGGTCGTCTCGATGGCCTTTCCTGTGTAGTTGGATTCGCCCTGTTTGGCCACGTCGTAGAGCCCGCTGACAATGCCACGGCTAAACGACGCGCGGCCGTTGGTGAGCAGCACGCGATCGACGTCGCTTGCGGTGTAGGCGAGGCTGCCGAGCGGCGGCATCTCCCGGGCGACAGGCAGAAAGGCCAGGTCGGTCGCATCCACTTTGATGAGGCTCGCCGCCAGATCGACGTCACTTGCCTCGAGCTTCGCGTCTCGGGGTACAAAGCCAGGAAACATCACCTTGATCTCGGTGGCGTCGGGCGGAACCACGCTCGTCGAGGTAAGGATGTGGCCTGTGGGGGTGACCACGCTGCCGGTGCCGGTGAATGAAGAGCCGTCGGCGGCCCGCGAAGAAATTCCGACGGTGGCAGCGAGCACATGATCGGCCACCGCCCGGGTAGCTGGCGGCTCGGATGCGTTTCCCACGGGAGCGGTAGCGATCAGGAGAAAAGCGAGGAGCCACTGCGGCTTGCAGCGGCATCGGTCATTGTCACCTCTCGTGAAAACCATCATTGCCATCTCCAAAACGCCGTGCGTGCCTCCCCGAAAAATCTGGTGCGACGGTGATTGATTCTAGCCACACGGGCGAAGCATGCGTCGCCCCGACGGCGCGAAGGGCGGGCTGGTTCCCACGCCGAGGGCTGCCCCGGAACGTGTGGGCCCGAGGCCCCAGCCGCTCCTTGCGGGCCTCGTGAACGGGCCGTACAACAACAACTCTCGTCGCTGAAATTTTGTCGCTCAGGGGTTCCTTCATGGCCACCGCTACCGCTCCACGTGCCGCCGCTCGTTTGCCCGAGGCCAAGAACGTCAGGAGCTCGCTCGACCGTGCATTTGCCGCTGGCAAGGGCATCCTCCGGCTCTCGCCCACGTGGGTGCCACGAAGCTTTTTGCATCCCGGCAAGCGGGTGCGGCTCCACCCAGACGACTACTACGCCTACGGCCTCGATCGTGGCGGTATCGACGAGCGGTGGTTTGCCAGCACGACGGAGGCGGCGAACGAGGGCCGTGTGCCCGACGAGGGGCTCTCCTGGTGCGTCTTTGAAGGCGAGCGATTTCTGTTGCGAGATGCCGTCGCCGAAGGCAAGGGCAAGCTCGTGGGCGACGCGATCTGGAAGCAGTACGCGAAGTGGCCCGTCTACTCGAAATTCTTCGACAACATGGGGCCGATTCCGCACCACATGCATCAGTCTGCCGAAGACGCTGCACTCGTGGGGCAAGAAGGAAAACCCGAGAGCTACTACTTTCCGCCGCAATACAACAACTGCGACAACAACTTTCCGTACACGTTCATGGGGCTCGAGCCGGGCACCACAAAAGACGACGTCCGTCGCTGCCTTGAGAACTGGAACCGTGGCGACAATGGCATCATCGATCTGGCCAAGGCCTACCGCCTGGAGCGAGGCACCGGCTGGTTGATTCCGCCGGGCGTACTCCATGCCCCTGGGTCGCTGCTCACCTACGAGCCGCAGTGGGGCAGCGATGTTTTTTCCATGTTTCAGTCGCTCGTCGAGGGGCGAGCCGTGCCATGGAGCTTGCTTGTAAAGGACATGCCCCAGGAAAAGCACCAAGACCTCGACTTCATCATCGGCCAGCTCGACTGGGAGAAGAACGTCGATACCCACTACAAGGAAAGCAATTTCTTGCGGCCGATCGTGGACGAGAAGCGAAGTACCGTTGGTGCAGTAGACCGCTGGATCGTGTACGGTCGCATTGACGGCCACCAGCTCTTTAGCGCCAAGGAGCTCACGCTCGAGCCAGGCGCGAAGATCACGATCAACGATGCAGGCGCCAGCGGCTGGATCACGGTGCAGGGTGAAGGGAAGGTCGGCGTTCACGACGTCGCCACCCCCACGCTCATCCGCTTCGGCCAGATGACCGCCGACGAGCTCTTTGTTTCCGCGGAAGCCGCCCAGGCTGGCTACGTGGTCGAAAACACTGGTCCCGGCCCGCTCGTCGCCTTGCGCTACTTTGGCCCGGATGTTCACGACGACCTCCCCCTCCACGGAAAGCGTGTATGAACCCACTCCCCAAGCTCCACAACGCCATGTGGCCCGGCCTCGTCGGCAAGGGCACCGACGCCGGTCAAGAACCACCGATTTCGCTCGAACGGATGCTCGAACTGACTGCCGCGGCCGAAGTGGACGCCCAGAAGTTCGACGGCATCGACTACTTTTTGTTTCTGCCGCACACGAATCCCGAGGCTACCGACGCCGAGCTATCGGCCATTGCTGACACGATCGCGTCCCACGGCTTCTCCGTGGGGTCGCTCGTGGCTCCTGTCTGGCCGGGCACGGTGGGTGATTCTGCGATGGGTGACGCGGCCGCCCGTGACAAGTTTCTGTCGGCTGTAAGGATGGCCTGTCGTATCGCGGGCATCTTCGAGAAGCATGGGGTGCGGAAGTATGGGGTGATCCGGATCGACTCTGCTGAGTTTGGTGTAGCGAAGTGGCGCGAGGATCCGCAGGTCAGCACAGCGAAGATCGCGGCGACGTTCCGCGAGGCTGCGAAGATCGCCCAAGATCATGGCCAGCGGCTGGCTGCCGAAGGCGAAATCTGCTGGGCGGGAATGCATTCCTGGAAAGACATGCTTGATCTCCTCGAAGAAGTCGGGATGCCCGACACGCTCGGCTTCCAGGCCGACCTTGCCCACACCTATCTCTACCTCCTGGGCTACAACGCCCCGGAGCATGCCCTCGTGCAGCCGGGCTATACGGAAGCCGAGTTTTGGCCTGCGTATGAGCAGATGGTTTCCAAGCTGCGACCGTGGACGATCGACTTCCATGTCGCCCAGAACGACGGTGAAGTTCACGGCGCTGGTGCCCATGACAAGACCGGAAAGCACTGCCCGGCCGACGATCCCAATGGCAAGCTCGACATCGTGAAGTGCTCAGGCCTCTGGCTCGAAGGAGCGGCCGACCGCGGCATTCAGCACATCTGCTGGGACGGCTGCATGTTCCCCAACGCGATGCTCGAAGACCCATCAACCTGGAACACGATTCTCAAAACCATGATCGACGTCCGAAACGCACACGGCTGGAACTAACCAACCCCCGAGGCATTCCCCCCAATGGCAAAACCCCTCCGCATCGGCATGATCGGCTACGGCTTCATGGGCCGCACCCACTCCAACGGCTACAACCGCGTGAAAGACTTTTTTGACCTCGAGTATCTGCCCGTTCTCAAAGCGGTGGCCGCCCGTGACGGCGAGAAAGCAAAAGCGTTTGCCGAGCGGTGGGGCTATGAGCGGGTCGAGACCGATTGGCGGAAGGTCGTCGCGGCCGACGACATCGACGCGATCGATATCTGCACGCCCAACAATCTTCATGGCGAGATCGCGATCGAAGCAGCGAAGCATGGCAAGGCCGTGCTCTGCGAGAAGCCGCTCTCGATGGACACGGCCGAAGGCGAGCGGATGTGTGAGGCGGTCGAAAAGGCCGGCGTGCCCAACACTGTTTGGTACAACTACCGCCGCATTCCGGCCGTCACGTTTGCCAAGCAACTCATCGATGCGGGCCGGCTGGGCAGAGTGTTTCACTACCGGGCCGAGTTTCTCCAAGACTGGACGATCAATGCCGATCTCCCGCAAGGGGGCGCGGCCCTCTGGCGGCTCGATGCGAAGGCGGCCGGCAGCGGCGTGACGGGCGACCTGCTCGCCCACTGCATCGACACGGCGATCTGGCTCAACGGATCGGTGAAGGACGTCACGGCCATGACCGAGACATTCGTGAAGGAGCGGAAGCACCAGCTCACGGGCAAGGTAGAGCCGGTGGGCATTGACGACGCCTGTTCGTTCCTTTGCCACTTTGAGAATGGCTCACTCGGTCTCTTCGAGAGCACGCGGTATGCCCGCGGCCACAAGGCCCTCTACACGTTTGAGATCAACGGCGAAAACATGAGCCTCAAGTGGGATCTCCATGATCTCCACCGACTTCAGGTGTTTGACTACAAAGATGCGGGGCCTGAGCGCGGCTGGAAGAGCGTGCATATCACCGACGGCGACCATCCGTACATGGACAAGTGGTGGGTGCCGGGGCTCGCGATTGGCTACGAGCACTCGTTCATCCACCAGGTGGCCGATTTCCTCGAGGCGTATGCCAAGAAGGTGCCCTGTCATCCGACGTTTCGCGACGCGCTCGAAACCCAGAAGGTGTGCGATGCAGTCCTGAAGAGCGCGAAGAGCCACCAGTGGGCCACGGTGTGATAGGCTCGTTGGCGGGTGAGGGCCGGTTTGGTCTTCAGGCTCGGGGGCATCTCTCAAGAGGTGGCATATGCGATGGCTCGTAGCACATTCCGTGATGATGGCACTGGCGATGACCGCGGCGCAGGCCGATGACTCCGAGGCGCTTCGTGGAACATGGAAGCTCTCGGCGTGGCACACCGATGGGAAGCAGCTTTCAGACGACCATCTCGTAGGTGGAAAGCTCGTGCTCGATGGCGATCGCTATACCGTCACGCTGGCGGGTCAAGGAACCTCTTCCGGCACGCAGAAACTGGATGCTGCGAAGGAACCCAAGACGATCGACATCACCGGCGATGGCGACCCGAAACCGGGTGAGACATGCCTTGGCATTTACGTTCTCGACGGGGATGTGTTTCGAGTTGCGTTTGCGCCGCCGGGCAAGCCTCGGCCGACGACGTTCACCACAAAGCCCGAGAGCGGCGAGTGGGTTCATGTGTGGAATCGCGTGAAGGAATAGGCCGTTCGAGCCTCACGGCATACCTTGCACGTGGTCTGGGCATATCGTTGTCGCTGGACTCTCCGAGTAGAGGACTTCGCGGCGTGAGATGCGTCCGCCGTCGCTCAACCATCACGCCATCAGGGAGGAGTTCCTGCCGCCCTGTCGATGATCGAGGCGGTCGCACGGTCGTACGTGCAGTGTTCGATGGCACCCGTGGTGAGGAGGTCCATCGCTTTCTCGATGACCGGGAGGGGGACGAGGAACCACTCTTTGGGTGCAACCTTTTCGGCGAACCGGTCGCTCAGTTCGACGTCGATCCGCGCGTCGGCAAAGAACTGGTGGAGCAGCCGCTCGAGCTTCCGGCGTTGGATGTTCGCGAGCTTGTAGCTGCCTACGATCTCCACGTCGGCGTGCAAGAATGTTGGGTCTTTCTTCGCGCCGGCGAGGCGGCGCTTCACGTCCTGGCCGGTCACACCAATTTTGTGAATCATCGCACGGTGCTCGGCAATGAACGGATGCGTCGAGAGACTCCGCACGACGTAGACATAGCCGGATTCGGCGTCTTCTTCGTCAATCTGATCACTGAAAAGCGGCATTACCTTCTTGGCGGCTGGCAGGATCTGGCGACTGGCGGGATCGCGATTGAGCGCCCGCTGGAGCGACCGCAACAAAAGGTCTGACTCCGTGCCGTTGTCGTAGATCACACGCAGACGACGGTCGATCCGGTCGTATTTGGTCGTGAAAGGCTCGCCGATTTCGGCAACCAACACCTTCTGTCCGCCGACGATGAAGATGTCACCAGCCTCGGGGGCAAAGTCGTCTTGGTGCTTGACCGTTTCCCGCGTGCCCGCGGCAAGGTCGGTCTGGGCCTTGTCAAAGAGCGGCTTGAAGCGGTCAAAGTCTGCGCACGGCGTTCGCGTGGCAACCTCCTCGGCCGGTGTGATCTCAACCTGCGGCCGAACATGCTTGAGCCGGGTCACGTCGGAGTCGTCCTTGGCTTCGCCCTCAACGCCTAGCGCGCCCAGCAGCTCCTCGTCACTCGCGCCGGCAAGCGAGGATACCGCTTCGGAAGTCGATCCCTCCAGAAGTCCCTGGGAATCCACATCCTTGAGCAAGTGGACACACTCTGCTGACTCACGAATCCGGTCCAGCCGCACCGCGTAGAGCCGCTCAAAGATGTCGCGGTCTTCACCATGCAGCGGAAGCCGCCCGTGCTCTTCGACAAATCGCTGAATCTCCTCGAAACCGGCGATGATCCGCTCCTGCCGCGGCGTGTAGGTTGATGCCGTCTCGGTCTCGACCTCAACGCCCAACTCGTCGAGCAGTGCATCGTCTTCGTCGGTGAACGCTACCTTTTTCCTAGCCACGGCCAGCCTCCGCCCTCATCCGTGCCAAAAAAGCGACGCCCTCGGCCATCCTCTTCTCCCACGCATCCGGCGACATGATATCGGGAAGCCGCCCACGTTCCTGCTTAAATCGCACCGCTCGTTTGGCCAAATCGCGGGCTTCCTCCGGCGACATCTTGACCTTCTTGGCCGTGATGACCGCTTGAACCTGTCGAAGGTTCGCCTCGTTCATCGCCTTGGAGAGGATCGAGTAGGCCTCACCAAACGGATTGATACTGTCGATCAGGTCGATATCGATTTCCCGAACATCCATTACGAATCTCCGCACGCCGTCGATCAGCGCCGAACTGCCATACCCTCCGCCACTGCTTCCGCCCACAATCTTCTGCTTGCCGCTTTGAACCAAGTTCATCGCGGCGATCGCATGCTGGCGGACCGCCTCCAGGTCTTCATCGGGGAGGCTGGGGTATGTCTCCCGTACGATCTTTCCCATCTTGGCCTGTGTCAGTTCTTCCGGGATCAATTCCCCGTCAAAGAGACCGCGCTCGATCGTTGACCTGTCTTGCACGAAGCTCGTGATCAGCTCGTTGAGGTCTTCGCGACAAATCCGCTTTGCCTCCGGGCCCGCAGGCTCAGCGAGACCTCTGATCTCCACCTGGCACACACCCGTTTCTCGGTTGAGGCCGACGTTGTATTTGGCTGGATCGTATCCGCCTTCGCCATAGTCAAACCCCGGTGAACCGCTCTCGGCAGGACGCTTGGCCCGAAACTCAAACCGCGGTGCCAGAACCTGCTCCATCAAGAGGCTTGCCGAAATCGCCTTGAGCGTGTCGTTCACCGCCTCGACGACCGTCTGCTCGCTCGCATCGGGTTCCGCGATCAGGTTCGTGAAGCGTGCCCGCGTCTTTCCCACGGCGTCGCGTGTTGCCCGCCCGATGATCTGGATGATCTCGGTCAGGCTCGACCGGTAGCCGATCGTGAGCGCATGCTCACACCAGATCCAATCAAAACCCTCCTTCGCCATCCCCAGGGCAATGATGATATCGACGTGGTCGCGATTGTTTTTCTGGGCCGGGTCTTTCAGGGCGGCGGCCACCTTGTCTCGCTTGGCCGGATCGTCGTCCACGAGGTCGGCGATCCGCAGCACCTGCCCGTCCGGCGCTCTCACCAACTGAAACCCCGTTGCTGGGTCGGTGCCCTGCCACTCGCCAAGCGATTCGAGAATGTGCTCGACTTCCTTGATCTTGTCTTTCGTGCTCTCCCGTGCGTTTACGTTTGGGATGTGGACGATCGTTTTCTCGATGGGGTCAAGGACGCTGAGAATCTCGTCGGCATAGCTCCCGCTGTAGAAGTAGTAGCCGATGTCGAGCCGAGTGAGGTACTTGTAGCCGCTGAGCTGCTCGTAATACGTGTAGGTGACAGTTTCAAACCGAGACTCGTCTTCCGGATGCAAGACGGCCTCAGCGTCACCACGAAAGTAGGAGCCCGTCATCGCCACGAGATGGACCTTGTTGCGGTCGAGCAACTGGCAGACGTAGTCGCCCAGGCGGTTGTCGGGGTTCGCCGAGACATGGTGAAACTCGTCGATCGCGACGAGCCGGTCATCAAAAGCCTCGACGCCAAACCGTTCCACCGCAAAGCGAAACGTTGCATGCGTGCAGACGAGCACCGTGTCGCTGCTTTCCAGAAACGCCTTGACCGCATCCACCTTGCCGCCGTTGTCGCCGCCGGGCGCATTGCAGAGATTCCACCGCGGCGCCACCTTCCAATCAGCGAAGAATCCATGCTCGCTCAGCGGCTCGTCGGCAAAGCTTGCACCGATCGTCTTTTCAGGCACGACCACGATCGCTTGCTTGATTCCCTGGTGGGCGAGCTTGTCGAGGGCGACAAACATGAGCGCCCGGCTTTTTCCCGACGCCGGTGGCGCCTTGATCAGGAGATACTGCTCGCCCCGTTTCTGGTACACGCGTTCCTGCATCGGCCGCATGCCAAATGCGTTGGCACGGGTCGAACTGCCATTGCCGGCGTAGCTCACGGAAACCGAAGGGATTTCACGGCGGTCACTCATCAGGCGGGGCATCCTTCTTTCGCTTTTGCTCAAGCTGCTTTTCGAGCTCTTCAAGCTCTTCCATCTGCCGAAGGTCTTCAGCGTCTGCCGCATCGGCCTCGGCGATTCGACGGTTTGCATCAAACTCTTCGTACTGCTTGGTTGCGATCCGCATCGCGTCGTCGTGGCTCACGGCGCCCGGTCCTTCGAGCACCGCTTGGTCATTGAACCGCAGCATGGCGTCGACATTCTCGCGCCAGAAAGCGAGCGTCAGGTCTTGCCGATTCTTGACACGAAGCTCCGCTTGCTCCAGGAAGATCACGACCAGTCGGTTGAGCGTGTCGATCTCATCGTGCGTGAGGTAGTTCTTGGCGACGACGATATCGACCTTCCGGACCCGCGACCCCTTCCAAGCAGTGAGCGACATGTTGGGCTGGCTCGCATCGGCCCGGGCCACGATCAGTTCGGCCGCAGTGTGCTTCGTGGCGGCGTAGAGAAGCTTGTTTTGCGTCTCGGCAAAGAACAGGGCCGTGTCGGGTTCGGTGGCCCGGTAGTCGGAGCTGAGCGAGAATAGGTCGCGAACCTTCTGATAGAACCGCTTTTCAGAGGCCCGGATCTCGCGAATCCGAGCAAGCAACTCATCAAAGTGGTCCCAGCCCCGCGGGTCTTTGAGCCGGGCGTCGTCGATCACAAAGCCCTTCACCAGAAACTCCCGCAGGTGGGTGGTGGCCCACTGCCGAAACTGGGTGCCCCTGAGCGACCGAACGCGGTAGCCGATGGCCAGGATCAGATCGAGGCTGTAGTAGGTAATGGCCCTTTTTACCGAGCGTTTCCCCTCATTTTGAACTGTTAAGGATTCCTTAACAGTTGCCTCGGGCACGATCTCTCCCTCGGCAAAAATGTTCCTCGTGTGCATGGATATGTTTGGCTTGGTCGTCTGAAAAAGCTCGGCGATCTCGGCCTGGGTGAGCCAGATCGTGCCTGC
>JBGTGN010000009.1:0-20094 GCA_041746715.1 Pirellulales bacterium | reverse complement strand
GGGCGGTGTTCGCCGAGCGGCACTTTCCAACGGCCGACACGCTCCGCCGCTCCGCTCGCGAGCTGGGCGTGGCTGACCGATGCGACGTAAAGCCGGGGGATGTTTTGGCCTGGACCAAGCGGTGGCCCGAGCTGCCGGCCGACGCCCCGTGGATCGCCTTTGTGTCACCGCCATGGGCCATGTTTGGCGACCGCCCCGACGAACTCATGGCCCTCGTCGCGGCCGTGCTCGCGGCCGCTCCCGCGGGGAGCACGGTCGTTGTCGAATCCGACACGACCTTCGATCCCGCCATCCTCCCCGAGGCCGCATCGTGGGAGAGCCGGGCGGTTGCCCCGGCCGTGCTCCATCTTCATGGCCGTCTGGTATCCTCGGAAACCGTGGGGTCTTCGGCCTCGTAGGATTCGGGAACCTGTCCTCTCGTGCTTCGGCGAAAGGCTCATGGATTCATGGATATCGTCAACCACCGCGACACGACTCCGTTCACCACGGTCGATGGCTCGACCATCCGTGAGCTCTTGGCGCATCGCAACTCCGCGATCCGCAACCAGAGCCTCGCCGAGGCTCGCCTCCCCTCGGGCCGTGCCACGATCCCGCACCACCACGCGGTCGCCGAGGAGATCTACTACATCCTCTCCGGCACTGGCTCGATGACGCTCGGAGACGAAACCCGTCCTGTCGAGCCGGGCGACGCCATCGCGATTCCGCCCGGGATCCGTCACACGATCCGAAACACGGGCGGCGATGACCTTGTCTTTCTCTGCTGCTGTGCCCCGGGCTACGAGCATGCCGACACCTTCCTCGAGACTTCTGCCTGAGCCCCGCGGGCCATTCGCTTCCTCGTCCGTTCTCACCCCTCACGTCGCTTTCGCACCATGGATGCCTTCTCCACGCTTCTTGTTTCCGAGGGGATTATTTCTGCCGACCAGCTCGCCGAAGCGAGTCGCCTTGCCGGCACGTCGGGGAAGAAGGTCCATGAAACAGTTGTGAGCCTCGGCTATGCCCCAGGCGAAAAGGTGATGAAGGCCCTTGCGAAGGCCTACCGCCTCAGGTTTGTAAACCTCGCCACGACCCAGGTGCCTGAGGAAGTCATCGGCCTCCTGCCGGAGAGCGTGGCCCGTGAGAACACGATTTTTCCGCTAGCGGAATCGGGGGGCACCCTTCGCATCGCCACGAGCGACCCGACCGACATGGATGCGCAGGAGAAGCTTCGCTTCATCCTCAATCGCGACATCGAAATGGCGATCGCCCCCCGCGAGCAGATCGTGGAGGCGATCAATCGCCACTACGGCCTCTCCGACGGCGAAAGCGCCGACTCCATGCTCCAGGAGTTTACCGATACCGCAATCGACTTCACCGAGACGGCGCTCGAGCAAGGCGACGCCGCAGCCAAGGATGCCGAGGAGCAGTCAGACGCCCCTGTCGTCAAGCTCGTGACACTCATCATTACCGAGGCAGTGCAGCTCCGGGCCAGCGATATCCATGTCGAGCCCTTCGAGGATCGCGTGCGGATTCGCTACCGGATCGATGGTCGGATGGTGGAGCGAGACAATCCCCCTCGCCGACTGCTCGGGGCGATCCTCTCCCGCATCAAGATCCTGTCCAAGCTCGACATCGCCGAGCGGCGACGGCCGCAAGACGGCCGCATCAAGCTCACCGCGGACGGCAAAGAATATGACCTTCGTGTGAGCGTGTTGCCCACGAACCACGGCCAGTCGGTGGTCATGCGGATCCTCGACAAGGAAAACATCCGCGTTGGTATTCGTCAGCTCGGCCTGTCGGAAGCCGATTTCCGGCAGTTCAAGAATCTCATCCGTCGTCCCAACGGCATCATTCTCGTCACCGGGCCGACGGGCTCTGGCAAGACGACCACGCTCTACGCCTGCCTCAACGAGCTCAACCGCCCCGACACCAAAATTATCACGGCGGAAGACCCGGTGGAGTATTACCTTGCCGGCATCAATCAGGTGGAAATCAGACATTCGATCGGCCTCGACTTCGCCCGCGTCATCCGGGCGATGCTGCGGCAGGCGCCGAATGTGATCCTCGTGGGCGAGATGCGGGATACCGAGACGGCCCAGATGGGCATCCAGGCTTCGCTCACGGGCCATCTTGTGTTCAGCACGCTCCACACCAACGACGCCCCCGGCGCCATCACTCGTATGATCGACATGGGGGTGCCGGCCTACCTCGTGGCTTCCAGCGTGATCGCGGTGGTCGCCCAGCGTCTCGTGCGGGTGAACTGCCCGAAATGCAAACAGCCCTACCAGCCTCTCGATACCCAGTTCGAGTCGGCAGGGATTACCCCGGCGATGCTCGAAGGGGCCACGTTTATGAAGGGCCGCGGATGTAGCCACTGCCAGAAATCGGGCTACCGCGGCCGGCTTGGCATCTTCGAGCTCATGATCATGACCAACAAAATTCGGGAAATGGCATTTCAGGGCGCGGCGACCCAGGAAATCCGTCGGGCAGCCGTCAGCCAGGGCATGAAGGTCATGTTTGACGACGGTGTCTCCAAGGCTCTCCGCGGAATCACGACCCTCGACGAGGTGTTTCGGGTCGCGAAACGGACCGAGTAGGGGCCTTCAAAAGATTTTTTCTCGTGGGCGCGTGACTTTCCTGCCGACACACGGCATACTTCATTCGGTGGTCGGCACCTGTCAGGGGCGTGCCCGGCTACCAGAAAATTCTTGCCGTGGCCGTCGTCGCTCGCCACTCGTTGTCACGTAGCCACTTTTCGTCCCGTAGCTACGTGCCTCCCCGTGCTTCCTGGATTGCTTCTCGCCATCCGTGGTTTCCGCAGCGTCCGTCGCACGACCGTGGGATTCTGTCGCGGCAACTGTTCCTTGGCCTCGTTTCCATGCACAATACTCATGTGCCGGGAGGGAATGTCGTTGCTGCGATATATTCCCGACAGAGTTTCGGAGATGCGAACACCATGACGGCAACCACTGGGGGAGCTGCGCACGTGCAGGCTGTCGAAAAGCTGCTGAAGGTTACGCTCGATCACGGGGCCAGCGAGATGCGGCTTGCGGGTGGCGCGGCGCCGATGCTCATGATTGAAGGCGGCCTCAGGCCGCTCAAGTCGCGGCCGCTCTCGGCGGAAGAGGTGCATGCGCTCACCACCGCCATCGTGCCCCCGGGGGCCGATCGCAAGAAGTTTAGCTTTGACACGTCGCTCGGAGCGTGCGAGGGGCAGGTGCTCGATGTGAATGGCACATCCGTGCTCGTGATGCGTCCGCCGCGGAGGGGCTCCTCGCCGCCTCCTTCGGCTCCGCCACCGACCACGATCGCCCGCGGCCACGACGACCACCACTCGCCGCTCGAGCTCGACATGGCCCACAGCGAGCATGCCGACAAGGCCGAGAAGGCAGAAGCGCTCCTGGAAGACGATCTCGAACTGCCCAAGGCCGCCGAGGGCACGATCCAGATCGACAAGCTCCTCGATGCCGCGGTGAAGGGGGGTGTGAGCGATATCCACATCACCACCGGGCTGCCGCCGGTCTTTCGCATCGATGGCGGTATGAAGCCACAGCGCACCAAGGTGCTCACCGGCGACGACACCAACGCGCTCATGAAGTCCATCACGCCCGAGCGGTGCCAGGCGGAACTGGCCGAGAAGGGGGGCACCGACTTCGGCTTTGCGTTCAAAGATCTGGCCCGATTCCGCGTGAGTGTGTTCAAGCAGCGCGGCCAGATCGCGATGGTGCTCCGGCAGATTCCCAACAAGCTCCTCACGCCCGAGCAGCTTGGCGTGCCGGAGGTCTGCAAGAAGCTCGTCACACGGCCCCGAGGTCTCTTTCTCGTTACCGGCCCGACTGGCTCCGGCAAGAGCACGTCGCTTGCCGGCCTGATCGACTTCATCAACAACAACTACGACCACCACATTATCACGATCGAAGACCCGATCGAGTTTTACCACTACTCCAAGAAGAGCACGGTCAATCAGCGGGAGATCGGCAACGACGTGCCGTCATTCGCCGAGGCGCTGCGTCGAGCGCTCCGGCAAGACCCCGACGTGATCCTCGTCGGCGAGCTCCGCGACCTCGAGACCATCGAGGCGGCGATCTCCGCGGCCGAAACGGGGCACGTTGTCTTTGGCACGCTCCACACCACCGGTGCCCAGGGCACCGTGAACCGCATCATCGATGCCTT
Source organism: Pirellulales bacterium (assembly GCA_041746715.1). Classification (GTDB taxonomy): domain Bacteria; phylum Planctomycetota; class Planctomycetia; order Pirellulales; family UBA1268; genus QWPN01. The sequence continues at coordinate 15,942 of JBGTGN010000009.1, read as the reverse complement.
CCCTTCGCATCAGCAGGAACAGATCCGAACGCAGCTCTCGACGGCGTTGCTCGGTGTCTTGTCGCAAACGCTCCTGCCGAAGATCGGCGGCGGCCGGTGCGCGGCCTACGAGGTGCTTGTGGTGACGCCCGGCATCGGCAACCTCATTCGTGAAAACAAGACCTTCCGGATCAACTCGGCGATTCAGACGGGCGCCAAGCTCGGCATGCGGCTTCTCGACGACGACCTCTTCCGGCTCTGGAACGAGCGAAAGGTCACCGAGGAGACGGTGCTGGCCAAGGCCCAGAGTGTTGATGAGTTGGCGGCCCGGATCAGCAAGGCAAAGCAAGGCATCTTTGACGACGACGAGACCGTCACTCGTCGAGGGGCTCGTGAACGAGAATTGGAGCGCTGAGCAACACCCATGGCCATCAAGCGTCTCGGACAAATCCTGATTGATCTCGGCCTCATCGACGAGCCTCAGCTCGAGACGATGCTCGAGGAGCAGCCCTCGCGTTCCGACCTCCTCGGCCGCGTGGGGGTTGCGCTCGGATACTACTCAGAAGATCAGCTTGGGGAAGCGCTCGCCGAGCAGTGGGGCACGACGTTCGTGACGCTCTACGACCGCACGATCTCGAAGGAGGCGATGGGGTCGGTGAGCGAGCCGATGGCCCAGCTCTACCGGGTGGTGCCGCTCTCGCTCAAAGGCAACACGCTCACGATCGCGTCGGCTGAGCCGCAGAAGATTCAGATCGCCGACGAGCTCCGCACGCTTCTCGGCTTCGATATCCAGGTCTGCGTGGCCACCGATATCGAGATCCAGAAGGCGATCGAGAAGTACTACTCCTCGAGTGCCGACAGCGTCGAGTCGCTCGTCGATGACCTCGAGCACGACGATGTCCTCGCCGCTGCCGCTGCGGCCGTGGGCCGCGAAGGGGTGACCGACCTCACGAGCGTGGAGGCGCTGGCCGAGAGTGCGCCGGTGCGGAAGCTTCTCAATATGGTGCTCTTGCTCGCGATCCGCGACGGCGCCAGCGACATCCACTTCGAGCCTTTCGAGAACGAGTTTCGCATCCGGCTCAAGGCAGACGGCGTGCTCCAGGAGATGGTGCCCCCGCCGAAGCATCTCGCCTTCGCGATCACGACCCGCATCAAGGTGATGGCCAATCTCGACATCGCCGAGCGGCGACTCCCGCAAGACGGCCGCATCGAGCTGACCGTCGGTGGCCATCCGGTCGATCTCCGCGTGAGCGTGCTGCCGACGCTCTTTGGCGAGAGCGTGGTGATGCGAGTGCTCGACCGAGGCGTGGTCTCGCTCGACCTCAACAAGGTCGGGATGGAGGCGCCGATGCTCGCAAAGTTTCGTGAGATCATCGAGCGCCCCAACGGCATCGTGCTCGTGACGGGCCCCACGGGCTCGGGGAAGACGACCACGCTCTACTCGGCGCTTTCCGAGCTCAACACGATCGAAGACAAGATCATCACCACCGAAGACCCGGTGGAATACGACATCGACGGCATCATTCAGGTGCCGATCGACGCCGATATCGGCAACACCTTCGCCGCCTGCCTACGGGCCATCCTCCGGCAAGACCCCGACCGCATCCTGGTGGGCGAGATTCGTGACGTGGAAACGGCCGAGATTGCCGTGCAGGCCTCGCTCACCGGCCACATGGTCTTCTCGACTCTCCACACGAATGACGCGCCGGCGACGGTGACGAGGCTCCGCGACATGGGTGTTCCGCCGTTCTTGATCACGGCCACGGTCGAGGCGATTCTTGCCCAGCGGCTTGTGCGACGGATCTGCTCCAACTGTAGCGAAGAGGTGATTCCGGCAGCCGATGTGCTCGCTGACCTCGAGCTCACGACCGACCAGATCGTTGGCAAGAAGTTTTTCCGTGGCCGGGGCTGTGAGAAGTGCAATCGTTCAGGCTACAAGGGCCGCAAGGGGCTCTATGAGCTGCTGGTCATGAACGACGAGTTGCGTGACATGGTCATGCGGAATGCCTCCACGGAAGAGATCCGTGAAGCTGCCCGACGCAACGGCATGGTCACGCTCCGCGATTCGGGGATGGAGAGTATTTTCGCCGGGGCGACGACGGCGGACGAAGTGATTCGCGAAACCATCATGGACGCATAGAGGACTTGAATCATGCCCACATACCAGTTTGAAGCCATCGACGCATCGACGGGCCAAGAGATTCGCGACACGGTGGACGCCGCCACCGAGGCCGAAGCCCAGGCCACGATCCGCTCGATGGGCTACATGGTCACGAAGCTCAAGGCCCGCAGGGTCAAGGCCTCGGCGACCGCCAAGCGAAACAAACCGGGCCGCGGCTTCACGATCGGCGGCGTGAGCACGCGGGAGCTGACGATGTTTACGCGGCAGCTCTCGATTCTTCAGGATGCCGGTCTCCCGATTCTGCGGAGCCTCAAGCTTCTGGCGGAAATGCAGAAGCCTGGGCGGCTCAAAAACAGCCTGCTCGATGTGTGCGATGAGATCGAGGGGGGTGCCACGCTCTCCGAGGCGCTCTCGAAGAGCCCGAAGGCCTTTGACCGCCTCTACTGCAACATGATTCGAGCGGGTGAGGCCGGCGGTGCGCTCGAGGTGATTCTCCGGCGTCTCGCGGAGTTTATGGAGCGGAGCCAGGCCCTCAAACGGAAGGTCAAAGGCGCCCTCATCTATCCGGTCGTGGTGGTGCTCGTGGCCGTTGGCATTCTCGCGTTCATCATGGTCAAGATCGTGCCGCAGTTCAAAAAGATCTTCGCCGATTTCGGCAGCGAACTGCCTCCCATGACGCAAGTCCTCATCGACATCTCAAACTTCACCGTCTCCTATTGGTATCTCATCCCGCTGATCCCGGTGGGGATCATGCTCATGATCAAGGCGATCAAGCTGATTCCCTACGGAAAATTCGGCTGGGATCTTTTCATGCTCAAGGTGGTGATCTTCGGGCAGCTTGTTGAGAAGAACATCCTTTCGCGGTCTTCTCGCACGCTCGGCACGCTCCTGGCCAGCGGTGTGCCGATTCTCGAGGCGCTCAACATCACGAAGGAGACCTCGGGCAACTCGATGTTCGAGCATCTCTTCTCGAAGACATCCGATGCGATTCGTGATGGTGAGGCTATCGCGAAGCCGCTCAAGGCCTATTCGATTCCGCCGTTCAATGCGATGGCGCTCTTCTTCTGGACCATGTTCTTGCCGGGGGTCGGGGCGCTCCTCTATCTCATGCGGTTCAAGAAGCCGGTCGTAGACGATCTTGTCGTCAACATGGTGGACGTGGGCGAGGAGTCGGGTGAGCTCGACACGATGCTCTACAAGGTGGCCGACAACTACGACGAGGAGGTGGCGGTGCTTACCGAGAGCCTCACGAGCCTCATGGAACCGCTGCTCATCATCTTCTTGGGTGGTGCGGTGGGCTTCATCGTCGTGGCGCTCTTTATGCCGCTTATCAAACTGATCAATGACCTGTCGTAAAGACCTGCTGGAAGGGTGACCGAATGTTCGAGAAACATGCCATACGTCGAAGCGGGTTCTCGCTCGTGGAGCTGCTCGTCGCCGTCTCGATCGTTGTCCTTCTCATGGCGCTCATGGGGGCAGCGATGTCGGCGGCGCGAACTCGCGGAAACAAAGACAAAACTCGGGCGACCATCGCAGCGATCGACTCGATCCTCCAGCGTCATTTCTCAGCGATGGAGTCGAGCCGCGTCGGGGCGAGTGTGCCGGCAGACCAACGCGGGGCCGCGATCCGCAGGCAGATCACGGCCGACATGCCCGACAGTTGGCAGGAGGTGACGTACATGAGAGACGAAAACAAGCTGGTTGAAGATGCCAACAACCTTCTTCCTCCGGGAGAACCCAAAGAGCCACTTCCTTTCGGTTCGGCCCGCCAGCGGAGTTACATTGCGACGCTCAATGCGCTCTTGGCCCTTCCGAGCGCGGATATCACGAATATCAACGCAAATGCCAGTGCCGAATGTCTGTTCATGATCGTCATGCAAGGCGGCCTCGCTGACTGCCTCAGTTGCAGCACCCTCGATTCGATTCCCAAAGCAGACGTAGACGGAGATGGTGCTCCGGAGTTCTTGGATGCCTGGGGGCAGCCGATTCGCTACGTCCTTTGGCCTGCGGGCTATGAGCAGCCGCTTGGGGCGAAGTATTTTGATCAAACGGCTCCTTTTGATGGCCTTCCGGCAACGGGGGCGACAGGTGGCACGATGCGGCCGCTGGTCGTGTCTGGCGGTCCATCGAAGGAGGACTCAACGCAGTTCGGCGGCACGTCATACCTCGTCCTCGGCAACGCCTGTGGTGATCCTGCTCATGCGACGATCGCCCCACTGGGAGGCAAGGACGGTGGGGCCGCGGACAACCGCGCCGACAACATCACGAACTTCCTCGACGAGGTAGAGCGATGACGCGACAGCGAGACGGTTTTACACTCGTTGAGCTGCTGGTGGTGGCTGGCCTCCTGGCCGCCCTCTTCGCGCTCGTGGTCGCCGGCGGCGGTCGGCAGCCCAATGCCAGTCGGGCAGCCCAAGACTTCGCGTCGATGCTTCTTTCGGCGCAGAGCCGGTCGCTCGGCCGGCCAGAAGGCGCGTCGGTCATCATCGAGGCGGATCCCAGCGCGCCGCCGCATCGGAAGGGCATCGTGCTCCACGAGGGGACGATGCTGCCGCCCTTCCCGGTTGCCGCGACCGATGGAGTTCTCGATGCTCACCCCGAACTCGCCAATGGCTACAAGGTGCGATTTCGGGAAAAAATGGGAGAGGGCTTCATCACGATCTCGCCGTGGCTGGGGCTCGAAAACGGTGTGCCCACGCGGCGTGAATCGGCTGGGCAGACGGAAGCCAACACGATCATCGAGCCGCTTGGGGAGGATATCGAAGCCCTTGTTGTTCGCTCCCCAACAACTGGGCCGAAGCCGGTCAAGCTCCCGAGCACGATCGCCATCGATCTTCGGCACAGCGGCGTTGGCGAGATTTCGGCTGCTGCTCATGGGTATGGCAGCTTCGAGAATCAAAGCCCGATCGCGATCGTTTTCGATCAGGCTGGGCGGGTCGCCGAGGTCATCACGCGACTTGGCACGGCTGATGCGGAGCAGTTGGTGCCAAACGAGATCATCTACTTCTACTTCGTCGAGCGGTCTCTCGTCGCCGACGGAGAACCGTCTCTGGGCAGCGACCGGTCGGCCTGGGTGGCGATCAATCCACAAACGGGCCGGATCAATGTCGCCACGAATGTGCCCTCGGCCGAAACCGATGTCGCTGTCGCTCGCGAGAAGGCACGCAAAGCCATCGCTCTGGGGAAATAATCCATGCACTCAAACATCGCCACCACCGCGCCAGTCCGATCGGGCATGACCCTCCTCGAGGTGCTCATCGCCGCGGGCATTCTCGTCGTCGGCCTCTCGAGCGTCGCCGCCATGCTTCCGGCAGCGAGTGCTCTGCTCGGCGAGGCCATATTGACCGATCGGGCTGCCACCCTTGCAGCAAATGCCGCGGCCGATATCCAGTTTCAAAGAGTGCTCAAGGCGAGTGACTTTCAGGGCGCCATCAAGGCGGTGGTCATGGGCGACGTGTTCTCGGCCCCTTCGATCACGACGTTCTACAACACGTCCCCGCGAAAAAGGATCGCCGCGATCGCCAAAACGACCCTCGACAATGAGGCCTACGGGGATGCGTGGTACCTCATGACGGCAACACCGGTGGCCGCAGTTGGTCCGTACGCAGCGGGAATGCCCGTCCGAGTCACCGTGGCCGTCACGAGAAGGCAACTCACCGCGGCCGACTCCGACACCGTCGGGGTGCCGTTGGCACGCGTGTCGGAAGGTGTGTATCGAGTCGTCGTCACAGGGACGAACCCTAATGTGGTCTTGACCGCGACCGAAACCATCCAGGTCGAGGCGACCAGAAGAACCTATCTGGCACCTTGCTCATGGGTGTTGGTGAACAAGAACAACATCCCGACGTGGCTTCGTATTGGCAGTTCCTGGGCGACCTACGCCCCTGGCTCCGGTGGCGAGGCAGGGGGAATTGCAAAAAGCTTCGTGTCATTCACCGACGCAGCCGCAGCCACCGCCGCTGAAACCTCCGGTGGAATGACAGTTCGCTCCTTTGCTGGGACCGTGCGGGTCGAGGAATTCATCCTTCCATTGAATTAAGTCCTGGAACCTCCTCTTCGGAACACGAGCCATGAAAAACACAATGCATCATCGTCGCGGAATGCTTCTCCTCTTGGTGCTGAGCGTGCTCACGCTGTTTCTCATGATGGGGGCGACGCTCCTCGTCGTAGCGACTCGCGCCAGGACGGCGTCTCGTGGTTTCATGGCAGCAGCCAATAGTCAGGAGGGGGCGTCACCGATTCCCCGAGCGATGCTTGATGAGGCGCTCCTGCTGCTGATCCGGGGATCAAAGGAAACGGCCGTGCAGGCGATTCTGACCGAGAGCCTGCTCAAGGACATGTATGCCAGCGACAACAACAAGGTGCCCTTTCGCGAGGAGCCCTTCGACGCCGCTCGTGAGGATTCGGTTTCAGGAGTTCGTTTCGACCCCTATCTCACGGAACTCGAAGAGGATGGAAGCGTCCATCATGCGGCGTTTCATGCCGCAGAGTTTGACCCTGAATCGGGCGATGCCGTCGACAATGATGCCGACGGTGTGATGGACGGGATGATGCTGAAAGACGTGCTTCCAAAGATCATGGGGGCAGGCGGTGGCGAGCTCTCCTTCCGGGTGTCGTATCTCGTGGTGGACCTCGATGGGCGGATCAATGTCAACGCGCACGGTGGAGGCGGAAATCCTGTAGGGCCAGCCTCGCTCAGCGGTTCCGCGATTGATGCGTTTGCCGATAACCGATGGACGGTGATTCAAGACGGAGGAACCCCGACTGATCCCGCGGGGTCGAACGACCTACGGGTGCCTCCGGTGCTCGGGCAGGACATCGCCGGCCGGGGTGGCAGCGCCTACGCGATCAGGCTTGATCGTGAGGCGCAACGGCCGGGCACGCTTACGGGAGCGGCTGGCCAGAATCCCTTCACGCTCGGCGAGCTCGAACGGGTGCTTCGACCCTTCGACCGTGACTGGTCTGCCTTGCCGCCAAGGCTCGCCGCGATTCTCACCGATCTCGACAACTCCGCTCGTCGAATGGTCACCACCGACAGTTGGGATGTGCCGTATCGGGTCGGGGCGGCCGCTCCGACGGGGGCCGGTGTCAATCCGGAACCGAGATTCGATCTTTCAAGCTTCGCGGTTGACGACAAGGAAAACTTCGCGAATGCCCTCTACACAAACCTCACGACAAAGGGGGATCCCGCAAAAATGCCGGCTGCGGACGGGGTGACAGCCCAGTGGTGCGCGAACGTCGCGGAGTTTCGTGATCCCACGTCGGGAGCGACAGCGGTAACGATTGGTGCCACACCCTACACCGGGGCCAAACCGTCGGTGCTCGGCGGTGCAGGAGGCGATTGGGCAAACGGCATCACGAATAGTGGTGACCTCTTCGGCATTCCCAAGGGTACCGAGGCGGATATCGCCGCGATCATCGCCGAGAACCCGCCGGTAACCCCTCTCATCTCGCTCGCCGTCGATCACCCCGCCATCCTCGAGGCGGTGGGCATGCCATCACCATTCACGGCGAGTCTCGCCCAAGACGATACCCGCGAACCGGGCCGCGTGAATGCCAATACGTGCAGTGGCGATGTCTGGAATGCGTTGACTGGCCCCGACGGCCCAGTTCAGCCGACGCAACTGATGCGCAATGTCGGGGAGATCATCATGGCGTCGGCATTCACGGGGGCCGGAGGATTCGTGGCACCAGATGTTCGTGCCCTTGATCGCACCCTCGCCAATCGCTTCGCGGCGGCTGCCACCGTGCGGTCCAACGTGTTTGCCATTTGGATCACGCTCGAAGTGACCGACGGAGCATCAACGGCCGGTTCCCCCACCTGCCACCGGCTCTTCGCGATTGTCGATCGATCGATCCCCGTCGACTACGTCGAAGGTGAAAACAAGAATGTTTCCGAGACAATCCGTCTCAAGCGGTTCCTCAACTGACAGGCTCGCGACCATGCCCACTCCCACGACCATCGTGCCGCCGCCGCGAACCGGCTCTCGCGACGGATTTAGCCTTGTGGAGCTCCTCGTGGCCTCGGCGCTGAGCCTCATCATCATGGCAGCGGTCGCCCAGCTTTTTAGTGACTTCGGCCGAACCGTCACCGACGGTCGTGCGATCGTGGATCTGAATTCGCGGCTGCGGAATGTTGCGTGGCGACTGCGGCAGGATCTCGTGGGCCGTACGTGTGTGCCGGCAGCACTTGTTCGCCCGGAGGCGAGCGCTGGGTATTTCCACGTGATCGAGGGGCCACTCGACTCCGCCGGGACCGTACCAGTACCTGCTCCTCCAACACCCTACGATACTGGCGATATTGACGACATCCTCGCGCTCACCACCTCAAGCCCATCGGCTCCATTCGTTGGGCGTCTCGAGGGGGCCGCAGGCTTTGAGTCGCCAACGGCGGAAGTTATTTGGTTCTGCGAGTACACAGGCGTGGATTACAAAACAACCAAGCTCTACAACCTCCACCGACGGCAATTACTTGTTTCGGCCACACCCGAGGCGGGTGTGTTTGCAAACAATGTGTTTGCCCCGAAGGGTGACAGCGACCTGTCGTACGGCACGCACGTCAACAGTCTTGCCGACCTCACGACGCCGGCCCCCCGATTTCTCACCACGGCAGGGGCTAATCGAAAGCTCACAGGAACGCGTGAGGGCGAAGACGTGCTCATTGGCAATGTGGTCGCCTTTGATGTGCGGCTCGTGGGCTCGGCAGCCCTTGCACCAACTGACCAGAACTTCGAGACCCGCGAGAACGGCGACCCAGATGCGGAGCCCATGCGGGGGATCGACGTGCGAATTCGTGTCGTTGAGCCCACGACCGGTCAGGTTCGGGAGGTCAAAGTGGTAGAATCATTTGGTGCCCGCTAATTTGGTGCCCTCTAATTTGGTGCCCTCTAGGGGATCAAGACAATGGCGAGCGAGGTCGCCAGCAGCAGAAGACGGTCAGATACAGGAAAGCCATACACAGGGGAGAGAGCCATGAAACGTAATCGTGTCGGCCGAAGCGGCTTTACGCTCGTCGAGTTATTGGTGGTGATCACGATCATCGCCATGCTGATGGCGTTGCTCTTGCCGGCGGTGCAAAACGCCCGCGAGGCTGCCCGTCGAGCCGCCTGCACCAACAATCTCCACCAGCTCGCGCTGGCGACAAATCTGTTCGTGGAATCGTCGAATTACATCCCCGGCTGGCGAAACCGCAGCCCGAATGGCTCCGACACAACCGGAACCGCGCCGACCCAGACGTTCAATAATCCAGTCTCGTGGCCGGTTCTGCTCCTGCCCTTCATGGAGCGAAACGATATCTACAAGCAGTGGCAGGCTGGCACACCGGCCGCCCCGTCAATCGGATTCTTCATGTGCCCGTCGAGCCCGCCGGACACTCAGAACCAGCCCACGCTCGCCTATGCGGGGAACGTGGGGAGTGCGGCGAACGCCCGGAAATGGGATGGCGTGATGCACGACACCACGATTACCACCGGTGCCAATTCCGGGCTCATGAGCTTGAGCGACATCAGCGGCGGCGATGGTACCGGCACGACGATTCTCCTCACCGAACGGTGTGGGGCGGGCAACGCGAGAAACAATCAGCCGCTGAACCAGGGCTGGTGGGATCGCCGCGGTGTGGCCAGCGGGTATTCATGGTCGAATCCGGCAACCCCGGCGTCACTGGGCCCAACGCCCATCCCCGGTATCGGGATCACCAACGGTGTGAACCTTCCTGCTGGCATGAAAGTCATCAACAACATTGCCCAGAACGCAGCGCCCGGGTTTTGGAGCCAGCCCTCGTCGAATCACGCAGGTGGCGTCGTAGCCGCGTTCTGTGACGGGCACACAAAGTTCGTGAAAGACTCTGTGGCGGTGGAAGTGTATTCCCAACTGCTCTCGAGCGATTCGACCCAGGCTTCCACAATCTCGACCGGCACGGGTGCGCAGCAGTGGAAAGCTTCACTCCATCCTGTTCTCCAGGAAAACGCCTACCAGTAGTCGAGCGACTGGGGTCCGCGCCGCGTATCGCTAATCGTCTTGGAATGGCCGGCGGGGTGGTTGATCGGGCGGTGGGGCAGCGTGCGGCTCTTTGCTCGCGTCGCCTACCTGCTGTCGCTCACGCCAGGGTTTGCCTTCTTCGTAGCTTGCAAGCTCCGCGGCCAACTGCTGGGCTACGTCTTCGTCATCTTTGCCCTGTTCGACGGCCTGGCTGGCAAACTTCTTCGCGCTCTCGAAATCACCCTTTTCGGCGTAGGCCGCGGCAAGCGTGCTGATGATGTGGGCCTCCTCCCACTTCGTTTCCTCGCAGGCCTTCGTGGCAAGCTCGATGGCCCGCGTGCCGTCGCGGAGATCGTCGTCGGGTGAGGTGGCCAGCAGCCAGGCGAGGTTGTTGAGCACGCCTGAATCGTCGGGCTTGAGCGCGAGGGCCTTTTCCAAATCAGCCAGGGCCGCCGGGTGGTCGCCCATCGAGATCGCGGCATCACTCCGGCCGCGGCGGCAGGGGAAATTCTCATCGTCGATCTCGAGGGCTCGGGTGAATCGCTTGATCGCCTCCTCGGGCTGCCCCGCTGCGAGGTAAAGCATCCCGAGCTGGCCGATGATGGCGATATCGTCGGGGTTCCTCGATGCCAGCCGACGGAAATCGCGGATCGCGGATTCGTAGTCTTGTCGCTCGGCGGCCATGAGCCCTCGCAGCTCAAGGGCAGCCGGAAGATCGGGGGACGTATCGAGGACCGTCTCCACATCGGCCAAGGCCGCGTCGGGATCATCGATTTGCTGAAGAATCCGGGCGCGGAGGAGGAGAGCGGCAACGTTCTCGGGCTGGAGCTCCACGGCCCGGTTGATGTCTTCGAGGGCTTCGTCGTTTTTTCCATCGACGGCGAGCACCCGGGCCCGCTGGAGGAGTGGGCCAACGGAATCGGGCTCCAGCTCGATCGCCTTGCCGAAGGCATCGCGGGCCTTCTCGAGGTCTTTTGCCAACACGAGCGCGATACCGAGAGCCTCGTAGAGTGCGGCATTCTGCGGCTGCTCCTCGATCGCTACTTCCAGATCCTCACGGGCCTTCGCAAACTCATCCCGCGAAAGCCAATGCATGCCTCGTGTTCGCCGCACCTCCGGGTCGCGTGGGGAGAGCTTCACGGCCGCATCGAAGAGGGCGGCCTTCTTGTCCGGGTCGTCTTCAAGCTCCGCCAGCACAAGTTTGGCACGGGCCTGGTCAAGCTTGTTGTCGCCGAGATGCTCAGCCGCCTTGGCCGCCGCCGCGGCTGCTCGCTGGCGATCGCCACCCGGCAAAATCTGGAGCCGAGCGATCATCAGCCATGCGCCGCCGAGCTCGGGCTCCCGGGCAACGGCCTCTTGGAGATCCCGCATGGCAAACGCACGAATGCGGGGCCACTGCGGATCGGGCCGCGGCGACTCGAAGATCGCCTCACTGAGCATGCCGGCCCGGTCCATGAGCGTGCCGGTGTAGAGGTCTTCAGCGAATTTCTTGGAGTCGTCGTCGAGACCCTTGTCGATCGCCTGGCGGCAGAGCGTGAGCACGCGTCCAAAATCATCGAGCTGCTCGATGGCGAGCTTGGCATCGATGGCCTCGTTGAGATCTTCGAGGCCAAGGGGATCGACAGCAGGTTCGTCTGCCGAGGTGACGAACATGACCGATCCGAGGACGAGCACGAAGCAGAGGGCGGTCGTGGCCCAAGAAAAACGCGACATGAAAATGGTGGGCTCCGGAGGCAGGATTCAACCCGCAGTATGGAGTATCGAGCCCCGCGGCTGCCACCGGGCTTGAAAACCCTACAGCGGAGCCGGGAGGTCACGGCGGGCAAAGACGATCCCGCCCGCGACAAAGGCCGCGACGCCGATGCCGAGAAGCACCGCGTCGTATCGGGCCACGAGCCACCAGGATTCCGCCGTGCCCGTCACAACCCGCTGCGGCTCAAACGCGTTGAATACCGACAGCCAGCCGACCTGGGCAAAGCGGTCGCTCATCTTGCCCACGAGCTTCGCCAAGAGCGACAGAACGTAGAAGCCGCACATGATCCCGATCGTGCTGGATCGGTGGCTGCCGAAGGCCGAGACAAGTCCCGTGAGCCCCGCGATGCAGACCATGAGGCCGAAGACGTTGACCACTGCCGGCGCAAACCGCACAGGATCGAGCGTGCCGGCCCACGGCCCAAACGCCACCGCCGACCACATTGCCACAAACAGCACGCCACATGCCACGGCCGCACCTGCGATCGTGGCGGCCGCATGCGTGGCATAGACAGCCGCTCGGCGAACCGGCGCCGCCAGCACCATCTCGAGCGTGCCTCGTTCGAGCGGCCCGGAGACGATGTCGCTGCCCCGTGTCACACCCCACACTGTGCCGCCGAGCACGACGATGGGATCGATAAACGCCATCGCCACGCGGCCGGCGTTTGTGGCCACCTCCGCGATCGGCACACCCGAGAGCTTCTGCCAGTCATCCGGAAGGAGTTTCAGGAGCATCTGAAAATCCCCCATCGGCACCTGTGACTGGAGCCAGAGGTAGATCCATGGAAACGCAGCCCAGAGCGCGGCGAGGGAGCCCAACAGGATCGTCTGGTCGCCCCACGCCTGCCGCCATACCGCACGATTGAACATGCTGATTCCTTCAGTCGGCTCGGTGAAACCGATCGTAGACCGCTGCCAGGCCGATTGGCTCGACGGCCATTTCCACCACCGAGAGTGTTGCGAGCCAGCCGAGCAGGGGCGCGAGCGACTCGGCCGCTTCGAGTACGACTTGCTCCGGTTCACTTGCGGTCGAGGCGCCAGGCACGACGGCCACGTGACCAGCCAGCGAACTGGGCACGCCGGTGAATGGCCCGGCCAGCTTGGCCGTAATCCGATGGCCACGTCTGAGTGTGGCGATGCACTGCTCGTGGACCGGTGTGCCTGCCCTCATGATTACGACGCGGCCACAGGTCTCTTCGACCTCGGAGAGCACATGTGATGAAAAGACGACGGTGCGACCCGCGGCATTTGCCTCGCGAACGATATCGAGCACCTCCGCCCGCGCCGTGGGGTCGAGGTTTGCGGTGGGCTCGTCGAGGATGACAAGCTCGGCGTCAGTGGCCATCACAGTTGCCAGCGCCAGCTTCTGTCGCATGCCCGTGCTCATGCGGGCGACCTGGCGGCTCGTATCGAGGCCGAGGCGGTTCGCCATCTGCCCGGCGATGTTGCGATGGCAGGCGGGCCGCAGTCGCGAGAAGAAGTCGAGCACCTCCGTTCCGGTCATGCGTCGCGAGAGCCTCGCCTCACCGGGCAGATAGGCCACGCGGTTTCGCACAGCCAGCGACTCCCGCGCGCAGTCATGGCCCGCGACGGTGGCGGTGCCCGACGTGGGAGAGAGAAACCCGAGAAGCAGTCGCAGGAGCGTGGTTTTGCCCGCGCCATTGGGGCCGAGCAATCCAAAGATCTCGCCGCGGCGCACGGCGAGCGAGCAGGCGTCGAGGGCCGTGAAGCTACCGTAGCATTTGGTGAGGCGGTCGGTGGAGACAATCATGGAGCGATGGGCCGTGCTTGGGGGCAAAGTACAGGCTCCTTACGCCCATTCCCTCCAGAGATGATAGGCGGCCAGGGCAAACGCGACGACGGCCACAAGCCGACGGATGGCCGTGGCGGGAAGGCGACGCGAAAGTTTTGCGACGGCGACACCACCGATGATCGACCCGGTCGCGGCCACGGCGACATGGACCCAATACACCTCAAAACTCCCGCGGATTGCCGCGACAACGATGAGGAGCGTCGCCACGCCGTTGACAGCCGCGGCGAGCAGATTCTTGACGGCGTTGACGGCGTGGATATCGCCCAGGCTGAAAATCGCGAGCCCAGCGAGCATGAGGATGCCGATGCCGGCACCGAAATAGCCACCATAGATACCGACAAGGAACTGCAAGCCGCAGGCGGCCGCAAGCATGCCAGTTGGAGGTGATTTCAGGCGATCACCTCCCTCTCCCCCTGGGGGAGGGCTGGGGTGACGGTGCTGGGGTTCCACGCAGCCCTTCTCTGCGTGCCGGTGGCGAGCCACAAGCCCCGCCACCTGGGGCTGCACGGCAAAGAGCACGGCGGCCATGAGAATGAGCCACGGCACGACGGCGTCGAAGGTTGCAGGTGGCAGCCGCTCGAGGAGCACGACGCCGGCTACTGCGCCAGCCGTGCTCGGCAGCACAAGCCACCGCGCCCATCGGGGAAGGCGGCCCCACTCATGCCGCGACGCCCATGCTGCTGCGGCTGCCCCGGGCCAGAGGCCGAGCTTGCTTGTGACATTCGCCGCGAGAAGCTGCCCCGGGCCTGGTGGCAGAATGGTTGAGAGCACCGCGAAGGTGAGGATTGTGCCTCCGCCTGCGATCGCATTCACACCACCGGCCGCGACACTCGCCGCAAGCAGGAGGGCGAGGCTGGACGGATCGTTGGCCGCGGCCGTCATGGGTCGGGCCGTGGCGGAGGTGGATCGAGAATCGCCGGTGGCATCGGGGCTGCTGGTGGCTCTGGCACAGCGGGCCCGGCAGGAGCCGCGAGAGGCGCTGGGGCAGCCGGCGCGAGCGGAGGTGGAGGTGGCACGGCAGCGACGGGCTCCTGCGAATACACACCCTGCCCACAATCGACCAACAGAAAACCTGCCCAGAAAAATGGATGCCGGGCGTCTGGAACGAAATCACCTGTTGCTGTCGGTTTGATTCGCGGCTCGGCCTCGAGGTCAGGCCGCTCGGGCGTCACGATCTCAACGGCCCGGTGCCAGGCGTGGGCGGCCTCGGTGCGGCTCGGCCCCGCCGTCTCTTGGAGAAACTCCCGCACCAGGTCGTTGGTCACACCGCCACCATTTCGCCAGCGGGTTACGAGCGCCGTCGTTGAGCCCGCAGCCACGAGGTCGGTGACCGTGAGGAAGACATCGCTCCCGGGCCGCGGCGGCAGCGTCTGGAGGCCACTCCGCATGGCGGTCTGCATGCCCGGCAGGATGATTCGCTCGGGTCGCTTGGGCGGCGGAATGAGCCAGTCGCCGAGGGTCATGCCGGCGCGGCCCTGCGTGGCATTCAGCAGGTTTACAAGGCCCGGTGCGTCGGCGGCGATTGGCTCGTCGTAGATCACGAGCGAATCGAAGAGCGAGCCAACGAGCGCCGCCGGTGGGCCGGCGACAGGCAGCTCGAGCGTGATCGGCGCCTCAACACCAGCCGTCATCATCGCGGCCGCGGCTGCCGCATCGGGCTGCTTCTCGCCGCGGTTCATGCGGCCGAGCAGAAGGCCGGTTGAGCCCGTCGCGCGAGGCTCATACCGCATCACCGCGAGGCTTCGCGTCGGCGCGTAACGAATCGGGCAGATCTCGCGGAGCAGGCGTTGATCACCCCCCACTTGATTCGTCGCCACAGGAAGCATCTCAAATGGGAAATACCAGAGCCAGCCATCGGGAACGATGATGAGCTCTTTGATGCCATCAGCCAGCGACACGCCGCGAGAGTTTTCAAAGATCATCCGCTCGATCCGTGATGCCGAGCCCCGCCAGTCGCCCGCCGCAATGCGTTCGGCCGGCACCGCCGCCTTGTCGCCGAGGTGCATCGCCTTCGCGAGGAGCTTGAGCTCGCCGGGGATCGCATCCGCCTGTCCCACTTGCCATGCGACCACACGATCGCGTGACTCGAGCACGCCGAAGAGGCCGGAGGCAGTCCAGTGAAACGAGAGCATCCCCTGGCCCGGATTCAGGCGTCGGCGGATTTCGGGAGACGGGGTAAGCGGCGGGAACGTCGGGGCGACGGCATCGCGGCTCGCCGAGAAGGCAGCAACGGCCATGGTCATCCGGGAGGCGAGCGTCATGTATTCCCGCCACTCCGCGGGGGCGCCGGGCAGGGTGC
>JBGTGN010000008.1:0-22514 GCA_041746715.1 Pirellulales bacterium | reverse complement strand
TCCTCATGGAGCTGCTCGGTCACTACATGGTGGAAGAGCGCGACCTCCTCATGCGACAGCGAGTGCGGCTTGCCGTGATCGGCTCACGCGAAGGCTTGCCTGAGAACACGCTCACGAAGCTCGATGAAACGGTCGCCCTCTGCGCGGGCAACGACGGCATGCGGCTGTGCCTTGCGATCAACTATGGTGCTCGCGGCGAGATCGCGGCGGCGGCTCGGTCGCTGGCCCGTGAGGTGGCTGCGGGCCGACTTGACCCCGAGGCGATCGACGAAGAGGGCGTGGCGGCGCGGCTGGCCACGGCCGGTATGCCCGACCCCGATCTGCTCATCCGCACCGCCGGTGAAATGCGGGTAAGCAACTTTCTCTTGTGGCAGATCAGCTACGCCGAATTCTGGGTGACGCCCGTGGCCTGGCCCGATTTTGGCGAAGGACATCTCGAAGAGGCGTTTGACTCCTTCGCGGCCCGCGACCGACGTTTCGGAGGGCTTGCCCCGTCGTGACCACCTCGGCCTCACCACCGCCGAAGCCCGGATCGCTCGTTCAGCGATCGGTCGTCGCCCTCGCGCTCGTGACACTCTTTGCCGCCGTCTGCTGGGCCGATGCGACCGCGTTTCTGACCGCGCGACCAGGCCACTGGCTCGTGCTCGTGGCAATCGTGTTTGCGGTCGGCGGGAGCCATGAGGTGGTCCGCCTGGCCGCCGCACGAGGGGTGTTTCTTCGGCCCTTGCTCGTACCGGTGGCCACCGCATGCCTCGTGTGTGTACCGCTTGCGGCACACGACGCTGCACGCTCGCGAATGCTTGGGATGGACTCCCTCGCGCTTGCCGTCTCCGGCGTGTTGGCGGTGATGGTCGTCGTCGAGATCGCGACGTATCGCCGCGAGACCGGGGCGCTTGTGCGTCTTGTCGCCGGGTTCGCAACGGCCGCGGCGATTGGCCTGCCACTGGCCTTCATGATGCGGCTGCGACTCCTGCCCGCGTCATCGGGGCCGATCGCACTCCTTCCCCTGGCGAGCATGCTGGCGGTGGTCAAAGGAGGTGACGTCGCCGCGTATCTCGTGGGCTCGCGACTTGGGCGAAACCGCATGACGCCGCTCCTGAGCCCCGGCAAGACCTGGGAGGGCGCGGTCGCTTCGCTCACGACGTCGTGTGCCATCGCATGGCTCTTTGTCGAGGTGGTCCATGGCGTGCCAACGCGGCCGCTCGGCGGCTGGCTCGTGTATGGCCTGACGATCGGTACCGCAGGCATGCTCGGCGACCTCTCGGAGTCGCTTGTGAAGAGGGAGCTCAATGCCAAGGATTCGGGGCACTCGCTCGGGGCCCTCGGCGGGTTTCTGGACCTTCTTGATGCCACGCTTCTGGCCGCTCCGGCCGCCTGGTTTCTGTGGGTCTGGAGCGATCTCGGCATGTGAAACCAGCCAAAAAGCGGTCGAAACATGCCACGGTGCGGCGGGACGGTCAGGCGCACACCTCCTTGAGCTATAGTAAGGCGGAGGCGATTTTCCCATCCCGTCCCCTAAGATACCGCCGGCTGAACTGCCCGATGCGGTTCTTCGATGCCTCGCTCAACCATCGCGGTTCTCGACACGAAACGGCTCGGCGCGATTTTCGGGCCCCGGGACTGCCACCTTCGTAGGATTCGCGAGGTGCTCGGCGTCGGGGTGACTGCCCGTGGTGATTCGATCCATATTGAAGGGGACGACGACGCCGTGGCCCGCGCCACCGAGGTCTTTGAGTCCCTTGACCGCATGGCACGCGATCAGGGCAGCGTGTCGGATGACAACGTGAGCCGGTTGCTGTCCATCGCGACCGGCGAAGAGGAGCCGACCCGCCACGAGCCGATCGAGGTCCAGCGACCCGGTGGCCAACTCGTGCCTCGGTCTGCCGGCCAGGCGGCGTATGTCAAGGCGATCCGTGAGCATGACGTCGTGCTCTGCACCGGCCCGGCCGGCAGCGGCAAGACATTTCTCGCCGTGGCAGTTGCCGTCTCGGCGCTCCGGGCGGAGCAGGTCAAAAAGATCGTCCTCGTACGGCCGGCCGTCGAGGCAGGCGAGAGCCTTGGCTTCCTGCCGGGCGACCTCCAGGCCAAGATCAATCCTTATCTGCGTCCGCTCATGGACGCGCTCCGCGAGATGATGGACTACGAGCAGCTCAAGCGGCTCACCGAGCAAGACGTCGTGGAGATGATCCCGCTTGCCTACATGCGAGGCCGCACACTCAACAACGCCTTCATCATTCTCGACGAGGCCCAAAACACGACCGTCTCCCAGATGAAGATGTTTCTCACTCGTTTGGGGCACGGCTCGAAGATGGTGATCTCGGGCGACACGACCCAGATCGACCTGCCACCGGATCGCACAAGCGGGCTGGTGGATGCCATGGCGAGGCTTCACGGCGTGAATGGCTTCGGCCATGTGCGGCTGGGCGCCGTCGATATTGTGCGGCATCCGCTGGTGCAGCGAATCGTGGAGGCCTACGACCGGTAATCCCATGCCATTCGGTTCTCCCACAACCCGCCGCCGAAGCCGCCGCCCCGGCTCGCTCGACTTGCCCCATGGTTTCTGGGGGATGCTCGCGGAACGCATGGCTCGGCCCGACGTGCTCTTGCGACTTGGTCTCTGCGTCGCTGCATCGGCCGTGCTTCTGATTCTCCTGCAGGGCTGGGCCGAACCGTTTGGCTATCAGATGGGTTCGATCCCCGTGCATGGCGTTGTCTCGCGGGTGGCCTTCGACAAGCCTGACCCCGATGCCACGAGGCTCGCCCGTGAGCGGGCCGCGTCACGCGTGCGGGTTGTCTATGCCCACGACAAGGCGCCGATCGTGCGGCTCCGCGACGGGCTCAAGAATCGAGCCGCCGAGATCGCTGCCGCGGATTCCCTCGCCTCGGTGCCCCGCGAGGCGTGGGGAGAGCTGGCTCCCGACGCTGTTGGGCTCCTCGAGCATGTGCCGCAACCCCAGCCACCGCCAATCGCGCCGGAGCCACCCGATCTGACGGCGACCGATGAGCCCGTGACGAAGCCGGGCCGCCCTGCCGATTCAAAGACATCCGACAAGCCCGCACTGAACCGGCCCCGATCTCCGACTCCCGAGATGGCCGAACGGATCGCCAAAGCGGAGCAGGAGTTTCAGCGCTTCCGCAGCCGCATCGACACCAAGGAGAAGCTTCTCCTCGTCGAGAAGGGAATTGATGTCGCCTTTCAGGAACTCGAGACGACGGGGGTGCTCGAGAAGATCCAGCACACGTTCGACGAAGGCAGCCAAAACGAGGTCGATGTTCATCCCATCGGCAACCCGAACGAGACCATTCGTGTGCAGGTGCCGCAGGTGCTCATGGTGGAGGCCAAGGCAAGGCTCCGCACGCGTCTCACCGAGGAGCTTGGCGAAGGGCCGTTTGTTGATCGTATCGTTGCCTGGATCGATCCAAGGCTTTCCGGAACCCTCGAGATCGATCGAGAAAGCACGGCGAAGGCCAAGCAGGAAGCGAGTGATCGCACACCGGCCCAGTTCGTTTCCTATCAGGTGGGCAGCCTTCTGGCGGAAGCGAGCAAGCCGATCACCGTTGAATCACTCTCGCTTTTGCGTCGTGAACATGACGAATTTCTCCGCCAGCAGGATCCACGACAGCGGCTCGCCCGCGTGCTGGCGATGCTCGGCCTGTTTGCGGCAATGTTTACGCTTTCGGCCTTCTACATTCATCTCAATCACCGCGATCTCATGGCCGACCTCGGCCACGTTGTCACGCTCCTCGGTTTCTCCGTCGTGACCGTCGTGCTCTGCATGCTCACGGCCGGCGACGCATGGCAGGCCCATGTGGTGCCGCTGCTGCTTTTTGCGATGACCATTGCCATCGCCTACGACGAGGATCTCGCGCTCCTCTTGGGCGCAGAGGTGGCGCTCGTGGTCGTGGTGGGCTTGGGCCGGGGGCTCCCGGATTACATCACGCTCACGGCCGCCGCCGCCGCGATGGTCTTCTGGACCGGCCGCATTCGCAGCCGCAGCAAGCTCATCTATGTGGGGCTTTGGGCCGGTGCCGTGACGATGCTCACGCAGATCGGTGTGAATCTCCTCCACGAGCGGCCGTTCGATCTTCAGATGGTCTATGAGGCGGCCCGTACTGGCACGTGGACCGTCCTGGCGGGCTTCCTCATGTCGGGCCTGTTGCCCTTCGTGGAGCGGTCGTTTGGCGTGCTCACCGACCTGAGCCTGCTTGAGGTTGGCGACGTGGCCCACCCGCTCCTTCAGGAGCTCGTTCGCCGCGCCCCTGGCACCTACAACCACTCGATCAATGTCGCGAGCCTTTCCGAGGCGGCGGCGGAAGCCATCGGCGCGAGGGGATTGCTCGTGCGCGTGGGTGCGTATTTCCACGACATCGGCAAGATGCTCAAGCCGGCCTACTTTATCGAGAACCAGGGGGAGGAGAATCGCCACGAATCACTCGTGCCCGCCATGAGCACGCTCATTATCATCGCTCACGTGAAAGAGGGCGTGGAGCTCGCGAGGCAATACAACCTCCCCCAGCCGATCATCGATTTGATCGCCGAGCATCATGGCACGACGCTCGTGGAGTATTTCTACCGACGTGCCACGGAGCGGTCGCAGGCCGATCCCAATAGCAGCAACCCCGACGAACAGACCTACCGCTATCCAGGCCCGAAGCCGAGCACCCGTGAATCGGCCGTCATGATGCTTGCCGACGCCTCCGAGAGTGCCAGCCGCACACTCACCGAGCCCACGCCCGCGCGTATTGCGAGCCTGGTTCATGACCTCGCCCAGAAGCGGCTCAATGACGGCCAGTTCGACGAGTGTGGCCTCACGCTCGAGGAGCTCAAGACCGTTGAGACGAGCCTCGTGAAGAGCCTCACGGCCGTCTATCACGGCCGGGTGAAATACCCAGACCAACGGACTGCTTGATCGCGACGGGCCATCCATCTTCACGACCGGTGGGCTATCCCTGGCCCCGGCGGTCGTGCCGCCCCTCCGGGCGGCGGTCGCACCTCCGAACTCGCGTTTCCTGCCGCGATCATGCGCCGCGGACCAATTGAAAACGGGTAAAACTACGGCCATGTCGATCAGCGTTGATATTGTGAACCGCCAAAAGACCGCGGGGGTTGATGCCCCATGGCTGGGGAGGATCGCACGACGGGCCATCAAGGTGATTGGCCACGACGCGGCGGAGATCACCGTCGCGATTGTGGACGACGCGGAGATCGCCTCGCTCCATGATCGCTGGATGGGGCTCCCCGATCCGACGGACGTACTGACATTTGACCTGTCGGGATGCGAGGGTGACTTTGCCGGTGACATCGTCGTGAGCGCCGAGACGGCTCGGCGTGTCGCTCGGGAGGTCGGCTGGCAGCCGAGGGAGGAGTTGGCGTATTACGTTGTCCACGGCCTGTTGCATCTCTCTGGCTTCGACGACGTCACTCCTGGCGAGCGGCGCAGGATGCGCAGGAAGGAGCGGGAGGTGATGGTCGCCATCGGCCTTCCGGCCCCGCCTCGACGTCCGAAAACGTGAACCATGGCTGCAGAGAAGACGCTCGCAATCGTGATCCGCACGATCCCGTTTGGCGAGACGAGCAGCGTCGTCTCGATCTACTGCCGTGAGTTTGGGAAGCTGCGGGCCCTGGCCAAGGGAGCGTGGCGTCCAAAGAGTAGTTTCGATGGCGGCCTTGACCTGCTTTCCATGAGTCAGGTACTCGTCATTCGCAAATCGTCGGGCGGGCTCGACCTGCTCACCGAGGCCAGCCTTGAAAGCCGGTTTCGTGTGGGTACGAGCCTCGCTGCTGTGCTCGGCGGTTTGCATATGGCCGAATTGCTCGATGTCCTCTCGGCTGATGCCGATCCGCAACCGGAGCTTTTTGACGTGGCACACGCAACCGTTCGGCGGCTCTCCGACTGGCGAGGCGACGAAAGCCCGCTGGCGAAGATCCTCCTCCGAGCAGAGCTGGCGATGCTGCGGCTTGTTGGCCATGCGCCAGAGACCGGCTTGTGTGTGGAATGCCGAGGGCCACTGCCATCATCCGGTCGCATAGCCTTTGGGCTCCTCGAAGGGGGCACGCTCTGCCCGACATGCCGCGGCGGCCGCCGTGCCGTCGCAACCCTCTCGCCAGCAGCTCTCTCCGCTCTCCGTGGCCGGGGGGAGACCTCGCCCGCTGCTGCCGCGGAGGCGCGTGGCGTGATCGCCGGCTACCTCGCCCACCTGATTGGTCGCCCTGGCCGCGTCGCCGCCGGTCTCCATCCCGGCCGTCGCCGCACCTCGTGATCCCCGGAAATCTCGCACCCATGTCCTCACGGTCTCCACAGTCTGTGCTTCTCGTCATGGTCGCGGCCATCGTCTGCTGCGGCCTCGCGTCGGGCTGCGCCAGCTTGAAGGCTCCGGTATGGCCCTGGTCGCAGGATGTCGACAAGCAACTCGGCGAAGACACGACGTCGGAGGTCATCTCGTCGGAGTATCAAAACAACGACTACGGGTTCGACTACTTCAAGTCAGACAACGTCCACAAGCGGTGGAAGAAGCTGGTAGGGCGTGGTCCCAATGAGAAGGTTGCCCGCGCCGCGATGGATGAGGCCGACGCCTTCTTCAAGAGGAACGACTACAAGGCCGCGATGCCCAAGTACAAGCAAGTTGCCGATCGCTGGCCTGATTCCGCGCTCGAGGAGGATGCCTTGTGGCAGCTTGCTGAGTGTCAATTCTTTACGGATCAATATGCCAAGGCCGAAGACACCTACGACGAGCTTGTGAAGAAGTATGCCAACACGAAGTATCTCGACCGTGTGGCCCAGCGGCAGTTCGTGATCGCCCAGTATTGGATCGCGCTCGACGACAAGCATCAGTATTACACGATCGTGCCCAATCTCTTCGATCGCAGCCGGCCGATCTTCGACACCCGTGGGCGGGCGCTCAAGGCGTTTGATCACGTGCGACTCAATGATCCCCGCGGGTCGCTCGCCGACGACAGCATCATGGCCCAGGCGAATGCCCACTTTCTTCGTCGCCAATGGCTCGACGCCGACTATTTCTACGGCTTGTTGCGAACGGAGTATCCCGACAGCGATTTTCTGCTCCAGGCACATCTCCTCGGCCTTCAGGCCAAGCTTCAGGCGTATCAGGGCCCGTCCTACGAGGGGAGCGTTCTCGAAGAGGCCAGTGTCTTGGCCGACCAGGTGGTCGTACAGTTCCCAGATCAGCTCAGCCGCGAGGAGGAGTCGCGAGTGGACCGCACCCGCAAGGCGATTGCCACGGAGCTGGCTGACCGTCACTGGCGACGGGCGGAGTTTTATGCCAAGGGCAAGCACTACACATCCGCCCGTATCTACTATGCCCTTGTGGCCCGCGACTATCCCGACACCCAGCTCGCCGAAGCTGCCCGTGCGAAGTATCAGTCGATCGCCAGTCTCGAGGATGTTTCCGACAACCCGTTCCCGATGCTGACGCGGGTCTTGAACCCGGACTCGCTGAAGGAAGCGGAGCTCGACGCGATGGCGGAGGCCGAGACGCAAACGGCAATCGCCAAGGAGCCCGATGACGGTACCTCGCCGTCACGATTTTGAAATTCTTTCTGTCGGCGAGGAGACATCGCCCGTGATCCCGCTCGACCGCACATGGCTCTGCAGGCGGCTCGCCGCCTGCATGGCGGTTGGGGTCCTCTTCGGCACCGGCTGTGCGAACTATCGATTCGGCAACAACACGCTCTACGCGCCCAATGTCCGCACGATCTATGTGCCCGTGTTTCAGTGCGACTCGTATCGCACGGTGCCGGCGGTGGATGTGGGTGAAAGGCTGACCGAGGCCGTCTGTAAGGAAATCGAGAACCGCACACCGTTCAAGGTCGTGGGCAGCCCGGAAGGTGCTGATAGTGTGCTCACCGGTCGTGTGGTGGCTGATACGAAGCGGATGCTCGTGGAAAGCCCGACCGACCAGTCCCGCATGGTGCAGATGAACTATCAGGTACTCGTGACGTGGGCCGACCGCGGCGGCACGGTGATCACGACGGGCGATGTTCCGCTCCCGGCGGCCACGGTTGATGTTGGCCATGCCGCGGCCCTCGTGCCGGAGTTTGGCCGCTCGGTGGCCACCACCCAGCAGGAATCCATCGCCGGGCTGGCACAGCAGATCGTCGATCTGATGGAAGAACCCTGGTGACTCGCCGGTAGAATCGCGTCGATGAGCGATTCCACAACTCCCACACATTGGCAGCTTCGCACGCGGCAGCTCGAGTTACCGTATTCCGGCGGAGCGTTGCGGCGGCCCTTGGTGATGGGGATCGTGAACGTCACCCCCGATAGTTTTTCCGACGGCGGTCGGCATGCCGAGATCGACGCCGCGGTAGCGCATGGCCGGCAGCTCGTGGCCGATGGCGCCGATATCCTCGATGTCGGAGGTGAGAGCACGCGGCCGTTCTCGGAGCCGGTGAGCGAGGCCGAGGAGCTCGCACGGGTGTCGGAGGTGGTGCGTCGGCTCGCGATGGAAACGAGCGTCCCAGTGTCAATCGACACGTCAAAAGCCGCGGTGGCCGCGCGGGCCGTCGAGCTCGGCGCCGAGATCATCAACGACGTGACTGGGCTCGAAGGTGATCCGGCCATGCTCGCGATCGCTCGAGAGACTCGCGCCGGCGTGTGTGCGATGCATAGGCAGGGGACGCCGCAGACGATGCAGCAAGATCCTCGCTACGACGACGTCGTGGCCGAAATCTACGACTACCTCCGCGCGCGTCGCGACGCCCTTCTCGCCGCCGGCATTCCGTCTGGAAATATCTGCCTTGATCCTGGCATCGGTTTTGGAAAGACGCACGCCCACAACCTGACGCTCATGGCCGCTTCGGGAACTTTCCTCGACCTCGGCTGCCCGATCCTTGTGGGTCACTCCCGGAAGGGCTTTGTCGCGAAGGTGATCGAAGGAGCGCTCGGGCGACCGGCGACGGAAGCCGATCGCGACGCCGGCACGGCCGGTGCGGCGTGTGCCCTGGCTGCGGCCGGCGTACAGGTAATCCGAGTTCACAACGTGGCGATGGTCCGCGGGGCACTCGAGCTTTTTGCGGCGACGCGCGGCCGGGCATGTTCCGTGGACGCGGGCGGCTTGAAGGAGACCTAGTGCTCCTACAAGGACCATGCGATACCGAGAACCTGTGCATAGTCGGGTTCCGCACCGCCGCAATCAGCCAGCATGCATGGTGTTGGAAAGCTCCGAGGAAATACTGACGTGAGGAAATTCCGCAAGGAAGATCCGGCCGTCTTTGGAATGTGGAGAAAGAAATACCGATGATGCTCAGTGTGGTTCACGGTCTTCCTCTCCGCTCGAGCAAGCCTGCGAGGCGTCAGGCCTGGCCGAGGGCTTCACGGGCGATGGCAACGCATTCCTTGATCTCTGCCATCGGATCCTTCGGGTTTTCTTCATACTCGATCGAGAGGGCACCGTCGGCCGGGAAGCCAACTGCCACGAGCGCCTGCATGACGGCCGGCACGTCGATGTGTCCCTTGCCGAGGATCACGCCTTTCGTTCTATCCTTCATCTCGGCAACGTCCTTAAGGTGGATGCCGTAGAGACGACCTTCGAGCACGCGGATCACATCCACGGGTCGCTCGCCCGAGCGGATGAAGTGGCCAAGATCGGCACAGGCTCCAATCCGCTTGTCGTACTTCTCGACGGCGGAAAGCACGTCAGCGGCCTTGTTGTAGCGATGCCGCGGGCCGTGGTTGTGAATCGCGATCCGGATGTCAAATTCTTTGACGAGCTCGTCGAGGCTCTCGAACGAGCCGGGAGCCGGATCGGCGGTGAGGATCGTGACGCCGACCGCCTTGGCAAACTCAAAAATCTTGCGGTTGGCTTCGGCGTCTTTGCCAAACCCGTTTACTCCGTGAGCCGAGATCGAGAGGCCACGATCAGCCAAATGCTTCTGCATCGCTGCAATGGCTTCGGCATTGGCATTCGTCGGGAACATGCCTGGATAGAACTCGACCTTCGTGAGGCCAAGCTCCTTGGCCATGTCGAGCGCCTTGTCTACCGGGAAGGCGCGGAGGGAATAGAGCTGGATGCCAAGGGTGAGGGGGAGCGGCTCCTTGGCCGAGGCCATGCGAGAGATCGTGGAAGCACCACCGGTGAGCGCAGCCGATCCACAGGCTGTGGCGGAAGTGGCAAGGAACGTACGGCGGCTTGTGACAGCGGACATGCGGGATGGTCTCCAGTGGAGGATAGGGGACTCGCTAGGATACTATGTTCTTCCCCTTGTTTCTCCTGCCCGAGACCATGTTATGGCTGTCGCCTCGCCCGTCGCTCCCTCACTTGCCGCCCACTGCCGGGCGATTGCCGAGCGAGCCCGAACCGCCTCGATCGACCTGGCTGGGTTTCCGGGACCGACGCGGTCGGCAGGGCTCCGAGCCGCTGCCGCACGCATCCGGACTGACTCGGCTGGCATCCTTGAGGCCAATGCCAAGGATGTTGCCGCCGCGCCCTCTTTCGGCCTCACCGATGCCGCCATTGATCGGCTCACGCTCGACCCGGGTCGCATCGAGGCGATCGCCACCGGCCTCGACGCGGTGGCCGCCCAGCCCGACCCCGTCGGAGAGTTGATCGAGGAGACGACCCGCCCAAATGGCCTCGTCGTTCGAAAAATCCGCGTGCCGCTGGGCGTGGTGTTTTTTGTGTACGAGTCGCGGCCGAACGTGACCGCCGATGCCGCGGCAGTCGCCGTGGCCAGTGGCAACGCCATCATTCTCCGCGGGGGCAAAGAAGCGGCGCATTCGAGCAGCCGGATTGTGGCGAGCATGCGGGCAGGGCTTGCTGAAGCTGGCCTGCCGGAAGACTGTGTTCAACTTGTTGACAGTGCAGACAGAGAAGCAGTCGGCGAGTTTTTGAAACTTGACGACTGTATTGATGTCGCGATTCCACGCGGAGGCGAGGGCCTCATCCGTCGCGTGTGCGCCGAGGCGAGGATGCCCGTGCTCAAGCACTTCACCGGCAACTGCCATGTCTACGTCGACCGCGAGGCCGACCTTGCGATGGCCGAGGCGGTCACCGTCAATGCGAAATGTCAGCGGATGGGCGTGTGCAACGCCGCCGAGTCGCTGCTTGTTCACTGCGACGTAGCCGAACGTTTTCTACCAGCAGTCGCGTCTGCGCTTGAAGCCCGCGGCGTTGAGATCGTGGGCGACGTCGCCACGCGAAGGCTCGTACCCACCGCCACCGAAGCCACTGAGGCCGACTGGTCCACAGAATACCTCGGCCCCAAAATTTCGGTAGCCGTTGTCGATTCGCTCGACGCCGCCATCGACCACATCAATCGCTATGGCTCGCGACATACCGACGCAATCGTCACGACCGATGATGCCGCCGCGCAGCGGTTTGCCACCCGAGTCGATACGGCTGTTGCTATGGTCAACGCGAGCACGCGGTTCAACGACGGCGGCGAACTCGGCCTCGGCGCCGAAATCGGCATCTCCACCGACAAGCTCCACGCCCGCGGGCCCTGCGGCACCCGTGAGCTTACAACGTACAAGTATGTTGTCACCGGAACAGGCCAGGTGCGAACATGATTCATCCCGAGCGTGTGGCGGGCATTCCGTGCTCGAGTGAGCCGCAAGGGGCCGCCCACGCCATGTCGCCGGACGTTCGCTACGGCCATCTGCTTTCGCGCCGTCGCCGCCGTCCCGGCGTCGGCCCCGGCTTACGGTCGCCAGGCAAAGCCCGGCTCCAAGGGGCATGGCCTCCGCTCGCTCGATGGAGCCCGCGCTTCGCCATCCTGGCTACGCTCGGCCTCCAACGCCGGCTCCATGGCATGGGCGACCCCGTGCTACGACTTTCGTGTTGGAACTTCATCATCGGGAGTGTTTGCGTACTCATGACCACGTCCATGCCCGCCGCTGAGCCCGTATCCGAGCCCGCTGATCCGTATCTCTGGCTCGAAGAGGTCGATGGTGAGAAGCAGCTTGATTGGGTGCGGCAGCGGAATGCTGAGGCCGTTGCCGCGCTTGCTACCGGCGACGGTTTTGAGCTGCTCGAGAAACGACTCCTTGGCATTCTCGACTCGCGTGAGAAGATCCCGTTCGTGTCGCGGATTGGTGACGGCTACTACAACTTCTGGCGAGACGCCGACCATCCTCGCGGCCTCTGGCGACGGACGACCCTCGACTCATACCGCACACCTGAGCCCGAGTGGGAGACGGTGATTGATCTTGATGCCCTGGGGGCCGCCGAGGGGGAGAACTGGGTCTGGCACGGGGCGAGCGTCCTTTCGCCAGAGGACAGGTTTTGTCTTGTGTCGCTCTCTCGCGGGGGTGCTGACGCTGATGTGGTTCGTGAATTCGACCTCACCACAAAGGCATTTGTGAAGGATGGATTCGAGCTCCCCGAAGCCAAGAGCCGCGTCGCCTGGCGAAACCGCGACAGTCTTTTTGTGGCGACTGACTTTGGTGAGGGATCGCTCACGGCATCCGGGTATCCGCGAACCGTTCGCGAATGGACCCGCGGCACGCCGCTTGCCGAGGCAACAATCGTGTACGAGGGCAAGCCCGACGATATGGTCGTGACCGCCTGGAGCGACACGACACCTGGCTTCGAGCGAGATTTTGTTGATCGCCAGGTGACGTTCTGGACAAGCGAGTTGTTTGTTCGACGTGACGGCCGCCTGCTGAAGATTGAGAAGCCCGACGATGCCAATGCCAGCATCCATCGCGAATGGCTGTTCATCGAACTGCGGAGTGCCTGGGCCGTCGGTGACACAACCTTTGCCGCAGGGAGCCTCCTCGCCATCGATTTCGAGCGGTTTCTTGCCGGCGGCCGCGGCTTCCATGTGCTCTTCGAGCCGGGGCCTCGAACCTCGCTTGCCCGCTTCTCACCCACGCGAAACCATGTTCTTCTGACAACGCTCGACAACGTTCGCAGCCGGCTCTTCGTGCTCACCTGGCGGGACGGTGCTTGGCATCGTGCGCCGCTGCCTGGCGTGCCACCGGTTGCGACGGCAAACGTCGGGGCCATCGATGACATCGAGAGCGACGACTATTTTCTCACCACGGCCACGCCACTCGAGCCCACGACGCTCTTGATGGGCACCGCAGCCGACGGCGGCGGCGAACCACCGAGGACGCTCAAGAAGTCGCCGACCTACTTTGACGCGTCGGGCCTCGCGGTCTCGCAACATGAGGCCGTCTCGAAAGATGGCACCCGCATTCCATACTTTCAGATTGCCCCTGAAGACCTCCCGGGCGATGGCAGCACGCCGACCTTGCTTTATGGCTATGGCGGCTTTGAGATTCCGCTCGTGCCGGGGTATGACCCGCTGTCGGGCGTGTCGTGGCTTGAAAAGGGCCGGGTGTATGTGATTGCCAACATCCGCGGCGGGGGTGAGTTTGGCCCCGCATGGCATCAGGCGGCCCTCAAGGCCAACCGCAACAAGGCCTATGAGGATTTCACTGCAGTCGCCGAGGATCTCATTGCCCGCAAGGTGACCATCCCGGAGCATCTCGGCATCAAGGGGGGAAGTAATGGCGGCCTCCTCGTGGGCAACATGTATGCGATGCGGCCCGACCTCTTTGGGGCGGTGGTCTGTCAGGTGCCGCTGCTCGACATGCGGCGATACAACAAACTGCTCGCCGGCGCGAGCTGGATGGGTGAGTTTGGAAACCCCGATCTGCCCGAGGAATGGGCCTTCCTCAAGGCATTTTCGCCATATCACACGGTGAATCGCGACGGCGAGTACCCGCCGCTGTTGCTCACCACGTCCACGCGGGATGACCGCGTCCACCCTGCCCATGCCCGCAAGCTGGCGGCTCGGCTCATCGAGTATGGGAAGAACGTGCTGTCATATGAAAACATCGAGGGAGGCCACGGCGGCGCCGCCGACAACCGCCAGAAAGCTTTTATGGATGCCCTCGCCTGGACGTTTTTGGAGCAGACGCTCACCGAGTGAGGTGTCAGGTGTGGCTCTCGATTGACTTGGCGAGCTTGCTTGTGACGGAAAAGGAGAGTTGCTCGAGTTCGATAGCGAGATCGACGCCAACCACTTCGACCTGCGATGGGAGGGTGAGCATCACCGGGGCGAAGTTGACGATGCCTTCGACACCCGCCGCCACGAGCCGGTTGGCCGCTTCCTGGGCACGCTCGGCTGGCACTACGATCATGCCGAGGCGAATGCCCTTTTTTTGAACCGTGTCTGCCAGTTCGTCGATCGGCTGGATGCGGATGCCCTGGATGAGTTGGCCCACCTTCGCCGGGTCGGCATCAAAAGCGGCCGTGATGGTGAAGTTTTGCTGCCCGAAGCCCCGATAGCCGAGCAGCGCCTGGCCGAGGTTGCCCGCGCCCACCATCGCAACGTTCCAGGAATGGTTTGTGCCGAGGATGTCCCGCATCGCTCGGATGAGCTCATCGCAGCGATATCCGACGCCGGGATAGCCAAACTGGCCGAAGAATCCAAGATCCTTGCGGACCTGGGCGTCGCTAAATCCCAGCAGCGTGCCAAGCGTGCCTGATGAAATGGTCTCCTGGCCGGCGGCCTCGAGCCGCTGAAGCTCACGGAGGTAGAGGCTCAAGCGACTGACGACGACCCGTGGCACCGTCGCGTCCGACGGCACGTCAACCGGGTGTGCGGATTGCGGTCGGGGTTCCGACATCGAAAAGCCTGCTGACCGTGTGGCCCAAACCCGCCTCGATCCCACCGACTGTACCGGTCTCTCCAGAAAACCACCAACCGAGCAGCGCTGATCGTGCGGGGCCCACCAACTGCAACGGTTGTACCGCGCCTGGGGGGATGGAAAAACCTCGCTGATTGCGGTGAGTCGTCAACCTGCGGTGACTTTATGGCCGATGGTTGTTGGTGTACGGACGGTGCGCCTCGTTCGGCGGCCGTCGCTACGTTTCGTTCACCGATTGTCCCATCACGGAGGCCTCCTCGGCAGAGGCGGCAGTCATGAAGAAGTCTCTTTTGTGTTGCCTCGTGGCCTTTGCGGGCCTCGTGGTTCCTGCCGGTGAGGCTGATGCAGCCTACTGCGGCCTGGCCAGCTACGAACGTGGCTCGGGCCAGATGATGACCGTCAGCTTTGCGTCGGCACGGAAGAGTTGTGCCGGCGACGAGGCCGTTGGCGATCCGACGTGCGCGGCAGCGCCATCCTGCTGCGGCACCCGGCTTGTGAAGGACGTCGTGTATGAGCAGCGGGAATACACCTGCTACAAGACCGTCTGCGAGAAAGTCGTGGAGCAGCGAGAGATCAACTGCATCCGGTATGAGACCGAGCGGGGCTGTAAGGAAGTGCCTTACAAGGTCTGCAAGCCGGTCTGGGAAACCCGTACGCGGTCGATCCCCTACACGGTCTGCAAGCCCGTCTACGAGACGCGGACCAAGGAGATTCCATACACGGTCTGCCGGCCGGTATACGAGACTCGCCAGGAAACCTACACGGTGTGCAAACCGGTCTACGAGACCTGTACAAAGGAAATCCCCTACACCGTCTGCAAGCCAGTGTATGAGATGCGAACGAAGCAGATTCCGTACACGGTGTGCAAGCCGGTGTATGAGACTCGTCAGCAGACCTACACGGTGTGCAAGCCGGTCTATGAGACCTGCACGAAGGAAGTGCCGTACACGGTGTGCAAACCGGTGTATGAGACTCGCCAGCAGACCTACACGGTGTGCAAACCGGTCTATGAGACCTGCACGAAGGAAGTGCCCTACACGGTATGCAAGCCATGCTACGAGACTCGTCAGCAGACCTACACGGTGTGCAAACCGGTCTATGAGACCTGCACGAAGGAAATTCCGTACACCGTCTGCAAGCCCGTCTATGAAGAGCGGCAGGAGACCTACACCGTCTGCAAGCCGGTTCAGGAGACACGGACCAAGGAGATTCACTACACGGTCTGCAAGCCTGTGTGGGAAACCCGCACGAAGGACGTCTGCCGTACCGTCTGCAAGCCCGTCCGTTACACCAAGACGATCAAGGTCTGTTCCGGCCGCTGGGAAACCAGCGTTGAGGAGGTGCCAGGCCCGGTGATCACGCGGTGTGTCCGTGAGCCAGGCTGCTGGGAGTGCGATCCCTGCACGGGCAAGCGGTGCTACCGCCCGGGCCCGGTCGTGAAGATTCAGGAGCAGTGCCCGCCCCGCAAGATATGCAAGAAGGTCTGGGTGCCCGAAGTCTGCGAAAAGGAGATCGAGTGCTGCCGCATGGAGCGGGAGACCATCGTTGAGCAGAAGTGCTACAAGGTCTGCAAGATGGTGCCTGAGCACCGGGTGAAGACCTGCTGCTACACCGTCTGCAAGATGGTTCCCGAGCAGCGGGTGCGGACCTACAAGGTCTGCACGATGGTTCCCGAGCAGCGAGTACGGACCTGCTGCTACCAGGTGTGCCGGATGGTTCCTGAGCAGCGTGTTCGGACCTACCAGGTGTGCAAGATGGTACAGGAGCAGCGAGTACGGACCTGCTGCTACCAGGTGTGTCGCATGGTTCCTGAGCAGCGAGTGCGAACCTATCAGGTGTGCCGGATGGTTCCTGAGCAGCGAGTGCGAACCTGCTGCTACCAGGTGTGCCGCATGGTTCCCGAGCAGTGTGTCCGAACCTACCAGGTGTGCCGGATGGTTCCCGAGCAGCGAGTACGGACGTGCTGCTATCAGGTGTGCCGCATGGTTCCCGAGCAGTGTGTCCGGACCTATCAGGTGTGCCGTATGGTTCCTGAGCATCGCGTGAAGACCTGCTGCTATCAGGTGTGCCGGATGGTTCCTGAGCAGCGAGTACGGACGTGCTGCTATCAGGTGTGCCGAATGGTTCCTGAGCAGCGAGTGCGGACGTACCAGGTTTGCAAGATGGTGCAGGAGCAGCGTGTGAAGACCTGCTGCTACCAAGTGTGCCGCATGGAGAAGGAAGAGCGATGCCGTGAGGAGTGCTACAAGGTCTGCCGCATGGTCGAGGAGACCTGTGTGAAGCAGGTTCCCTTCTGCATCACGCGGCCGGTTCACTACACGAAGACCATCGACGTCACGAAGCTCGTGCCGAAGAAGGTCGCCTACACCGTGACCAAGTGCGTACCGAAGACGGTCTACCGCGAAGTGCCCTGCTGCGAGTGAGCAGCGACGACTGAGTGACAAAACCACGCGGCCCGGTCTGGAACCCCAGACCGGGCCGCTGGCGTTTCGAGTCCTCCGCGGCTCGGGCAACCCCTCACGGAAACTCACCTCACCCCATCTCGGGCTCGATGCTGGCCGACATCGAGCCCTTCGAGCGGGCGATGAGCCGGTCGGCGCCGAAGGCATGAATTTGGTCACGCTTGAGCTCGGCGTGCTCCTTCGTTGTGGTGAGCACCACAACGCGGCCCTGCGTATCGACCTCCAGGGCCATCTTCAGCCCTGTCGCCACTGGGTGACCGAAGAGCTTCTTGAGCATGAAGACGACGTAGGGGTACGTGTGGTCGTCGTCGTTCCAGAGCACGACGTGGTAGCGGGGCTGCCGCTTCGGCTTTGATCTTGTTTGGGATTCGACCGCTGGAGGGGCCTCCACAACGTCGGTCTCAGCAACGGCACTCGCAGAAGAAGTCATCGCTCTGGCACACTGGTTTCGCCCTGGGCGATACTGCTCACCCACGTGCATATTGTATGGAGCCCGTGCCCCTGAGTCACCGCTTTCGATTCTCTGGAGTTCCCCTGTGCTCGATCGCCGCTTTGTCGCCGACAACATTGACCTCGTCACTGCCAACTCCGCGCTACGCGGCGTCACCGCCGACATTCCCCGTTTTGCTGAGCTCGACAAGCTCCGCCGTCAGCTCCAGGCCGATATCGACAAGCTCAACCACGAGGCCGGGGCTGTCAGCAAGTCGATCGGCAAGGCCGCCGACGCCGCCGAGCGAGACGCCCGCAAGGCAGAAGGCCGCAAGCTTCGCGAGGAGGTGACCGCGCTCGAGGCGAAGGCCAATGAGATATCCGCGGAGGCCGACACGATCCTCCGCGTGATCCCGAACCTCACGCACCCTTCAGCCCCGATCGGCGGCGAAGATGCAGCCGTCGAGATCCGTCGCGGGGCCACACCCGTGCGGCAGTTTGATTTTCAGCCTGTTGACCATGTCGCCCTCGGCGAGAAGCTTGACCTTTTTGATTTTGAAGCCGGAGCCCGTGTGGCTGGCCATGGGTTTTATTTTCTCACGGGAGACGGCGTGCTCCTCGAGCTTGCGCTTCAGCGATACGCCATTGAGCTGCTTCGTCACGAAGGGTTTCGGCTCATGACGACCCCTGACCTCGCCCGTGACACGATCCTCGAAGGCACTGGCTTCATGCCCCGCGGTCCCGAAACCCAGATCTACTCGATCGCCGGTACCGACCTTTCCCTCGTGGCCACCGCGGAGATCACGCTCGGCGGCGCCTACCATGAGAAGATTTTTGACGCGTCGGAGCTCCCCCTCAAACTCTGTGGCATCAGCCACTGCTTCCGCACTGAGGCGGGTGCCCACGGCCGGGCGACTCGCGGGCTCTACCGCGTGCATCAGTTCACGAAGGTCGAGATGTTTGCCTTCACGACGCCCGAAGACAGCGAGGCGATGCACGACACACTGCTCGACATCGAGTGCCGGCTCTTTGACGGCCTGGGCATTCCCTACCGAGTGATCGACACGCCGACAGGTGACCTCGGCGGCCCGGCCTATCGGAAGTTTGACCTCGAAGCATGGATGCCCGGCCGCGGCACCGGAGGTGAGTGGGGCGAAGTGACGAGCACCTCCAACTGCACCGATTTTCAAGCCCGCCGCCTCGGCATCCGCTTCAAGAAGGCGGGCGAGAAGGGCACGACCTTTGCCCACACCTTGAACGGCACCGCCATCGCGATCAGCCGCGCGATCATCGCTCTCATCGAGAATCACCAGCAGGCCGACGGTTCGATCACGATCCCCGCGCCCCTCGTGCCCTGGATGGGCAAGGACCGCATCACGCCGTAGGTGCGCGCAGGGGTCATATGGCACAACCCGCTCGGAAAGCGAAGCAGGGCCATGGATGGCCTGCGCCGCGTAAAACAGCGACCCCGAGCCACGCAGGACCTCGCTTCAAGTGCCCTGGGCGCAACCGTTACCACTTCAACCCGAAGCGGGCGCCTTCGGATTGGCCACCGACGCCACCCTTGAGCGGTGTGTTCCGCTTCTTCGGCGGCGGTGGAGGAACTTCGGGTTCCGGTTCGGCCTCGGCTTCCGCCGGACCGGCGCGGTCAACTCGCTCCGCGGGAGCCGGGGCGAGCGCCTTGATGGATAGCGAAAGCTTCTGGCCGTCGGGATCGATGGAGAGCACGCGGCACTCCACCTGCTCACCTTCCTTGACGACATCCGCCACGCTGCGAATCCGACGGGTAGCGAGCTCCGAAATATGAACGAGGCCCTCGACACCAGGCTCGAGTTTCACGAACGCACCGAATTGGGCGATGCGGCTTACCGTGCCCCGTACCGTGGCCCCCATGTGGTACTTCTCGCCAGCTTGCTTCCATGGGCTCTCGATCAGGTCGCGAGCCGAGAGGCCGATCTTGCCAGTCTCCTGATCGACCTTCTTCACGATCACGCGGATCTTCTGGCCCACCTGAAGCATGTCGGCTGCATTCGCCACACGGTCCCACGACAGCTCACTCACATGCACGAGCCCTTCGACCCCGTTGCCGATGTCGACAAAGGCGCCGAACTCACGAACGTTGCGAACGAGGCCATCAAACTCCTGCCCAGGTTCGAGCGTCTCGAGCATTCTTGATTTGGCTTCGGATGCCTGCTTCTCGATGACCGCTCGTCGCGAGAGCACAAGCCGTCGCGCCGCTGGGACAATGTCCGTGACGAGGCTTTCGAGCGTCTGCCCGACCATCTCTTCGAGATTTTCAACCCGCCAGGTGCTCACGAGGCTTGCTGGCATGAAGCCCCGCAGCCCCGCGACCTCGCACTCGAGGCCCCCCTTGTTGGCCGCGGTCACACGAGCCTCGACCACCATGCCCGCTTCGAGTTGCGACCAGTCTTCTACGGCCACGGCCCGGTTGCCCGGAGCAACATCGTAGAGCCCGTCATCGTCGTTGCGCCCACCGACATTCACCTCGACAAACTGACCCGGCTCAGGGATCTCGTCACCCCGCTCGAGGAAACCGGCGAGCTTCATCGCTCCCTGGCGACGGCCACCCAGATCGATGAACGCCGTGTCGGGACCGATCGAGATGACGACACCCTTTATCCGCGAGCCCGGATCGATTGGCGCATCGGCCTTGATCGAGCCTTGAGCGTCGAGCACCTCGTCGATCGCGATACCCTCGCAGGCCGCGGCAAAATCAGCTTCGAGATCCTCATCAAGCGCGTCTCGAAGATTTGGCACGGCCACTCGCTTGGAAGGCGGCAGCACATCAACGAACGACGGCATCTTCACGCCATCGCGACGTTTGCCTCGGCCACCACGTTGGGAACGATCCCCATCGCGACCTCCCGCCGGTGAAGGATGCGTTCCTGGCGGCGGCTGCATTGCTGGCGGCGGTTCGGGAGCCGATGACGCCGCCTGGACGGCCGCGGGCGGTGCTGGGGCGGGTGCTTCGGCAAAGCCGGTTAGCGTGTCAGCCGGGGAGGGCGGCACAACGTACTGCACCTTCGGTGCGAGCGACGGCGGCGCGACGCCAGCCCGCTGCGTGCCAATGGGAATCCGCTTCGGTCGTGCGGCAGAGTCGGTCTCATGTGCCGGGGCCTCGATTGGCCCATCGGCTCCCTCAGGGGCGTCACTCATCGGCCTGGCCGCTCCATCTCAGGATTTCAACATTCATCTGCCGCACGATGCGGCGTTTGACGGCCAAGCGAATGAAGGCCATGGATGGTTTCGTTCAAGTATGCGCCCTCCGCCGCACGATGCGGCGGCTGTCTTCCAAGTGGAAAAAGGCCGTGGATGGCTTCGTTCACGTATATATAGTGCGGGAAACAGGACTTGAACCTGCACGGTATTACTACCACTAGGCCCTCAACCTAGCGCGTCTGCCAATTCCGCCATTCCCGCGTTGTCATGGTGGACGTCGTTTTTGAGGCAACGCCCAGAATCGCCATGCCGGATGCCAAACATGAGGGGCGACATCCGACGTCAAAAGGCATTCTCAGGCCTGTGGCCCGCCCGTCAAGCGGCCACTCCTGCGGGCCGGGGCCAGCCGACGGGCCGCGAGGGCATCGCCAGCCGCCACCATCCCGGCAAGCAGCCCAAAAACCCCGAGGCTCCATGCGACGTTGCCCACGGGAACCCAGCGGTAGAAGGGAAGCCCTGCCACAAGCGACGTGAAAAGCCCCTCGGCAGACTTCGGGTACATATCCGTCAAAAGCCAGTGCGCCCAGTCGGAAAGGGGAAACACCAGCGTGCTGGCAATCGCCCCGAATATGACGTTGAGCCAGCGGGTGTCACGGCCGGCACTGCCGAGGAGGCCGAAGTGACCCAGCAGGACAGGCCATGTGAACCCGGCGAACATGACAACCGCCATGAGTGGGTGATCGTGGGGTGGCAAAAACAGATTCCCAAGGGCGAGCCCCACCACCGGCACGCTCGCGGCGACAATCGCTGACGGGAACAACGCCCCCGCCGCGAGGGCCACTGCCGCCATCGGCGTGATATTCCAGCCTGGCTGCCAGGCCCGGCCGATCACGGCGAGCGCGACGAGGAAGAGCCACGCGACCACGAGCACGGTGGCTGAAGGGCGGTCGGCCGATTCATTGGGTGTGGTGGGGTATGAGTGGTCGTTCATATACGGTTTGCGGCCTCGGTGTGCCTATTCACCTTCGACGGGCGTCAAGAATTGCCGTTACACTACCGGTTTTCCGGTTCCAGGCAAGCCAGAATAAACCCACCCATGCCCGCAAGCGACCGGGACTTCGCCACGCTCACGATCGAGCGGACAGTTGACGGGCTGGTGGTGATCTCGTTTGACGTGCCGGGCCATCGGCAAAACGTCATCACGCCCCAGGTTTTTGCAGACCTTTCCGCGGCGATCGACGACATCGACCATGGCCCAAGGCCGGCTGGTGTGATCCTGCGATCCGCAAAAGAAGGGACCTTCTTCGCCGGGGCCGACCTCGACCGAATCGATGCCCTCGCCTCGAAGCCGGCCGCCGAGGTGGAGCAGGTGGCCGACGCTGGCAAGAAAATCTTCGGTCGGCTCTCAGCCTCCTGGCCCACGGTCGCCCTGATCGACGGCACCTGCCTCGGCGGCGGCTTGGAGCTCGCGCTCGCCTGCGATTTTCGCGTGGCAACCAGCGGCCCAAAAACCTCGCTTGGCTTCCCGGAAGTGAAGCTCGGCCTTCTGCCGGGCTGGGGCGGCACGGTCCGCGGCTCGCGGCTCATCGGGCCTGGCCCGGCGATCGAACTTGTGGCCTCTGGCGAGGCGGTCGATGGGCCAGGGGCGGTACGACTCGGGCTTGTCGATGCGTGCGTGCCGCCGGAGGCCGCGATGGAGTCGGCGCGTCGGCTCATTGCGATGCACGGCGGCCCTGATGTCTCGGAACGTCGCCGACGGCTTGCCGCGGCCGTGGAGCTCGACCCAGCCGAGCGGGACTTCCTCGAGGCGACCACCGCCGCC
>JBGTGN010000007.1:0-28985 GCA_041746715.1 Pirellulales bacterium | reverse complement strand
CTCATGACCCGTGGCCGACTGAGCAAGCGGTGCGACTTGACGGAACTCAGGCAGCCCGAACCAGGCGTTGGAGCAGACTCGCGATAGCGTCCTGCGGTATGGTGAGTCTGTTGGCTGCGAGCTGCTCAACTTTTTCGTTAGCCGATGATGGAGACAGTACGATGTCGATCCAACAACCCGCCGATAAGCCACAACCCAGCGTCCGCCGCTTCGAGGCCGCCAACCTTATTTCTTGGGGCGCTTCAGTGGCGATTGTCGCTCTCGCCGTCCATTGCTGGTGGGATTGGCCGCGAGGGGATGCGTCGTCTCCCATGGCCGCCGGAATCATGATGTGGATGCTGTCTGCCATAATCCCCGGCATTGTGCTGCTATCTTGCTCGCTGTGCTTTTTCGCATCGGGGCGGCCCAGGCACTACCTGAGACTCGTGTTCTGCGGAGCGGCCTCCTTGATCGCATTGTGGTCATACGGATACTCACTTTATGCCCGTCCCTGAATTGGAATGCGCAAGCGGAGCGAGTAACGCAGCGGCCTCAGCGATGGTTCAGGGACGACGATGCGTTCGCGATTTGTGGCCCCGTTTGCCGAGCTGTCGTTCGGCTCGCGGTGCAGTGGTTCGGGAATGGGGCGGCGTGAAGGTCCTGCGAGCGCAACTTGAGCGAGGATCGCAGTGGCCGCCGCGATCGAGAAATCGGATCGACGCCGTGTTGTGCGTTGGAAGGGGGAAAGCGATCGAGTCCGCGTTGGTAGAATCTGGGAAGGCGTTTCGTAGGGGCAATAGCCTTCCGGCATGGAGGCACGGCTAACCTTCTAAGGATTTGAGTTCGCGAAGCCGAACCTCAAATCCTCTGTTCAAGAAGCCCGGTGACCCTGCGAGCGAGTCGCATCCTTAGGGCAACGGTGAGAAGCGGAGTCGCCGGGGTTGCGTCACGGAGAGCGTGACGAACGTAAGTGGGCGATGATCGGCGCGTGCGATGGGGCGTTCGGGTAAGTGAAACGCCCGACGGGAGCGTGTTTCCTGGTCGTCAACAAGCGTGCGAATCGCCCGAAACCATGACCAGCGCGTACCGAGTCCGAATCGCGATGGTCGCGACGTTCATCGAGCACGGTGATCCTGTCAGCGAATTGCATTGGTTCAGCTCGTGTCATGAATGGCGGAGGAGCGTCGCGGGAAGAAGGCGACGACTCGGAGTGATCCGCCACACTCTTCGCAGCGCCGCGTCGGAAGAATCGGAATGTCGGCTGTGGTCTTCGCCAGCAACAAGAACTGTTCGCCGTTGTGGATGGTGACGAGCCACCGAATGGCTTCGATAGAGAGCTTGCTTTGCGGCCCCAGAAACCCAGAGTGCCGCACCTTCTGGAGTCCACGTGGGAGGACGTGTTGAAGGAAGCGTCGGATGAACTCCATCGCACCGAGCGTCATCTTCCGCCAGTGGTTGGTGCCACTTCGTCGGTAGGAGAAGGTGACTTGGCCGTCGTCGCATGACACGATCCGGTGGTCACTGATCCCGACACGGAACACATAGGTGGCCAGATACTTCAGCGACATGCGGCCGTCACCGACAGCCTGTGAGTGGACGACCCAGGGTCGCATCCAGACGGCGGATTCGACTTCCTTGAGAAGTCCCGCCTTGCGCATGGCGTCGCGGAACTTCGCCCGAAACACGATCGACAAGGCTTTGACTGGCAGGAAGAACGCCGGTCCTGAAGACCTCCAAGAACCCTTGTCGGCGCTGACCGCTCCACCGGGGACGACGTAATGGACGTGGGGGTGGTATTCGAGGGTACGGTCCCAGGTGTGGAGCACTCCGAAGAAGCCGGTGCGACCATCACCGAAGAAGCGCTTGTCAGCGGCGAGGGTGCGAATGGCCTGGCTCGACGCCTGGAAGAGTGCGTTGTAGACGGCGCGCTGATTGCTCCTCGCCAGGCGCCTCAACTCGGAGGGCAGCGTGAAGGTCATCAGGAAGTAGGGGCAGGGCAGTAGGCGTGTGGTCTGTTTCTCGAGCCATGCCTTGGCCTTCTCCTGCTGGCAGGTTGGACAGTGCCGATTGCCGCAGGATCGTCCCATGACATGGTTGCGACCACAGGAGGCGCACGCATAGTGCACCGTTCCCAAGGCCCCGGTCCGGCAGGCACGGATGGCGCCGAGCACTTTGCGATGCTCGTGCGGCATCCGTGTGCCGAACCGTTCGAGATACTCTCCGCCATACCGCCGAAGCACCTCGGCGACGGTCGGCATGTTTGGAGAGCTACTTCATGATCCGCTCGATGGCTTCGCGGGCTTGTTCTTGTCCTGTAGCAGTGAGGTGGAGATAGATCATGGTCGTCTGGAGGGAGCTGTGGCCCAGGTACTGTTGGATGAGCCGCAGGTTGACTCCCGCTTCGAGCAGATGGGTGGCGTAGCTGTGCCTGAGGGTGTGGACGTGGATCGACTTGCGGCAGCCGAGTTGAACGACGACCCGGCGCATCGCCCCCTGGACGCTGGCCTTGTTCATTGGCTCGGTAGCCGTAGGGGCCCCTTGGCGGTTGCGACCGATGGCAGGGAAGAGGAGTCGTGGGTTCTTGTGAGTGGCCCAATACTCACGAAGCGTTGTCAGCGTGCGGGCTGGCAGCGGAATAAACCTGTCCTTGGCTCCCTTGCCGCGATGGACGTGGACGAGCATCCGGGCGTTATCGATATCGCCGATCTCCAAGGCGAGTGCTTCTTGGAGTCTCAAGCCCAGCGAGTAGACGGTCCAGAGAAAGGCTCGATTGTGTGGAGTCTGGACGGCATCGAGGATGCGATGGACCTCGTCGATGGTCAGGACATCGGGCAGCGTCTTGTGTTTGGGGACACGGAGCTTCAAGAGCGTGGCCCAGTCTCGTGGCATCGAGTGGGTGTAGAAGAACTTGATACCGCTGTGGGCGATCTTCAGGGCGCTGGGGGAGAACTTGCAGTCGTTCTTCAGGTGCAGGAAGTAGGTGCGGACCTGCGACTCGGTGAGCTGGCCCGGGGACTGGTTGAAGTGAGCGGCCAGCTTCCGCACGGCGCGGACATAGGCCTCTTGAGTCCGCTCGCTGCGGCCCGCGAGTTGGAGATCCTGGATCATTCGCTGACGGAGCGAGGTGGTGGTGCGCGTAGCAGTCATCGTGAAACCCTTTCGCAAAGGAAGGAAGAAAGAACCCTTGC
Organism: Pirellulales bacterium; assembly: GCA_041746715.1. GTDB lineage: Bacteria > Planctomycetota > Planctomycetia > Pirellulales > UBA1268 > QWPN01. Next base: position 25,818 of record JBGTGN010000007.1, on the reverse strand, counting down.
GAACGACGATGATTGCCGTGATGCCGCGCGGCCACTGTTCTCCGCTACCGCACGAACGGGCGGCCCCTCCACCCGTGAAGAAACGCAGGGCCTCGGCTACAATCAACGAGCCGGAATCACCCTGCCGCGAAGCGGCTTACTTGAACCAGGCGTTGGAGCAGCCTCGCGATAGCATCCTGCGGCATGGTGAGTCTGTTGGCTGCGAGCTGCTTAACGTTTTCGTTCGGTGTATTTTGGAGATGCAAACAAGATGAGCCGCAATAGTGGATTCAGTGTCGTAGCCGTTTTGCTGGGGGCAGCATCGGATATTGGTTGCTCGATTGTGTTTGGGCTAGCGTTCGGGGTCGTTCTCGGAATCGTTCTTGCTGCTCAAGGCGTGCCGTTGTCTCAGGTACAGGCCCTGGCCGAGTCGGTAACTGCAAGTCTCAGCGTAGTCTTTACGGTGGTGGGACTTGCATTCACTGTGTTGGGCGGTTTCGTCGCGGGGCGTGTGTCAAAGCGTCGCGAGGTCCTCCACGGCGGACTGGTTGGCGTACTCGGGCTCTTGTTTGGGCTGCTATCGTTGTTTGGTTCCAACCCAATGCCATTGTGGCTCCAAGTTTTTGGGTATGTCGCCACGATACCTTCTGGCATGGCGGGTGGCGCCCTTGCGAAGCGCTTTCGGCAAATGCGAATTCCGAAGGTCGTCATCGAACGTCGTGATGACCTGAACGGCGTACGTCAGCCAGCTGGATTGGAGTCGAGCAGCAACAATCCGTACTCCTCGCCCAACAGCTAGCCGGCCTGACCCCTCCCCAGTTTCCGTACCACTGCTTATGAGAGAGTTGGGGAACAAGAGTCAGCGTGGTGTGTCGTCAATTGCGGCACCACGGCCAACTCGCGAACTCCGGCGCAATCACTTCGCGTCAGCCGGTTTTCCTTCTGCACTGGCTTCAGGCAGTCGCGCGATGACGCCGAACAGGTGCCCGCCCTTGTCATCGTGGCTCCAGGTCCCTGCATACCGGCCTTCATCGAGCACCACACGAGCTGAGAACGTGCCAAGGGCCGGAATCGTCACGCGGTCCAAGGCGATGACCGGTGTATCGCCAGCCCACCTCACCTGAACGGGTACTGGCACCGTGAGGTCAATGTCGCCGTACTTGATCCGCGACGTGAGAGCCCAGAGGTCGCCGTTGCCGAGCTTGGTGGCGCCGGTGATCACGTACTCCTCGCCGCGAAGCTTTCCAAGGTCTTCGCCGACAATGGTGAAGTGCCCAGAGAGCTTGACGTTCGTGACAAGCTTCCGGAAAAGGTCGTCGCGTTCGGCTGGCGTCGGTTGTGCTGGCGGAGTGTCGGCCCTGCTTGCGATTGGCCGCAGTGATTCATCCTTGCGTTGCTGTTCGTTCGTCTCGGCAGCCGACAGCAACTGGATCGATACAACGCAGGAAGCAACGAGGGCGATCGCGAGTGTGGTGCGGCTCAAAGACGTCGAATGGGAAAGCCGGCTCATGAGGTGACTCCGGAATGGGGGCGAGTGGGGGCGGCGGATAGGTGCCCCGTGGCGAAGTCCATTGTGTCGCAAAGCCGTCGGACGCGTTCCACGACGTCGTACTCGGTCCGTTCGCTGATGCACTCAGGCAGCTTTTTGGCCTGCGGCCATGGGGTACAACCAATGACGCGTGGCCATGGAAAAGACCACAAGCCCCATTGTCACCCACATCCGGGACCCGACTCATGCCATCTCCAGCATCGATCCCGCCGGTCGGCCTCGGACTTTGGAAGGTCGCCAAGCCGAGTGTCCCTGGGCTCGTCGAGGAAGCTATTCGCGTCGGCTATCGGCACCTGGACTCTGCTTGCGACTATGGCAACGAGGTCGAGGCGGGGGCCGGCATCAAGGCTGCGTTGGCTGGAGCGGGCTGTCGGCGTGAAGACCTTTGGGTCACGTCGAAGCTGTGGAACACCTACCACTCGCCCAAGCATGTTCGCCCAGCCGTCGAGCGGACACTGCGTGACCTCGGGCTGGACTACCTCGATCTCTATCTCGTCCACTTCCCGATCGCATTGAGGTACGTTCCGTTTGAAGAGCGTTATCCGCCAGGTTGGGTCTTCGATCCGTCAGCGGCCAAGCCTCGGATGGAAGCGGCCGCAGTGCCTCTTGCCGCAACGTGGCAAGCCATGGAGGAGTTGGTCGATGCAGGACTCGTTCGGCAGATTGGCGTCTGCAATTACGGTGTCTCGCTGGTGAGGGACCTTCTTTCGCAGGCCCGCATTCGTCCTGCCGTGCTGCAAGTCGAAATTCACCCGTATCTGACTCAGGAAAAACTGTTGCGGTTCTGTCGCGAGAACGGCATTGCGGTGACGGCTTTTTCGCCGCTGGGGGCTCCGTCGTACGTCCCGCTTGGAATGGCCACGGCATCGGAGTCTGTTCTCGGCCATCCGACGGTCACCACGATCGCCGACGACGTCGGTCGAACCCCCGCTCAAGTCGTGCTGCGATGGGGCGCGCAACGAGGGACCGCCGTCATTCCGAAGACATCACGACCGGAACGACTGTGTGAGAACCTCGCCCTGTTCGACTTCGCTCTAACCGACGAGCAAATGACCTCCATCACGGCCCTGAATCAAAACCGCCGCTTCAATGACCCTGGCGACTTCTGCGAGAAAGCGTTTGGGACGTTCTTTCCGATCTACGACTGAACAGAACCTAGAGCGTCGTATCAGCTTTTCTGCCGAGTAAACCCATTCGGGTCCCCCTTCGTTTGCAGACCGCTTCATGGACCCACGGCTTGGCTGCGAGCTGCTCACAATGATTCCCACCACTACCCCCAAAAGCTAAGAAAAAGCGGCACAGGCTTTTGAACCCCGTGCCGCCCTTTCTCGCGAACCCTACCCACACCAAGCCCGACAAGCCGCCCGATACCCACACCCCTAGCATGCCATCACACTCGGTGCCGGGTAGAACACGCCGGCTTCAATAGCCCGCCACACACGCTCCGCTCCTGCCACCGTTCGCTTCACAGTCCCCGGCTCAACCTCGCGAACATGCTCCTCGATGACCGGCTCCTTGATCTTCGTGAGCACCAGACACCGCGTGGCTATTTTCTTCCCGGTGGCTGATCTCGCTGGCCAGGTGTGCATACAGAAGAAGCTGCTCAACGGAATCCTCGACCTGCTCCTGACTCCATTTGCCGCGTGAGGTCTTGATGTCGGTCACCAAGAGCGTGTCTGCATCTTCCGTGAGCAAGTCCACGCGACCCTACAGATCCGGCACGCCTTCGACCAGCTCTCCGCGGATCTTTTCTTCGACTCCCAACACACGGCCATCCACGTTCGCAGCGTCACTCACCAAGAAGGCCACCAACATCCGGGCAGCCAAGTCATCCAGAGTTTCGCGAGTCTCCTTGGTGCCGAACTGAATGGCGTCGGGATCATGGGGTAGCCAAGCACTCTGGGACGCGAACATGAGTTTGTCGATGTCAGGCCTGGGTTCGCCGGCAAGAAGAGCCTGAAAATGCTCCTCGATGGCTGTGTGAATCCCGGGGCTGGAAATGTGGTTTTTTGACGGGATTTCACGGTGGTTTGGAAATCCAGGCCACCGTGAGGGGTAGCCGTTCCTTAGATGTCAATTGAAAAAGCGACGGGCGTGAGCTGAGGGCGGCCTCTCACACCAACCGGTATGCTTAGAAGGAAAGCGTCGCTGGGCCAACGGGTGCAAAAGTGGCGTTGACCGTCCTATCCTTAGGCAAAAGGCTACGTCAATGAAGACAGTGTTCCACAAGCTGCCGGCCTGTTGCTATTACTTGCTTCTCGTCGCACTGAGTGCTTGTTCGGGGGGCGGCATGAGTGATGCTCAGGTCATGCAGTCGCTGGTCTCCTTTTGTGGAGAGATCGAACAGGCCTACAGCGACGCCGGCACCCCGCCACACGACCAGCCCCCCGCCGAGATGCTCAAGTGGACCATTGCGTTAGAGACCGCCCAACTGACGATCGTTGATAACTACCTCGCCGCCAACACATACCCGTCCGAAATCCAGCAGTACATGACGGAGATGCGCGAAGGGCTATCGCAACGGATCCAGGTCTATCAGTCTTGGGTCGATGCAGGACTGACAGACGCCACAGCCCCGCCCAGTCAAGTCTCCACCGCGAACGACGCGGCAATGAAGGCCACGTACGCTGAGACCCAGCTGAAAATTGCGGCGGGTCTATAAGTCTTTCAAGAATCCAATCGCTGAATTCAGCGGACCGCAGCTAACAGCTGCGCGGAATCGTCTTTTGATGCCTTGCGACGCAGCTGTTAGCTGCGGGCTACAATGTCCTCCATGCGGTGATCGACACCGAGAAAGTCACCGGGGCGTACGCGGTTTTCTCGGTGATGCAGGACCTGGCCGACCAGTTCCTGGCGGAGGAAAACGCCTTCTTCCGCGGGCGCGTTAGCGATATTTATGACCTCAAGCGTCGCCTCCTCGAGGAGATGATCGGGGAGCAGCGGTCGGCGCTGGCGGACCTGACCGAGCCGGCGATCGTCGTCGCCCACGACCTGACTTTTTGACGGGATTTCACGGTGGTTTGGATTTTCAGGCCACCGTGAGGGGTAGCTGTGCCTTCGATATCAATTGAAAAGGCGGCAGGCGTGGGTGCAGTGAGGCTTGGGCAACTCAACCACACCCCACGCCCGTCACTTATGGGTCGCTGGAATCGTCAGGCCACCAGGTCACGCCGCTCGGGCAACCTGTTTTCCTGCTGCGATCTTCATGCCGGTGCCCTTGGCTCGCTTCTTCTTGCGGGCCTTGAGCGTGCTGCTGAAGAACGGCTCACGGCATCCATACAGCACCTCGTCCCAGTCGACCGTGCCCGTTTCAGGGAGGTCGATCAGGTCGAAGAGGCAGTCGGGGTCGTGATCGTGGTTGGCATCATTCGGGCCTGCCATCGAGAAACCACGGCGACGGATCTCTTGGGAATCCTCGCCGGTCTTCTTGGCCACGGCGTCGATCAGTTCGAGATGACTCATGACGGAAAATCTCCTGGGGAAAGGGAACAGGGACACAGAAACGCCCGGCAGCCAGAGGGGCAGACGGGAGGACGGGAAGGCGCTGGCAACGGCCCCCGGGTGGGCTTCGCAGACATTCGAAGTCCGCTTACCGATTACGTGCCGAAGGACTGCGAAAACACCTGCCAGCAATGCCTCGTCGGCTGTTTGGTGTCGCGGGGGAGTCACCACCACATGGCATTGCGACCATGCCTGACATTACGATGGGACGATATGAAGCCCGGTGATCGCAGAAGGTCTGTCGTTCGGATGACGGCTTTAGTGCTGTTCATCCTCGTGATCGGCTCGGGGGCTATCTGCTTTCTCCTGATCTACCCGGGGAGCCCATTGGCATCGGCGATGGGTGTCACGGTTACTATGCCCGGCGCAAGCTTCGAGGGTCCGCTGCCCGCGCTCACTGATGAGCAGGTACGGGTGCGTGACGTGCTCCAGAAAGATCTCGCGCATCTTGCGGGCACAATCGGTGAACGAAACCTTAGCCTGCCGGTCCCGTACGCGGAGGCGGCTCGCTTTATCGAGGGCCGTATCAGTGGCGCCCATCATCAGGTCCGACGCCAGAGCTACGAAGTAAAGGGCCGAACGTGCCTGAATCTCGTCGCGGAGATTCCGGGCAGTTCGCGTGCCAATGAGGTTGTTGTTGTCGGAGCCCACTACGATTCAGCGCCGTGGACTCCTGGGGCAAACGACAATGGCACGGGAACAGTGGCGCTGCTTACGCTTGCCGATCTTTTGTCGGGCTTTGCGCCCGAGCGCACGCTCCGGCTTGTCGCGTTTGCCAATGAAGAGCCACCGCACTTTCAGACGGACTCTATGGGCTCGCTCGTCTATGCGAAGGAGTGCAAACAACGGGGGGACGAGATCGTAGCCATGCTGGCCCTCGAAACGATGGGCTACTACCGGGACACACCGAACTCCCAGAAATACCCCGCTCCCTTTAGCTGGTTCTATCCGAACACGGGGAACTTCATCGCCTTCATTGGGAATACAGAATCAATGCCCTTGGTTCAGGATGTGGTTCGCTCCTTCCGTCACCACGCTGATTTTCCGTCCGAGGGAGGCGCTGTCCCGGATCGAGTACAAGGTGCGGGATGGTCCGATCACTGGTCGTTCTGGAAGTGTGGCTACCCCGGCGTGATGGTTACCGACACGGCCCCCTTTCGTTATCCGCACTACCACCGCCCGACAGATACTCCGGACAAGATCGATTACGACCGACTGGCTCGCGTAGTCGTCGGGTTACGAGACGTCATCACAGATCTTTGCCGTCCCGCACCGTGATCGAGTAGAGAGGCCCCGTTGTTGCCCCTGTGTGCGACCTTTGAGTCGACACCCACTCCCGCTCCGCCACCAACGCTTCGCTCCGGTTCTTGAACGGCCCCAATACAGGACCACCGGAAGGCCCCATATCCGCCAACCAGTTGCCGTCAGAATCGGGCTCAACATGGCTCGCCCGGGTGATCTTCAACGTGCCCAGTTCGCGTAGGTCCACTGCCTCGTCGTCGATGCACCGGACATCACCGCCAGCATCGACGACCAGTTCCACGTCGCCGGTCATACGCCTCCTCCAATCCCACCACGCCTGAGAATGTTCCTGCGTGGTCGATCAACGAGCAGGTCACCCACAGCCGCCTGAATCTGCTCGAAGTCATTGGCGACCATCTGCCGGAGCCGAACTGAATCGCGAAGTTGCTGTGGCTCGACCCCCCGGAGATGGTTTGCTGAGCCTGTTCGACAAGGGCATCAAGCTCGGAATTGCTCCGGATATTGAGTTGCCGGAACCGCTCGAAGAACTCACACAGGTTCTCCACGGCTGAATCCCGAAAGACCTTGGGTTGGCCGTCGTGAAGACCCGTAAGGCGTTCTGCGAGGTGTGAAACGAGCTTTTGGAGTTCCGTCGCAAATACCTGTTCGGCCAGTTCGACGGCTGATTCAAACCTTTCGCGTACTCGGGCCTGCTCTTGCTGGTACACGTCCGGCTGTAGGGCCATCAAGTACGCCAATGGTTGGGTACGAGACTTCCAGATCAAAGAGGCCATCAAGCGTCTGGGGGTAGTCGCTGGCATTGAAGAGCGTGCCAAGTCGTCGCTGGGCTTCCTGAACCTCGGGTTCGCCAGGGCGCGGTGCGGCATCTCGTTTCTGCACCGCTTCGGCTCGGCCCTCAACCACCACGTCCATCTCCACGCCTGCATCACCGACGGCCTGTTTGCGGCGCATGCACCAACGATACGACCGACGGCGGCATCCGCTTCATCCCCGCTGGGCCGATCACGCCTGACGACCTCGACGCACTCGAGTGTAGCGTCCGTCGCCGACTCATCCGGTGGTACAAGGGACGCGGCTTCCTCGACGCCGAAGCCGCCGCCAACGTGTCCTCATGGGAACACTCCGGCTTCTCGATCGACGCCAGCGTGCGGATCAGTCTCGACGACCGCGACGAGCAGGGCATCGTCAACCTCTCGCCCAACGAGCTGCTCGACCGGCTCGCCGATCTTGTGCCACCACCCAGAAAACATCGGCATCGCTACCACGGCGTCCTCGCGCCGCATCACCCGCTGCGGCCGCTCGTAACCGCGATGGCGATCGGCAACACCGGGAAGGTTGCGGCGGCCGCGAACGGGCGAATCGCATGATGACAGGGCGGCCGGGCAGCCCAGCACCGAGGCCGACGGAACCACCCGCCCCCAAGACACCTCCCGCATCGCCTGGGCCAAGCTCCTCGCACGGATTGCCGAGGAGTTTCCACTGGCGTGCCCCGGGCGTTCATGCAGGGTCGTCAATCCACGCCTCGAAGCGGTCGAGGTCGTGGGACCAGAAGACTCGCACGTCCGATGTCAGCAGACGCTCCACATCGTGGTAGCGAACCACCCCCTTCAGAAGGGCGGCTGTCCTGACAAACGAGCCCCAGTGATCCTGCCATGCCTTGGCCTTCTTCAAAACGTCGTTCACACGCTTGATCGAATTCGTCTCGTCATTGGTGACCTTGCACTCCATCGCGAGGACGACCGTTTCCCCCAGTCCGCACGCGATATCCACTTCCTGCGGGCGTTGCTTTGTGGCGAAGCGGGTCTTTCGCATGAAGTGGCGGGCGGGAAGAACCGTGAGATTTGCAACACTCGCGCTGGGAAGGCGTATCCATCCTTTCGCGAGCAACAGTTCGACGATCTGCTGCTCCTGAAAGTCTGCCCAGCGATTGCGCTGGATCGTGTTGACTCGCTGCGATGCCATGAGCGGCGAGACGGCTCTCATCAGCAGTTTTCGCTCCGCCGGGGTGGGCGGTCGATCGTCGTCGAGCCACGAGGTAAGGCCACGATCGCGCCATGTGTGAAAGCTGTCTGCGATGGCAACTGCTCTGGCAGGTGTGATCGCGCGACCAAGGTTTTCAGCAGATTTCTGATAGCCAGGGCACATGAGGGCGAAGCGATCTTGGCTCGCAGGCGGCGCAAGCAGATGGCGAAGCACGTAGATATGCGAAGCCGAGACTGCCAGTCCGCTGGCGATGTCGGTCAGGTTTGCTGTTGCGGCCAGGCAGGCGTTCACGAAGCCCTGCGCTTCAGCGATCGCCTCTGACCAGTCGCTGGCAGATGCCGTTGGAGTCATGCCTGCGATGAATGCGGCGCGAGCAAGCTCAGCTTGCTGTTGGTGGTAGGCACGGTCCTCAGGCGTGACGTGCGCGGTCATCGGATGGGCGTCTTCCGGCGCCGTTGCGGAGCGAGCCGCCGGGACTCGCCGTTGCGGGCCTCTTCTCGGTTGGTGTAACGGATTGCTTCCTGAAGCCGCTCGGGAAGCGGCAGCAGGTGGTCGGGATGGCGTGTGGGTTTCGTCGAGTTCCCGGTGGTTTTGATCGTCGTGTGGAGCGCACGAGCGACAGCCTCCGCGAGCGCGGGCGGGACGGCGTTTCCGATCAGGCGATATTGATCGGCTCGACCGCCGGTGAACTTCCAGCCGCCGGGGAACGTCTGGATCGCCGCGCACTCGCGCGGCGTCAGCCGGCGCAGACCGTGTTTTGGATCGATGATCCAGTCCTGTTGCCCACTTGCGGTGACGGTGCGTGCCGGCGCGTCAAGGTCGGCGACAAACGCGCCCTGCTTGTACCCCCAGTGGCCGCCAGGGCGGGTCGTCTCGGATTTTCCGGGACTCTTCAGGCCGCTTCCCGGCCGCACGGTGCGAAGCTGCGCTTCCAACACCGGGCTTGGACGGATGATTTCGTCATCGGCCAGCGGGGCCAGATTGGAAAGGCATTCGCGGAGCGTGACCCAACGCTTGTTGCACGTCAAATTCACGTCTTTCGCATGGGTCGGCTCAGGCCAGTTCGGGGCGTCACCCGCCCGGTACGCGATGACAAAAAGCCGGACGCGCCGCTGCGGCACGCCGAAATCGGCGGCGTTCAGCAAGTGGACGGCCGTGTGAAATCCAAAGGCGAAGAACTGCTGACGGATGTGGTGCAGCGCGCTACCTGGCACGCCGTCCAGGCCTCGTGCCGTGAGAAGCCCGCGGACGTTTTCCATGACGACCCAACGCACGCCCAAGTCATCTGCCAGGCGAATGGAGTCGTCCATGACCGCGCCGCGAGGATCGTCAAACCCTCGTTGATGGCCGGCGGAACTCCACGACTGGCAGGGCGGCCCGCCGACGAGAAGTGGGACATCCCCCTTTTTGAGCCCGGCCGGTGCGAGCATGGCCCGCGCGGTGAGATTGCGGACATCGTCGCGGGCTATGACCGCGTTTTGCATGGCGGCGATGCCCCGCGCCAGCTTGTATCCACGGTTGGCCTCGAGTGTCTCGAATGCGTCGGCGTCGAGGTCACTCGCATAAAGGCACTCATACCCGGCCGCCTCGAATCCAATGTCGAGGCCCCCTGCTCCGGTGAAGAGCGAAATGAATCTGGTCATGCGTTATTCCTGCGTCGCGGGTGGGGTCCCGATTCGACCAGGCGCGATGGTAGCAGGCATGCAAGCGCGATCGCAATTCTCACTTCGGTGGCACCTTCTGACGGGGCGACCTTGCCGACGGACCTCCGCGCCGCCGCTGATTGTACGGACTCGCCGGTGTCAGAGCCACTTGGCGACGTCGGTGCGGTAGGCGGCCAAGGCCGGCATGAGGGCTGCGAGGATCGCGAGCACGACCAAGAATGGTACGAGCAGAACCTCGCCCAGCGGGGCCGATGAGAAGAACCCCGCCGACACGCCGGCGTTGGTCGTGATGAGCGGTCCGATCGCCGCCACGATCCCGTGCCCGAGCACCCAGCCGACAAGGCCGCTAGCGGGGTGTTGCGTGACCCCGTGGCCAAGCGAGGCCACCCGTGGTCGCAGTTCTGCACCCGCCGGCACCGTCCTCCCGTGCAGCACAGCCCTGCACGCCGCACCGGCAGCCCGAGCAGTACACCCGACGCCGCCCCGAGCGAACACCGCTCTACGGAATCGTCGCCCGCAACTTCGAGACCTGGCTTGCCGAGCGGAGCCTTGGCGACCATCCCGTGGCGGCGCATGTCGAGGAGGAGTTTCGCTCGCTCCTCCGCTGCGGCATCCTGAGCTTCGGGTTCGCCAGGGCGCGGTGCGGCATCTCGTTTCTGCACCGCTTCGGCTCGGCCCTCAACCACCGCGTCTAGATCCATGACGACCGCGACGGCGCCCAGGACTCACCCGACGAGTTGCCTGTAATCGACTTCCACGCGATCTGAAGTCCCGGCCGTATGGCAACCGGGGAACGGTCCGCGCCAATCGCGAAAATAGGCGACTTGGCAGGGGATTTCCGGCGAAGCAGATGGCATTCGCCACCGAAAAAGACAGCCCCACACCCGGCCCGCTATGCTCCAAAGCCAACCAGCACAGGGCCCAGCCTTGCGGAAGTGCCATTGGCCGTCCTGCCCTTTCGACGTCGCACAGCAGAGGAGTTCCGTGTCCCATCAATTGACTGGTGCCACGAGGATTGACGCCCACGAAGCCCCGTCGGCTGTTCCAGAGGAACGCCGTGGCCAGCCGCTGTCACCGTTGGAGGTTCTCTTCCCGGAGCTTCCTCACCTGTCGAGCAATGACCTCAGGCAGATCAGCATCCAAAAGCCCACGGTCATGATCGCCATGACAGCCCGGACGGGGAGCTCGCATCTCTGCTCCGGTCTCGCGTCGGTCGTCCGATCCGGAAAACCGCGGGAGCTCTTCAACACACGGAGTCGGCGGACGCCGGAACAAAAACGCTGCGGTGCCGCGACGTTTGGTGCGTTTCTCGAGCAGTACGCCGCGGCCAGTGAAGGCGTGGTGGTGTTCAAGGCCTGCTGGCTGGATTTCGCGAGTTTTCAGGACAAAGTTCATCTGCTTTTCCCAAACCTGAAGATCGTGTATCTCGACCGGTTTGATATTGAGGCGCAAGCTGTCTCTCTCTATCGCGCGATGCTATCGGGGTATTGGCATAGTTCCCAAGACATGGCGGCTTCTCCGAAACGCGACAACAATGAGGTCCGAAACCTCTTTGACCTCCAGCAAATCTGCCATGTCATTGACCTCCTCAGGCATGAAAAATGGCAGTGGGAGGACTACTTCTTCCGGCATGATCTTCTGCCGCTTCGTGTCCACTACGAACACTTTGCAGCGGACCTCCGCGAGGTCGTTGCACGAATCGTCCGGCACCTCGGTGTTCCGCATGAATCGCTCGATGTCATTGCGAGTACATTCAAGCCTGTTTCAGACGAAATAAACGAGGAATGGCTCCTGAAGCTACGCAGACACCGAAGCGGAGCTTGTGCCGAGACTGCGTGACCGTAAGCGGGGCTTGTGTGGCCCCGCGGCATCCACAATGACAGCCCAACACGCCGCCCCGTACGCTCAGAAGCCGGCTCTTCCGGCATTTCAGTGGCACGGTAGCTGTGGCGTGAGGTTGAGCTTGCCACAGTAGAAGCGGATGCGAGTGCAATAGTTCGCGAAGGAGCGGAAGCCACGGCTGCATATCTGAGGGCCTGAATGACACTGTTGAATCCCTCGCTCATGGCATTCGTGATTCGGTGGCGGAAGTAAGTCAGGAGGTTGGGTAGATGTCTCTTGAGCATCTTTGCCACCTTGACCACCGGCTTCGGGCGACAAGCTCAGTGACGAACTGCATGGTGTCGAGATGCCGCCATCGTCGCTCATCGGCATGATCGGCCAACCCGCAGGTTCGTCCGCATTCCGGGCAGGCTACCCCCTGGCTTACCGATCCGGGGCCGATCCGAAAAATCCTTCGCCACGTCGGCGAGCCGGTCGAGCCACCACCGGTTTCAGCCGCGAGAGGACCACCCACCGAGTGGAACGAGCGCGTCCAGGTCCATGACGACCGCGACGGCGCCCAGGACTCACCCGACGAGTTGCCTGTGATCGACATCCACTCGCTCTGACGCTCGCCCCAACAGGCACTCGGCAGCCGTCTGCGCCGAGCACGAAAATCGGCGGCCTGGCACGGGATTCCCGGTAACCCGGAGGCCTCTCCGCACTCCGAAAGACAGCCCCGCACCCAACCGCCTATGCTCAAAACGCGATCAGGAACCGTCCCACGATTGTGGAAGTGCCTTTGACCGTCCTATCCTTCACGACGCCGATCCTTTCCACTCACCTCGTTACTGAAGGGAGGAGAGTCCGATCAGCTTCTGCAATGCTCTTAAGTCAGCAGAAAACTCATCCCACTCTTTCTTGACAAGCGTTTCTCCGCCTACGCGAGTCAGTTCGGCATAAGCGTCGGATAGACTCGAGGCGGCGTCTGTGGAGGTCGCGACTGTGTCCAAGGCAGCAGTGAATAAGTCGACCACAGCTCTGTCGCCGGAAATCGCGGCGAGGGCCTCCGCGAGGGAACGCGAACCAAAGCTTGGCTGCCGTCGAAGGTTTGCGATCGCTTGTAGTAGGAGGCGCAGTAGCTTCTTTGGGGCTCCCTCCTCGTCGAGGAACGTCACCACGTTCTGATTCCATGAACGAAGGATTTCATGGGCCTCTTGTAGCAATCCGACCCGGTTGCCTGAGAGTTCAGCCAGCCGCAGAAAGGGCCGCTGCGGCGGGGCGACTATTATTCGGGTTTCCAACGAACGGCGACCGTCGCGTTGGATGGCGGAGACCTCAAGAATCCCGATCTCGGCAGATCGGGAGAGGGAAACCACCTCGTCATCCAACGCCGCGGGCTGAGGCTCGGGGCTGACATGAACTAACAAGCTCTCGTTTGCCCAGCGTGAGTTTGCAGCGGCTTCTGCGACTGCCTGAAACCAGAGCCGGCGATTCCTCTCAAGTCCGTACTTCAACTCTATAGACGACAGGATGCACTCGGGTGACGAGTCGGCGAGCTTCAGAAGATCTGGGTCGAGATTGCTATCCTCCAATCGCTGCCGCGATGGATTTCCACGAAGCATCAGCATGTCAGCGTTTCCCCAAGCGACTGTGTCGACGGTCGTCGGCAGAGAGGAAACGCGAGAACCAAAATTGGTACTCAGGGCACAGGTGGCAACGAGGTGCATCGCGCTCTCGATAGGGCGTCGGCTCGGACGCTCATCTCTCAAGACGTTTGGCATCTCTGGTGACGGCGGAGAGGAGACGCGACTTAGCTGATAGCCAGCCCAGGGCCCGCCGGATCGTACAACGTCAGCTTCCTTCGCTCTCGCGATATAGTTGGCAAAGTTCCTAAAGAGGTCGTCGAGTTCAGGCTGTGAAAGGTCGAACTGCGCAGCGCGCGCCTTGACCGCTTCCTGAATGTCTCGGCCACTCAGCGCCTCCTTCGCAAGAATGTCCTGGAGTGCGCGTTCAAACTTTGGTTGGAGACCCGGAAATGTTAGTGGCCGAGGCATCTGCCTATGTCCTTCCCTCGATTGTGGGTACCCGCCACGACGATGATGCGATCAGCGGCTCGTAGCACCCGTATTGTCGTCAACGGTGGATGCACTCGCGAGGTCGCTGCATCGCTTCGTGCGTTGCTTGGGCGTTGCAATGGGCCGTCCCGAAGCAAGAGCACGCTTTCTCGCCTCTTCGACGTAGGCGTGAACGTCCCCATCGCAATCGGCGAGAAGCTGGTCGCGTGCAGCGTAGATTTCTTCAAGAATTGGGTTCGTTGGCATCGGTCGGATCTCCCAGAAACTCTGCGGGTGTGCAAATCAGCAACCGCGGCAGCCCCAACTCCTCAAGGAGGTCATAGACTCCTGGCAAGACATGGGCATTGGCAATGTGCCGGCAATTCTGAGTCAGCAAGTATTCTACGCCACCGATGGCAGCGGAAGCCACGCGCAGCGCATCCAATCTGGCGCTCGGCGGCATCAACGACCGCGACGTGATTTGGTTTGCGAATGCCTCCACTCGGGCATCGGGTAACAGCAAAGGGATGTCGGCCAGCAGCCTCAAGCGATTCGCTGCCGCATCGGGATCGCCAAGGGCAGCTTCGTCGATCACAAACTGCGATGTCACCAAGGCGTACTTCGGCGCCTCTTCTACAAACCGGCGCTTTGCCTGTGCCTGTAGGACGGCGACGGTCGGATTACTGCTCGGCCGTGCCGTGGCGTGACTCACGATAGAGGTTTCAATTTAGACGGTATCCATGCGCCGATCTTACCCCAGTGAACTTCTTGGTCCGCCTGCCTTGATTCAGAAGGGCATGCATGGCGACGGCCTTCGCTGTCGTTCCCGAGATCCGCGGTGATCATCAATGGGTGCCGAATTCGAGGAGTCAATGAATCTAGGGCACAGACGAGGGGATGACGGCCGCCCGCCGCATGTCTGACGGTAGCGATAAACAAGCGAAGCATGGATCCACCGGTCCCGAAGCGGCACCGCGATCCCATTTTCGCCGTTGAAAGCCTTGAGCCGACAAAAGGCCGTGGCCTCGTCGTCGAGGAACGGCGCATGTCGTCGATGATCGCGATCGCGCGGTCGACTTCCGCCTCGCCGGCATCGGAGGTCGGTTCTGGCGAACCGGCGACGGCCTGGCCAGCCGAAGGGGTCATTTTCCACCCCCCTTCTTCCCCTCCGTCGCTCTCGACCGTGCCGCTGATTGGCGTGGCCGTCAACGCCGCCCTTGCCACGATCAAGATTCTCGCCGGGTTCTTCGGCAACTCCTACGCCCTCATCGCCGACGGCATCGAGTCTACCTCCGACATCGTCACCTCGCTGGTCGCGTGGGGCGGCCTCCGAGTCAGTGTGGCGCCCGCCGATGAACGGCATCCCTACGGCTACGGAAAAGCCGAGGCCCTTGCCGGCATCGTTGCCTCGATCGCCCTCTTGGCAGCGGCAGCCATGATTGCCTTCCAGAGCGTTCGTGAGATTCTCACGCCCCACCACCTGCCGCATTGGTCCACGCTGCTGGTGCTCGTGCTGGTGGTCGCCACGAAGATCATCCTCGCTCGCTGGATCGGTGGCATCGGCCTCATCGGCGGTCCCGGCTACGAACCTGCCGATGATTGGGCGGCACTACTCGCCTGCGCCGTGATCGTGTTCAAAGGACTCCTGATGGGTCGCCCTATGCGGAAGACCTTCGTGAATCACTCTTCCGTGAGCGTGGGTTCACCCTCGATGAGGCCGAGCTTGTTCAGAAACCGGTCAGCAGCGATGAGCGTGCGGGGTTTCCAGACACCGCCATTGAAGAAGCTGTGCCCCTGGCCCTCGGCGGCCCAAAACTCGACATGATCAACGCCGACTTCTTGGAACTTCTTCTCGGCGGCTTTCCATCCTTTGAGCCACCCGTCCTCAGTGCCGAAGAACGCGATCGCAGGGGGGAACTCCTTCGTGACCTGCTTCAGGAAACTCACCTGCCGGTCGCTGGCGTCATCCGCGGAGAGCGCCGGATTGAAAAGCAGATACGCCACGACGGAAGTGTCAAAACCATTCGGATCGGCCGGGTCGTCGAGGCCAGGATTCGTCGTGGCAAGCAGGCACACGTGACCGCCGGCTGAGCCGCCGCCTGCGATGATCCGCGAAGGATCAACGCCGAGCTCGCCGGCATGCTGCTTGAACCAGCGGATCGCACTCTTGGCGTCGGTGATACATACCCGCTTGGGGCTGACACCTGGCTCGTCATCTGGCCCGCGACCCTTCTTCTTCGCACGCTTTACAAGCCTGTAGTCGGCTGTCGCGGCCACGAGGCCCCGGCTCGCAAAGTAGGCGCAGAGATCCTGAAACTGCGATCGGTTGCCACCCGACCAGCCACCCCCATGAAACATGATGATGCCGGGCACTGGCGGACTCTCCGGCCCATGCCCCTTCGGAAGGTAAACCTCGATCTGGCGAGCCGTCTCCCCTTCGCCCTTGTATGTGAAGATTTTGACTTCGGGGGCGTCGGGCGATTCCTTGGCGGTCGGCGCAGGCTCCTGCGGCTGAGCCTCTCGGTGAGCAGCCACAAGCTCCGGATAGCGGCCCTCGCGCACCTGGGCGAGGAGCGCCGTCATGGCTTTCACCCGGTCCGGATGTTCGCTCGCGAGATTCGTGCGTTGGCCGATGTCGTCTTTCAGGTTGTAGAGCTCAACCGGGCCGCCATCGTCGGCCGAATACGCATGCTTTGTCTGCCATGCTTTCGGCGCCGGGCGGACATAACCAGTTTTTGCATTCACCAGCAGCCAATCACCGTCGCGGAACGCGTAGTGGTTCTTGGTGGTGTTGTGAACCATGTGGGTGCGGGGTGGTTTGGCCTCGCCCACGAGATACTCGAGGTAGTTCACGGAGTCGATGGCCTGTCCATCGGGAATCGTGATGTCGAGCGCCGCGGCGAGCGTGGCCATGAGATCGACTTGGGACACAAGCGCGTCCGAAACGGAGCCAGGCTTGGTCACGCCCGGCCAGCGGATGAGAAACGGCACGTGATGACCACCTTCGTAAATGTCTCGCTTGAGGCCGCGCAGCGGCGCTGACGACCAGTGGTCATACCTCTCGTCGCGGTCGTAGGCATAGATCTCAGGGCCGTTGTCGGCTGTGAAGATGACGATTGTGTTGTCGGCGTGGCCGCTCTCTTCGAGCGCCGCGAGAATTCGCCCGCAGGCATCGTCGGTCTGGTAGACAAAATCGCCGTAAGGGCCGGCCTGAGATTTCCCGTCAAACTCGTCGTTGGGAATGATCGGCGCATGAGGTGACGGGAAGGGCACATAGAGAAAGAAGGGCTCTTCCTTTCCCTTGCGACCGCGGACCCACTCGACGCTCTTCTCCGTCAGCGTCGGGAGCACTTCATAAAAATCCCAGCCTGAAAGCGCCGGACCCGGCCGGGCTTCCCAGGTTCCCTCCTTCGTGGGCTCCTCGATGCTGCCGTCGATGACGGTATCCGGTGCACGCGGAAGACGGTCATCGATGATCCAGGCGTACGGCGGGAAATTAATGACGGCATCACCGAAATAGTGGTCGAAGCCATGGGCCAGCGGCCCGTCGGGGATCGCCTTTGCCCAGTCGAAGTCGCCCGGCTGGATGGAGTCTTTCGGTGTTCCCGGTTTGCGGATAGCGTCCCAGTCCCAACCGAGGTGCCACTTGCCGATGCAGGCGGTCGCGTAGCCCCGTTCTTTGAGCATCTCGGGGAGCGTGAGCTGCTCCTTCTTGAAGACAGACTTTCCGAGTGCCCCCACGATGCCATGAAAATCCCGCCAGTGATGGCGGCCCGTGAGCATGGCATAGCGAGAGGGCGTGCAGATGCCCGAGGAGGAATGGCCGTCGGTAAACCGCATGCCCGAGGCAGCGAGCCGGTCGAGATTCGGGGTAGGAATCTTTGAGTCAGGGTTGGAACAGCCAAGGTCACCGTACCCGAGATCGTCGGCGTACAGAATGATGATGTTTGGTGGGGCAGCGTCCGGCTCGGTCGCATGCGTCAGGCCAGATGGGACGAGCAGAAGCGACAGCACGACGGTGCGAATAGGCATAGCGAGATCCTGGTGCTAGATTTTTGTATAGGATTCACAGAGGAGCCCATGGGATGATCGAAAATTCTATCCTCGGCATCATGAGGGTGCTCGGGGGTTTCGTCGCAAGCCTGATCCTTGCGTACCCTATGGCGCTCGCTGGCGACGGAACGCAGCCCAACATCGTCTTCCTCTTGGCCGACGACCTCGGCGGGAGCGACCTGCGATGCTACGGGCATCCCTATTCCCGAACGCCGAACATTGATTCGCTGGCCCGCGACGGCACACGCTTCACACAGTTCTATGCGACTGGCGCCACCTGCTGCCCGGCTCGCACGGGGCTCATGACATCCCGATTCCCGGCGACATTCGCCGTGTACCCCGAGGCGGGGGGCTTTGCGAAGCACCTCACCATCACCGAGCTCCTCGAGAAGCACGGCTATGCGACGGGGCATTTTGGGAAGTGGCATATCGGCCCGAACGAATCACCCGGCACCTACGGGATTCACGAGATCAACTCTCGTGCCGGAAACAGACGCAGTCGCCTCAGTCGCCCGGTGCGTCGAAGTGATCCACGAGGTCGTGACGCCGGCGTGTACGACGACGCCATTGCCTTTATCGAGCGGCACAAAGACACCCCCTTCTATGTCAATGTCTGGGGACATATCTCGCACCATCCGGTCGATCCGGTGGAGCCACTTGTCGAGCGATGGCGGGACCTGACGGTGAAGCAGCGGGATTTTTCGCCACCCATGCAGGACAAGTTCAAGGCGATCCGCAAGGCTGGCGGTGATGTGGACGACGCGATGCGTCGTTACCTGGCCGATGTTGAATCACTCGATGACAGCGTTGGGCGATTGCTCGCGAAGCTCGATGCCCTCGGCCTGCGCGAGAACACGATCGTCGTCTTCAATACCGATCAAGGGGCGGCCATGAACGAGACCGATCGCGGCGGCGACCGGATGACGCTCATGGGCTACAACGGACCGTTCCGCGGCGGCAAACACACGCACCTGGAAGGGGGCATTCGAGTGCCGTGGATCATCCGCTGGCCAGGCCATGTGCCGGCCGGCCGCGTCGATCACGAATCTGTACTCAGTGGTGTCGATTGGCTCCCAACCCTCTGCCGGATCACCGGGATCACGATCCGAGCCGCCGACTTCCACGGTGAAGACACATCTGCGGCCTGGCTCGGCAAGGCACCCCATGTGCGGACCAAGCCGCTCTTCTGGCGGACAAGCAACCCCAATGCAGAATCGTTCATGCGCGCGGACCGCTGGAAGCTTCTCCTGCCGAGCCGGACGTGGGCTGGCTCTCTCGAGCTCTACGACATCGTGGCCGATCCAACGGAGTCAACGAATCTCGCGAACACCCGTCCCGAGGTCGTCAAACGGCTCGCTCCACACCTGACGGCGTGGGTCAATTCACTGCCAACGAGCTACATCAAGGACAAAGAGGAATAACGCGACCTACTCTCCCTGTCCTGTGATCTCACGGATCTTCTCAAAGAACGCTCGCTTGCGGGGGCTGCTGATCCCCCAGTTCACCGGAACGCTCTGGAAGCCATCATCAAAATCTTCCCCGCGTTTTCGAAAGTCGAAATAGCCCCACGACACATACTCCTCAACGGCGGCCACGAGATTTGAGCGTGGTTTCTCGAAGGCGAAGTGATCGTCTTCATTGAAGAGGATCGGCATCTCGCGGCCGTCCATGACCTTCTTCGTCGCGCGTATCTGCTCGGTGATCTGCTTGGGGTCGTTTGCCCCATTGCCGTGGAGCAACAGAAAATCGGCGACATCGACGACGTTCTTCGTGGGCACGGTCCTGCCACCGTAGCTGGTGCTGGCAAGAAGCCGACGACCATCGCGATGTCTCGACGTCACGCGTTGAATCAGCTCATGCACACGGTCGGGCTTCAGGATGGCATGGTCGTATCGGACGTTGCATTCGTTATTGATCTCGACCATGACGTTTCGATAGCCACGGTCGAGAAGCCAGTCGGTTGCAGCGTCGACGCCGCGAATGACCGCCACTTCATCGCTCACTCGCTCGTCTTGACCGAAGTAGAAATAGCCGAGGACCACGACCATGCCGAGCTTGTCTGCCCGATCGAGGATCCTCTCACAGCGGGCCATGAAGTCGGGTCGCAGGGAGCCATCGGCCTCGAAGGCGGAATTGTGCCAGGGCTGCTCCTTCGAATAGCCCTCGGGGCTGCCGCCCTGAAGATTGAGCGTGAACGCCAGGAGGCCATGCCGCTTCCACTCCGGCATTGCGGCGAGAAACTCACGCGTGTTGCGGTCGGGATCCCACGTGCCGGTGTCGGGATACGCCCACCGAGCCCGCGTGGTGGCGTTCCGATCATCAAACATCCCCTGGACCATCCGGCTGTTGAAGAGAAGGCCTTCGATGGCATGCCCGTTCCACATGCGGCCGGCATAGGTCGGCTTCCCGTTGATGTGAAATGCTCGGCCATGGATCGACACCTCGGTGCGCCGCTGAGGCGACTCAGCGCGAGCCGCTGCTGCCGGCGGCCACGCAAGCACGATCATGAGGCCAACGAGCATGCGTATGCGCCGCGGCATATTTTCCCTTTCATGGTTCCAAGGCGTTCATGCGGCATCGGGAGCCGCTTCGATCCGGAAGAGACCGCACGTCAGACACCAGGCCATCGCGAGGCCAATGGCAAAACCGAGAGCAATGTTGTCGAGTGCCATGCAGGTGGCAGCCGTCGCCAGCATGGAAAAGGCGTCGGTGCGGCGAGCCTGGTCGCGGCAGACAAGGGCCAACTCCATGCCGGCAAACGCCAGGAGCACACCGAGGAGACTCGTCGGAAACGCCTGGCACATGGCCATGAGCGAACTGCCGAAGAGGACGGCGAGGGCCATCTTCGCAACACCGAGAAAAAGGATCGAGCCATTGGTCCGCGCCCCAAAGCGATACTGCCCTGCCAGCCCGCCGGCCCCGTGACACATCGGCATCCCACCGAACCAACACGCCACGAGGTTCATGATACCGACCGACGTGGCCACCCCCCGCGGCGATGCCCGGCGATCGGGAAACAGATCAGCCGACAGGGCACACACGGCGATCACCGAGTTGAGCGTCGTGAGCGGAATCTGCGGCAGCGCCGCCTTGGGAAACGCCGAGAGAAAATCGTTCCATGCCGGCGGTGACCACCGTGGCAGCGTGATGCCTATTTCGAGTGAGCCCGCGACCTCAGGATCGGTCCACAACGCGAGCAGGCCGCCGACAACAAAAATCACGAGCGCCGCCGGTACCCGCCGCGAAAAGAACAGGAGCATGACGACAACTGCGGCGATACTCCCCGTGATCGGTCCGTCGATCGAAGCCCACACCCCTTCGCCGGCACCTGCGACCATCGCGATCCCCTTCATGAGAAGGGACAGCCCAAGAGCAAGCTGAAGACCACGAACGACGCTCGTTGGCACGATTCGCGAAAGCGCGTCAATGAGCCCGGTGACACCCAGCACGAGCACAACCAGGCTCACCGTCGCTCCCGCCGCCACGATTTCCGGCACCGTAAGTCCCTCGGTCAATGCGACTGCGGCGATTGCCTTCATGGGCTGAACCGCCATCGGGATCGAGAAGGTGAGCCCCGTGACGATGTTGAAGAGACCCGCAAAGAAGAGCGCCGTCGCGAAGTCGAGCCCGTTCGTCGCTGCCATGCCGACAAGCAGCGGGAGGAACGTGCCCAGGTCGCCGAGTGAGCCAGCGACCTCGTGACGATTCAGCCGAGCCTGTCGGAAGGTCCGCCAGATCATTCGCAGACGCTTCGCTGATGCCCGAGGCCATCGATGGCGAGTGTCACGACATCGCCAACTCGGAGGTAGACCGGCGGTTTCATCCCCATGCCAACGCCAGGCGGAGTGCCGGTGATGACGACGTCACCAGCCTCGAGCGTGAGGAACTGCGAGAGATAATGGACGAGGAACCACACATCAAAAATCATCGTCGACGTGTTCCCCGTCTGCCGCCGCATACCGTTGACCTCGAGCGTCATTCTGAGCGCCTGCGGATCAGGCAGCTCATCGGGTGTCACGAGCCATGGCCCGAGCGGAAGGAAATTGTCGCTGCTTTTCCCCTTCACCCACTGGCCACCATGCTCGAGCTGAAAGCCTCGTTCCGACACATCGTTGGCCGCACAGAAACCAGCTATGTGGTCACGCGCAGCCTCCTTCGACTCGAGATAACGAGCATCACGAGCCATCACAAACGCGAGCTCCACTTCCCAGTCGAGTTTTTCACTGCCGCGGGGAACCAGGATCGGATCGTGCGGCCCGCAGACACACCCCGTCGCCTTGGTGAAGAGGATAGGCTCGGCGGGAATCGCGGCGCCAGTCTCCATGGCATGGTCAGCATAATTGAGACCGATCGCCCACACGTTTCGCGGCCGGGCCACCGGCGCACCGATGCGAACGCCCGCTGGTGCATCGGGCAAGCCATCGAGATCAGCCGCCGCGGTGCGAACCGCAGCCAGCCCGCCACGTGAAAAAAAGGCGTGGTCGTAGTCGGCGACATGGGCCGACACATCCTTGATCCGGCCATCGGCCGTGACGAGCCCTGGTTTTTCATGGCCGCGTGGGCCGAATCGAATGAGTTTCATGGTGTCAGCATCGTAGCGAGTGGCGGCATCAATATCACGGGGGAGACTGGCTGGCTCGGGCGGTAGACTCGTGACACTCATCCCACTGGAGCTCTGCACCCCGATGCCCTTCCTCGATTCCAACTTCCTACTCGCAAGCGACATCGCGGCCGACCTCTACCACCGCGTGGCGGCTTCTCAGCCGATCGTTGACTACCACTGCCACCTGTCGCCGAAGGACATCGCCGAAGATCGCCGCTTTGCGAATCTCCACGAGGCGTGGCTCGAAGGAGACCATTACAAGTGGCGGGCCATGCGGGCCGACGGCGTTTCTGAAGAGCTCATCACGGGTGCCGCCACACCTCATGAAAAGTTTCGGGCGTGGGCACGCACGGTGCCGCACACGCTTCGAAACCCGCTCCTCCACTGGACCCACCTCGAACTGCGACGTCATTTTGGAATTGAGACGCTCCTTGGAGCGACGTCGGCCGATACGATCTGGCACGAGGCCAACCGCCAGCTCGCGTCTCGTGATCTCTCAGCGCGGGGCCTTCTCGAGAAGTTCAACGTCGCCCTTGTTGGCACGACCGACGACCCAGCCGATCCGCTCGACTGGCATACGAAAATCGCCGCGTCTGGGCTCGCCACAAAAGTCGTGCCCACGTTTCGGCCCGACGCCGCGCTCAAGGTTATGCAGCCAGACCGTGTCATCCCCTGGGCCCGCCGACTCGCCGACATCGCCGGCACGGCCACCGACTCCTTTGCCGGCCTGCTTGCCGCGCTCGACAAGCGTCACGCTGACTTTGCCGCCGCTGGCTGCCGGGCGACCGACCACGGTCTTGAGTACCTCCCCGATGTTGATTGCACCGATGCCGAAGCGACACGGGTCTGGGCGCAGGCGATGCGGGGCACCCCGGCGACAAGGCCCGAGGCCGATGCCTTCGCCGTGCGGATCATGCTCCATGTCGCGAGGCTCAATCATGCGGCAGGATTGGTGACGCAGCTTCACCTCGGCCCCTTCCGTGACCCCAACCCACTGCTGGCCAAGCGACTCGGCGCCGACGCTGGCTGCGACACGATCGGTGATGCGAGGCAGGGGCCCGGCCTCGTCCGCTTCCTCGCCACGCTCGCTGGCGAAGACACGCTCGGCCGCACGATCCTCTACAATATCAACCCCGCCGACAACGCCCTCTTCGCCACGCTGCCAGGGTCGTTTCAAGATGGACTCACCGCTGGAAAAATCCAGTGGGGGAGCGGCTGGTGGTTTCTCGACCAGGAGCGGGGCATGCGAGAGCAGATGAACATGCTTTCCGACATGGGGCTCTTGTTTCGATTCGTCGGCATGGTGACCGACTCACGGTCGTTTCTCTCATTTCCACGCCACGAATACTTCCGGCGGATTCTGTGCGATCTGGTTGGCAGCGATGTCGCCTCGGGCCGGCTGCCCGACCGCCGCGACTGGCTCGACCCGCTCGTCGCAGCCGTGTGCTCCGGCAACGCCCACTCGATCTTTGTGACCTGACGCGGCCTGTCGGACGCAACCGAAAGCCGAAAGCGGCGCGACGGGATGCCTTGAGTGAACGGTTCGACTATCACTAGCCTCATGGCAAAGATCCCCCCAGGCCGCTCGCTCTTTCGGCTGCTTGTCATGCCGGTGGTCGGGCTTGTGCTTGCGGCGGTCATCGCCAACGTCGGCTTCGCGGCCTTCCTGGCGGCGCGGCGAGCCCAAGATGCCGCACGAGCCCAGCAGGAGCAGGTCGCCCGCGCGCTCGAAAAGTCGCGGGTCGCGCTCTCTCAGCCGGTCCTCGAAACCCTCAAACTCCTCACCGGAAGCGAGTTTCTGGTTTGGAATGCACCCGAGGGCATCGCAGGGCTCTCGACGCTCGGGGCTGAGGTTCTCGCACACCATGCCCCATCCACGATTGCCGCTTCCGAAGGAACGACGGTGATGCTCGCCGGCCGTCTCTATCACGTGGGGACGGCACGCTCTGGCAGTGTTCGATCGGAAACGGTTTTGGTACTGACTCCGGTGCGGAGTGCCGCCCTCATCACGCTCGAGGCCATCTGGCCGGTACTCGCCGTGGCCGCGGCCACGCTCGCGGTCCTCGTGCCGCTGGGACTCGTTGCCACGGCTCGGCTAGCCAGGCGGATCGTTGCCGTCGAGAATCATGTTGCCCGCATCGCCGGAGGCCAATTTGGTGAGCAGCTCATCGATGCATCCTCTGACGACACGACCTCCCGCGACGACATCAGCCGGCTCGTGGCCGGTGTGAACCACTTGAGTGATGCGCTGGCGACACTCCGAAAAAACCTCGTGGCCGGTGAACGCCAACGCCTGCTCGGTCAGCTTGCGGCCGGATTTGCCCATGAGCTGCGAAACGCCGTGACTGGCGCCCGGCTCGCGATCGACCTTCATCGTCGCCGCTGCACCACTGAGCCCTCGAACGACTCGAGCCTTGGCGTGGCCACTCGTCAACTCGACATCCTCGCGGAAGAAGTCCATGGACTCCTGGAGCTCGGCCGGCCCGGCGACGTGGCAACGGGGCCGGTCGATATTCCCTCGCTTGTGGAAGACGTATGCGATCTCACCGGGCCCCGCGCGGAGCACGCGGGCGTTGGCATTGGGGTCAACGTTGCAGAAAACCTGCCGCCGCTGATCGGCCGGCGGGAGTCGCTCAGGGCGGCGCTTGTCAACCTCGTGCTCAATGGGATTGACGCAGCGGGCCGCGAGGGACACGTGCAGGTTCACGCCGCGTTCACCGATGGATTTCTCGAGCTTGTCGTTGAAGACAATGGTCCAGGGCCACCCGCGGAGCTCGCCGATTCGCTCGCTGAACCGTTTGTCACGGGAAAACGCGAGGGCATTGGGCTCGGCCTGGCCGTGGCGCGAGCCGTTGCCGAAGACCATGGGGGGACGTTGTCGTGGAACCGTCATGATGGCCGCACGCGGTTTACGATCAGGCTGCCTGCAGGGCCATCGAACACTCCCCACCATGGACATGTTTCATGAGTCGCATCCTGATCGTTGACGACGAGCCTGCCATCGGCTGGAGCCTGCGGGAGATCCTCTCCGACGACGGACACGAGGTCGCCCTTGCCGCCGATATCGAAGCGGCCATCTCGGCCGCCAGGGCGCACGCGCCCAACGTGATTTTGCTGGATGTGCGGCTCGGCAGACACGACGGCATCGATGCCCTGCCCGAGCTTCGCGCCGCAGCGGGACCCGTGCCGGTCGTTGTCATGACCGCGTTTGGCGACCTCGACACGGCTGTACGGGCCGTGCACGCCGGCGCCTTCGACTACCTCATCAAGCCCTTTGATCTCGAGCGTGTCACGCAGGTGGTGGCCCGCGCCGTGGCGGACAGCGGGGTCAAGCCCGCGCCGGCC
>JBGTGN010000006.1:0-17257 GCA_041746715.1 Pirellulales bacterium | reverse complement strand
CACTCTCGCTCGCAACCGTTCTGAAGTTCTGGAAGGCAATTCGGTTCCCGCCCGTCGATCACTAACCGCTGGCGAGACGCGGGGAACACCCATCCTGGACCGGACATGGGGGCAGGCTCAATGTTCCCCAGCCCTGGTACAGAATCTGAGGAGGGCCAACATTGGCCTGCTTTGGATAACGGCTGCCCTCAGCAGATCGCAGCCAAAGAATTATCCCAACTGAAAAACGCTATCGCAAGTCGACTGCAAGATTTTGCTCAAGCAAGCCGCTTCGCGGCAGGGTAATCCCGATTGCCCTGCGAGGATCCTAGAACGACTGTCCGTCGTACTGTGGGGCGACCTTCAAGGGATCGATTTGCTCCATGAAGTCGAGCGTCCAAACGCGTAGCTCGCCGTCCGCACCCAAGCTTGCGAAGTGTTTGTTGTCGTTGGCAAACCGAATCCGCTTCACCTTCGGATGCTCGAAGCCATCCGAACCGACCGACTTCCGTGTGGCGACGTCGAAAAAGTGAATTCGCTTATTCGTTGCCACGGCCACAACTTTCCCGTCGGGTGACACGGCAATGTCTTCGATCTCGCCAGGCTTGAGGTCAATTGTCGCCTCTTTCTCTTGTTGTTTCCAGCTCCAAAAACACAAATCGCCACTGCAACTTCGAGTGACGAGCGTCGAGCCAGCTTCTTTCGCTGAAAACACACCGTCTATAACACGTGTTGGCACGGCAAAATCACGAAAAGTTCTCGACTCAACGTTGAAACTCATGAATGCCTTCGAAGTTGCTCGTTCAAAGTCGCCGAAAAAGAGAAGTGACTGACGATCGGGCGTGAATCGAAGGGCACGCACCTTGGCAGTATCGCCATTTTTAATGTCGGTCCCCACATGCCACCGAAACTGCTCTACTGGCATTCGCGTGCTATAGCCGGACATGCCACCCCAGCCACCAACAATCACCGTAATAAGATCCGAGCCTGCCACCGTTCGATCACACAACGTGTAGTTGATGGTCCCCAAATCAATGCCAGGATATTCACCGAACTGGGTCAGGTCTCGCTCCGAAACGATCCAGTGGCACGATCTCACGCCTCCTACACCAAGCAGGCGGCTACCGTCGGTCGTGAAGTGAATAGCAAAGAACGGCACGCCCCACTCCCTGTATACTTCGACCTTCGGGCCAAAGAATTCCTGATTCACCTTTGCTACCGCCTCAAGCACATCCTCGGCGCGGGTGTCAATCGGCCGATTCCGCGAAACACAGACCAAAGCTTTCTTGCCAATGAGTCGCTCTTGCGACCAAGCCCACCCCTTAAGGTCAGGCATGCGCGCAATTGCATCAAGATGCCCAGGCACCCGCAGGGCCACCTCACGTGGCAACGTGCCATCAGTGAGACGCCGCTCAACGACGAAATTCTTGTATGGGAGAGCGATCGTGTCTGCCAGCAACATAAACGGCAACGGGAGTCCGAGGCCATCGCCCAAGAATTTGCGATGATCCGGCGGAAAACGCCAATTAGTGGACGCAGCCCAGTAGCCACGCTCCCTGGTCGCGCTCGGCAGCCCCTCAATCGATGCAGCCGGGACAACCGCGAGCAGGGCAGGCGACCGCGCCACCCAATCCGACCCCTCAGCAATTTCCCCCCGTGCGGCATTTGCACACCAAAGCGGAACAGCCACGATGGCGGCCCACGCCGCCACCATCAATGAACAGCTCGTGCACATGGGAAAGTCCTGTTCTAGGGCAAAAACTGGTTCGCGATCTTCATCTGCGTAAAATCCAACAATCGCTCGCCATCGAGAACCTCCTTTGCGGCATCGATAACGCGCACGCCCTCGCCAGTCACAGTGTATTTGTAGAACAGAGGATCTTGACTCACGAATTCGTACGTCCCGGTGCCATCGAATTGCCAACGGGCCTTCACTCGAGTCGTGTAGACGGCGTTGGAATTCGTCACTGCGTCGTTGTCTGTAGTTCGGACCGCCAAGAAGTTAGCAAAATCAAAAACCATTGCATACCCAGACGGCCCCGCACCGGGCATGGTGCCAAGAATTTGTTGCCAACGCGCTAACGAATATCCGTTCCCCGCCGGCGTGTCACTCACGGTGAGATCAAATGCCCCAACCGAATTATCCGAAGGAAAACCCTCGAAACCATTGCCCGTTTTTTCCTCCTTGTCATACCACGGCCTCGTCACATCAACGGCCGTAAGGACGCCCGCCACCGGAGGATCTGCCCACACCTGCTGGTATGTCACCTGCGGATTAGCCACCACCTTATTAATAGCATCGAGCATTACTTGGCCACTCAACTCATCGGCACCATTCACGCCCCGCTCTGTTGCCTTGACGACGACCTGGCTACCACCTTGGTCGATGAGTAAGTTGTAGGACGAAAAAGTGAACGTTTGCACCCACCCAAGCTCGATGGACTTGACGCCGAATGGCACCGGGTTTCCATCCACGTCTCGCGTCGGCCCCTTTACCGAGCGAATGGAAGCCTTCACGGTCATGGCAGGTTCATCCGGTATGTCATTGGCAGGGATCAGGTTGCCGTTGCTGTCACGGTCGCTATTAAGGCGAGGTGCACTAGTGGAATCGATACGCGTCTGCTGCACCCCATTCTGTATGGGTCCGTTTACCTGCTGGTTGGCCGGAGTGAGCCTTGTCTCAGTCATGTCAATGTCCACTGCCACGATGGCAACATCGAATGCCCACACATAGTCTGCCGAAGCCCGATAACGCACCTTACCGAAGAACTCACCCTCGCCCCACAAGACAGTTTGCCTATCGACTCCGCCCGTGTTAGATGAATTCTGCCCAGTACCCTTATATGGCGAAACAAAGGTGCCGCTGGTGCTGTCGCCTCCAGTTGCAACATAATCATACTTCGCGTAGTCGGGGACGTTCCTCGGCCCTGTCATGGTAAAGGCCTTGATGAGTTGCGTGTAGGCCGATGAACTCTTTTGTCCGCGTTGTTCCGAAAGAGACATCTTGATGTCTGCGTTGCCCCCACCTTTCACTTCGAGCCAGAACTCGTTGCCGTCTCCTTCCGCCTGAAGCGATTGAAGCGTAATGATCTGATTACGCGTCACGCGATCGAAGCCTGACTGTGTTTTCTTCCAGACCCGCAAGGGGTCGGCAAATTTTAGTTGGAAAGTGGTGCCCGCCGGCGTGTCGTTCTTAGGAACAATACGAAATGGAACTAAGTCATTCTCGGCGGTTGACAGCGTCGCTATTGTGCCGTCGGCTTTTTCATCGTTGTTGTCGTCGTCAGAGTTTACCGGGACGTATACGGGCACATCGCCGACGAGGTCGACATCACGATCATTGAAGGTGTCTTTGTCTTCCTTGTCCTTGATCGTCGAGAACACTAAGTCAGCATCATCGGCATTGCGCACGGCCGTCACGTCGTTAGCGATAGGCGAGGGCCCGGGGACCGACCCAGTCGATCCCGAATAGTTGCGATGGGACAGTGTCGCCAGAATTTCCAGCGTAGTTTCCGGAGCTGGAGTAACCCATTCTAAATACAGGTTTTTGGTACCGCCAAGAATCCCAAGCTCGGCGAGCGTCATTGGCTGACCGGAGCGAATATAGTGCCCACCTGATTTCACGTCATGGCCGTTTCGGCCCCCGGCGCCGTCAGTGGTCCAAAGCCTCATGACGCCAGGAGCAGGAATGACGTCTGTCCCGTCAAACGTCATGGCAAGCGGGTCCGAACTGGCGTAGTCGAACGTTACAAGCACATCCGTACTAAGTTCGGCCGCATTTGGGATCGTCAATACAAAGCGTTCAAAGGCAGTCGCAGAGGCTTCGCCGGCGCTCAGTCCTGCCGCAGCGAGTTGCGCCGCCAAGTCGGCATCCAACTCAAAGCCCTCAGCGAAGTTTGCTACTCCATCGTCATCGTCGTCGCCCGTGTTTGCGAGAACGACTACGGGATCAGACGCCTCGAAGGGATCGTCTGTGCCGGGCCATGTGTTTAGCGGATCAATCGGGCCGTCGTCATTGCTGTCGGTATCGAGGTCAACCTGGATGCCCGTGAGGAGAGCACTATCGACGAAGGTCCACTGACCGTCCCCATTGGGGTCGACTTCAATGCCGATTGCTCCGGTACGCGTGTCGAGCGCCTCAACATAGAACGTCCGCCACGCGCCGGCGGTTATGCCTAGAACTGACGCTGAATACACACAGTCTTCACCAAAGAAGATCTCATCCTCCGCCCCGGCTACCGTCGGGTCTTTACGCCATAGGCGAAACAGACTCGGGTCTCCCGTGAATCGCACATCGGTGGTGCTGACCGGAAGATCCCCGATCTGCACTTCAAGCGTCGCTGACAATTTGTCTAACTCGGTGGGGAACGCCACGGGCACGAGTCGCCCCAACCACTCATCCTCGACACCCTCTTCAGGGTCAGAGTGGTTGATAGGACCAGTGTTGTCGCTATCAACGTCGAGGTCACCGAGAATCAGTGGCTCGAGCTCAACGATCCAGTATTGATCGTCGTAGTCGAAGTCATTGAAGGCACTCCGTGTGAGATCCTCGAGAACGATCATCTTCGTCTTGGGATCTTGAGCCCTGTCGTGCTTAGTCCACTTCCCGGCCAGCACGTCTTGTATTTCGACATCGAAGGGCTTGTTGTTCGGGTCTTCAGGCGGCACGTACGTGCCGGGCTCGTTTCGCTGGGGGAACGTGTAATAGTAGTCCTGACCATCCCAAGTGTTCGTTGTGTGAACCGTGCCCGACACACGGGCGTAGACCGCGTCAACCCAGGTCTGATTCAGGCCGGCCACCAGCTTGACGGGCTTGGGGTCGGCGGTGAGCGACCACTCAGTCACGAACTCCCTCTCATTGGGCGTCCGATGCTTCGTGATTTTGACCTTCCACCACTCCGACGCCGTCACGTTTGCCGCGGCCGTTGCGACCGGGCCATCCGCTGCCATCGCAGCGACAAACAATCGGTGCGCCCCGGTCGCCAACGTGCTCGCATCAAAGTCGAGTCCGTCTCCCGGCGTCGTGTCCGAGGAGAGGAGCTGATCGAGGCCAACATCGAGAACCCCGTTGCCGTTGGAATCGCTGTAGACGCCGATCGAACTGACAAGCTCGCCATCCGGGTCCACGAACCCCGTCTCGATCGACTCGGCACTGCCCGTCACCATGTCGCCGGGCGACGAGAACCCAAAGAAGGTTCCAAGCGTTGCGGGAACGACATAGACCGCGTCAGCAAGCGCAAGTCCGCCCGAAAGACTCGCAGCGTCAAGCTCGACGGTGAGCGTGCCATGACTGACATTGATCTGGCCTACATACCCGAACCCTTTGCCTGAGACGACGACATCGTCGGGCGCGATCCGTTGGTTGACGATGCCTTGCTGCTCAGGCGTAGCGTCCACTAAGGCTCCGTCATAGAGGTTGTAGTGAGCCGCAGCGGTGTTGTCGCCAGATGCGAGATACGTCGCATACACGAGGTAGGCCCCGGCAGCGAGGTCATCAATTGTCCAACGGGCCGACTTGCCGTTGGTCGCCCCGGACGTCTTGAGATAGTCGTCCTCGAACCCCGCCCCAGCCGTTCCGTTCTGCCAGCCACTGCCGGTGGTCGCGAAACCTGGATCACCGTTGTCAACCAGCACCGGCGTCTTTAGCACTTCACCGGCGACCGCAAGATTGAAGGACTCGGCCCCCGCGCGAATTGGTACCGTACCACCGTAGGTACCCGGCAAAATCGCATCGAGCTGGATCCGTCCATAGGCAGACTCACCTGGCGCCAGCGTACTCGCCCCAAACCCACTCAGCAGTAGGTACCCGGCTGGCAAGTCTGCTTGAGTGAGCTGAGCGAGCGAGAGCGTGGAAGATGCCTGGTTCGTGACCGCAATGACTTCGACGGACTTCTGGGACCGTTCAGATTGGCCGAAGTCGAGCACGGTGGCCGTGGCTCCATCGATCACGAGCTGCGAGCCCGCATCGCTGAACTGCACCTCGGGGAGCGTTCCGATGTACTGAACTCGAATGGCATCAGCGACGACCCGGTTGGGTCCCTCGTGCGTGAGTCGCACCGTAAGGGAGCCACTCGTGATGCCAACGAGCCCAAGGTCCTGGAATTTCTTGCCGCCCGCCACGACATCGCTGTCCGGTGCGAGCTGCTGATTCACACGGACTGCGCCAAGGGATACACCCCCATCCAGGATGGAGTACGGGGCAATACTCGACCATGCAGGATCATTAGGCCACGCGGCCGAGATACGGTACTCACCGGCTGGCAGATTTGGAAAGCTCCACTCCGCGTATCCGCCGGTTGCTCCAAACTCAAACTGATAGCCGGCCGTCGTGCTCCAGTAGTTGGACGACACGGTCGAATACCCAACGTCTCCGTTGTCGATGATCTTGGCGGCGTCAACAACGCCCGTGAGCGTGATGTGGAAGCTACTTTCGCTCGGATCATTGCTCGACAGCGACAAGACGCCACCGACAGCCCCAGTGCTCATCGCAGAAAGCCGAACCTGGAACGTCGTGGACGCACCCGGGACCAGAGTCGTGTTGGCATAGGACGAGACAAGCGTGATTCCGCCGGGCATGTCAGCTTGCGTGAGCGGATTCAGGATGAGTCCCGTTGTTCCGGAATTCGTGACCGTGAGGGCCTTGGTCACCGCGGGCGTTCCGAAGAACGTTGTGCCGAGATTCACTACCGAAATGTTGTCATGGAGTTCAGCGCCGCCATCAAACACTCGGATCTCAGGGGCCTGTTGTGCTGGGCCGAGGTACTCGATCCGGACAGCGTCGGCGATCGCCCGCCCGTCACCTGAACTGTTCGTCATCCGAACAAGGATCGATCCATTGATGGAACTGAACGAACCCAGGTTCTGGAACTTGGTGCCGCTGACCAAAACATCAGCCGCAGGAGCAATCCGCTGGTTGACCGGTACGGCGCCGAGGCTGTAGCTGCCGTCGAAGATCGTGTACGGAACATTCGTGCCACGGTTCGTACCCTCAGCCCAAGTGGCAGAGACTCCGTATTCCCCCGCAGGCAGGTTGGCAAACGTCCACTCGGCGTAGCCGCCAGTGGCCCCGAACTCGAATTGGTGGCCGCCAGAGTACCCAGCGCTGGATGTGCTCCAGTATCCCGAAGACACCGTCGCGTATCCGGTTGAACTCGTGTTGTCGATGATCTTGGCGCCATTGACCACGCCAGAAACCGAGATCCCGAAGCTTCCCTCGTCTGGATCGTTGCTCGTCACCGACAGACTGCCGCTCACCGCGCCCGGGCTCGTGCTGCTCAATCTGACCTGGAACGTCGTTGATGCACCGCGAGCAAGTGTCGGGGATGCGTAGGACGACACCAACGTGATGCCGGCAGGCATGTTGGCCTGGGTCAATGGGGTCAGGACAAGATCAGCGAGTCCAACGTTTTTGACGGTTAGCGTCTTTGTGGCTGACGGGGTTCCGTAGAACGTGGCCCCAAGGTTGACCACTGACGCGGCATCGGCCAGTTCTGACTCTCCGTCAAAAACTCGAATCTCGGACGTCTGCTGCGCCGGCCCAAGGTGCTGGACACGAATGGCGTCAGCGATTGCCCGCCCGTCACCGGAACTGTTCGTCATCCGGACGACGATGGAGCCATTCACTACCGAGAAAGCTCCGAGGTCCTGGAAGTTCTTGGAGCTTGCAACGACATCGGCCGTAGGAGCGACCCTTTGGTTCACCTTCACCGTGGCGAGGTTCAGGGCGCCGTCCGCGACGGAATAGGGAACGTTCGTGCCACGGTTGGTGCCTTCAGGCCATGTGGCGAAGACGCGGTATTCTCCTTCGGGCAAGTTGGCAAACGTCCACTCGGCGTAGCCGCCAGTGGCCCCGAACTCAAACTGATGGCCCCCAGAGAAGCCGCCGCCTGATGTGCTCCAGTAATTTGAAGAGACGGTCGAGTATCCAGTGGAGCTTGAGTTGTCGGTGATCTTCGCCGGCAGGAGAACCGTGTTCGATGCGGAGACCGCTTCGCCGTTGATACCAGACTCATTCTGGGCCACGGCAAAATATCTCTGGTTGCCTCCCGAGGAGAGAAGCGACGACACCACGGCGCTCCAGCCATCTGACCCATCCGTGTCCAGAGCAAGAGGAGCGCCATCAGCGGGCGTCAATTGGCCGTCGTTGTCGGCGTCGATGTGGAACCGCACCTGGGCGATAGCCGCACCACCAGGATCGGTGACGCCCGAAGCAGCGAGCGTGACCTGCGAACCATAGGGAACGATCTCCGGCGACACCGAGAATCCGGCGATCAGCGGCGAGTCGATCGACATCACCTGCCGTCGCTCGAGTGCCTCGATGCCCACCCGTACTCCAGTATGCAATCGCCTTACGCGTCGCCGCTCAACTCGAACGCCGAGCTTCCGGAGGGTGTTCTTCCAATATTCGATTGGCAATTGCATCGATCACTCCCCAAAACGAAGAACGACTGACAGAACACCCCGACGCAGAATCTCGGATTCCGACCAGCAGACTGAGCGGCAGGCTATCCCCTCCTGAGACTGGTTGTCAATCAATTACACGAGAAACTCATCGAAACGCAAAAGTGCCCCCGGTAGGCCAGCCATACCCGGCCCCATTCTCCCTCGGTCCACACTTGGCGCCAAACTGCCACCCGCACGCACTCGCCCGAAAGACTCGATCGACTTGGCTGATTCCGGCTGGCTCCCGCCCCGCAATGGCTGGAGAGAAAGGCCAACTGCCCTAGAACGTCACGTCGCCTGTTACAGGAGATCCAACCCGGCCAAGTGGCGGTCGAGCAGTCTGTCAGTTATGCACAAGTGGACTTTGTGGAATTACGACCGACACCCGCGAAGGTAGATTAAGCTTGTTGAAAAAGATAGCGTTTCGCTTTTGAGCGTCGCCAATCATCTTGGCGTACGAAATCACTTCAAAGTAGGCGTTGTATGCTCGCTTGAAGCCGAAGAACCCTTGGCCATCTGGGGTTTTCTCCAGCTCGAAGTCCCTGGCCCAAGTCTCCAAAGTTGTCCCCAAGTCGCAAACGATGTAGCAGTAGAAAGGAAGCGAGGTTTGAATTGGAATCTCGCGCCCGTCCGACGTTCTCGCCTTGTTGGCTCGGATTAGCTCAATGTATCTCCGCACCTGAACGAATGGGTTGTCCGTCTCGCTATAGTCATCGCGCATCGGTCGTTTGAATTCGACGATAGTGATGGCGGGAAAGGGCGCCTCCGGCGATGGGACGAAAGCACAGGCATGGTCGAATACAAGAATATCCGGTTCCCTCGCACTCTCTCCATTGAGCAGCGGCAGCGACTTGAGCGATTTGTCGGATGCAAGAAAAGCGTGATAGGCAAGCTTCTCGTCAATTAGCCACAAGTTGTGGGACTCGAAAGGGACTTCGTCAGAGGTTTTGCCCATCGGGAAGATGACATTGTGGACGTTCTTCTCAAGGTGGTACTTACCGTCCGCCTTTCTCGCGAGCAGCTTCAGCAGGAAGTCCAGAACAGCTTTTCGTTGGCAAACGTATCGAGCTAAATCAGCGGCCTTGAGATCAGTAACCTTGGCGAAATAAGCCTCCAAGTGTTCAGTGAAGTCATCCACACTTTCTGCTGTGTGTGCCTCCTCCTTGAGGAGATTCACTCCTTGCTCTTTGGTCGACACGTCTAACTCGTGATAGGCTCGATAAAGCTCCACATCCAAACTATCGTCATCGGCGTTCGGGTCGATGCGATCGATGCGGTCTTGAATGTACGGCAGAATTGGTCGGTACATGGGGGCTTGCTGAGCGACGAAAGTATCAATGCGTCGCCGCTTCTCCTCCCGAATCGGCTCGGTGTAGGGTGCGAGAAAGCTCTTGCTCTCCTCATCGACGGCTTGCGTGATGTCCGTCCATCCAATGTCGTTCGGTAGAAGTGCAGCGGCATCTTCGTCGATCGCGAAAGTCGTCCGCTCTGCTGAAACTGAGGCGTTGAGCAACTCACCGTCAACGTAGGCGGCGTAGACGAATTGCTTGCCTGTTTCGTCTTTTAAGCGAGCTGTGAGGTTGGGGAGGCGACCGGTAAGTTTTCGAGATTGAACGACTCGCTCGTTCGCGCAGAAGTGTGCTTGGTGCTCCTTGTCATGCGAGGCATAGAGTCGGATGTGCGTGACGTAGAACTCGCTGCCTTTTACCCTAATCTTCTTGGACGTGGACTTCTCAATCATGTCCTTCTCGAAGGAGCGATTTAGGCTGATATTAGCTGTGTGCGTGGCTTTGTCGTTCAACTGGATGTCCGGGCAGTTGCCGCGAATAAAAAACTCCAAACAATGCTCGGCAATGTGGCTCGCAATTGTTTCGGGACGCTTCGGGCAGTGGTCTGCGTAACGTTCGCGCAAGCCCATTAGTCGGACAGTTGTCTGTGGTGTCGTTGCCTCCACCGGGCTGTCGACTTCGTCCTTGACACCGTCGCCCGTCGGAACAAAGCGAAACGTCCGCTTGCGAAACGTGTCGCCGCTTCGGTAAACACTCTCGACTTCAACTTCGCGGAATGCGACAAGCCACACGAAGCGGCCCACTCCCTTGCCACCTCGCTTGGCCTTGAATTTAGTGTCGGAGGTATTAAAAGACACAAAGTTGTCGTTGTTAAAGCCTACACCGTTATCTGTGATCTCGAAGCCGGTGACAGAACGAATTGAAGGGTCTTCCTCTTGGAGGACTTGCTGGGCGTCGCGGCGCACGTCGATAGTGATGCGGCCATCCGTAATCCCCGCGTCTTCGATGGCTTGAATCGAGTTGACGATAGCCTCATACAGCGGTAGAAGCGGCTTGCTTGCAGCTAGTGTCGTATTCGATACTTTGCCTTCAACGTCGATTCTCATCGCTTAGACCAAAGAGTAGGATGGCACGTTGCGCTTCAGTAACGCGGTGACGGCTGCTTGTCGAATCCAGAGCGTACCCGATTTGCCTTGAGCGTGTCGTGTGACGCGATGGGCAGCCTCCCGGGGCGTTCAAAACCGGATGAGAACGCCCGCCTGCTCGCTGCTTTCAGCCACGCATTACTCGCCCTCGATTTTGCAGTCCGAGGAGTTCAGTCACGCTAGCAAGGAAAACTCAGCGATCCACGCGCGCTTGCGGGAACGACACGCGTCTCGATCACATTCTGCGGATCAGGACTTATACGTACAACCATCCACGTGGCCACGCCGGTCGCGTTCATCTGCCCCCGATGCGCGCCGACCACCAGCCTCCCCCCGTCGAGCTGACCAAGCGATCCATTGTCTGCCAGACCGAACTCGGCGGGCACCTGAAGTCGTACCGGCCCGCGGCTTGACGGAGGCAAACCGGTTCAGGTGACGGAAGTCCCTTGGTCCCTGCTGCGCCCGTGCCGTGCTCAACACTGTTTTGTGCCGCAACACACGGTGCGATGGAGCGAGACGATGTCGCCGACCGCGTCTCACCTACTTAAGGACACCCTCCTATCGGGGTGGCCTCTCAGCGGACGGAGTTTTTGTACCGCGCGTGCACGAAGTACGTAAACACCGACTGGAGAATCGGCGCACCCATGTCGCCACGCTTGACCGCCGTGCTCGACACGAATCGCTCGGCGGAACCGACCGTCGCTGCTGTGGCCGTGGTTGCGGCGTCTGCTACGGTCGATCTCCACGCCATGATCATCGCGGGATTCCTGTGGAGACACTGGCGACGGAGCCCCACACCCTGGCTCCACGCTACCGGCAGATCATTGAACCACATCGATCGGCTTCGGGAAACCGCAAGGCGGTGAGTTTATTGCTCCAGCGACCCGAATTCCAACGGTTCACGATCCGCGGCGCATCACGGTCCGTGACGGCCCTCTTGCCTTCATCCGCAACACCCCTGCGCGTCCGTGTCCTTAAACGGCCGCCGTCGCCCTGCAAAACGTTTGCCTGTCCTTTTGGCCTGTTAGCCCTACTTGCATTCGCAAGGGTCCTCCGGCTTATGCCGAGGCACACCGTCCTTGTCGCTTGTTTGTTCTGGCGCATTCTTTGTTGCTTGCTTCGCTTTCTTATGCAGTAGCAATGTGCCATCAAGACGAATCCGAAGGTCGGGGCGGAGCCGGTGGAGGACCGCCGCCTCGTTTAAGCCAATTCCAGAACCAGTAATCACGATCTCCTTAAGCCCTGTTGACCTTGCGATGCTCGGAATCGCTGCACTGGTCACAAAGCTATTTGTGATGTCGAGGTAAGCACACTGAGAACTAGCTAGTATGAGTGCCAAGTCGCCGTCTTCGAGATTGACGTCTTGAAGTACGAGCATGCATGGATCGGCATTCGCGACGACCCTCCATCCGCTATCATCAACGACGGCATTGCAAATAGTGACATTGCGCACACGCCGTCCATCGAGCGCCTTCAAAAGAACCGCACCTGTTACAATATGCTTCCGACAAATATCTCGGTGCAGCAGAAGAGATTCACCGATTACTTCGACAGGCACTGCCGTTTCAGTCGCAGTCGCGCTGGAGAGGCAATGCAGAATCGCGGTCAGTACGACCTGCCGAGCAATACCGATTGTCCAAGCACTCATTTCTCGGTCCTAATTGTCACGTCGTCAGAAGCGTACATCTGGCTATCTGGTTCAACTATTTTCGCTCTCTGATCCTCTCAGAAGTCCTGTCTCTCCACATAGCCTGGCCGGCTGGCGTCACTTGGAGGGAAATGTCGTCGAACTCGACGCTTCCGCACGGCCCTGCTGGCGCCACGCCATGCTGGACAGGCACAGAGTTCATTCGAACCTCAAACGGGATTCTGAAGACAGACACAGACTCCAACGCTCTTTGTTCCCCGTATGCGTCAACGGCGGTCTGCACTTGCCTGGGTGGAAAGTAGCTGACATAAACGATTCCATCCAGCGATCCGCCATTCGCATTAAGAGTGCCGACGTCAATGCGGCCGGAAATCGTGCTACCCCTTGCCTGTCGGTCTCCGGCAGCCCCCACCCTTCCAGACCAATTCAGGTCTTCGCGATTCCCTCCATGCCACAGGCCCGGCTGATAATTTTCTCGCCATGGTTGCCTGCCAGGCCCGGGACCGATAGTATGCTGCGAACCGTCTGTTACCGCGGTCCACGTAAAAGATACTGTCACGTTCGCCGTTCCTTCACAACAGAAACTGTTCGGGCCGAGCGGCTTGTAATCAGAATTGGAAACATCCACGAGAAGCTCGACATCGATGGTAGCGATAACGGTCCGTGCGGTATGCCCATTGTCGATTTCCATTTCAAGAACGTCATAGCTGCGCTTCCCCGCCAGCCCGAACGGATCGCTCGCATTTGCTGGCCCATTCCCCACAAACCGATACCAATTGTTATCCCCAGCATCGAACCCAATTGGATCACGTTCAATGAACCGCCCGAGACTTGCCGAGTAATCACGGTGGCGGACATAGAAGAGGTCCGTGACTTCCGTGAGCTCGAGGCCCTGGAATAGGTGGCTCCATGGCGTGGCCGGCGACGAGGTCGGCGCAGCCCATGAGGCGTCGAGGACATCAGCTTCGCCATACGGCGTGTACGCGAAGCGGTTGATGACTTGGCCACTGGTGAACCCGGCGACACCAGTCGCGGCGATGATGGCCGTGGTGTTCCAGTTGGCGTCTTGCAGGGCGTAGACCCGCTCTTCGAGGCCACTGTTGCCAGTGGCAGTGTTGCCGTCGGCGTTGCGGTCTCTCGCGATCATCGCATCGACGTAAACCGGGCTCCAGATGTAGCGGGTTTCGGCATCAGCGGGGATGTTGCCTGAGCCGTCGCGGACGCGCTCCTCCAAGACCTGCCATCCAATCGAGTAGAAGAAGTCGCGAACCGGAGCGGTCGTGGCATCCGGATCGGCAAGCGTGCCGACTTGCTCGACGATGCGGCGGTTCATTCCGTCGTATTCATAGCGAGCAACCAGCGTGCTCGACGAGTCGTACACCGAGACGAGTCGGTTCCAGGCGTCGTAGGCGAGCGTGTTGCCCTGGGCGTCGATCGTGAGGTTCCCAGTGGCGGAATAGGTGAGCGAGGCGCCACCGACATCCGTGAGCTCGTTCTGGGCGTTGGCCTCACGGGCCTCGGCGACGCCGTCGGTCGTCACGGTTGTCCAATTGCCCAGCGCGTCAAACTCCCAATCTTGGGTTTTTGTGGGCGTACCGCCGTCACCCCTCACATAACTCTCGAGCTGGTTCAGGGCGTCGTTCGTGTAGGTCTCGCTGAATGCCGAATTGAGTGCATTCGAGCGTGTGAGCCGGTTGCTACTTCGGTCATACGTGTAGCCGTAGCCGTCGACGATTGTCGTCGACGTCCCCTCAAACCAGGCATGAGCCACCACTCGTCCGAATCGATCGAGACCCGCGTACTGGTCGCCCGCATCGCTACTGGCCCCCAACAGCGAGAAGTTGATATTCACCTCGGGCCGCGACCGCTCGATCACAGTGCCCATGCCGAGGTACTTGAACATCTCGAGCGGAGTGATCGTGAGGGCATCGGTTTGCAGGGCCGTAAGGCTCGTAGGGCGGCTCACCACAGAATCGATCCCCGAATACGAGACGTTCACCACGAAGCTGTCTGGATACACCGTCGCAACGAGCCTGCTGTGATTGCCGCCCACGCCTTCGGAATAGGCATACTGCACCTTCGGCGTCGTAAGCGGATCGACCACGCCCGTATGCGACTGCCACTCCGTGACCGTCTGCCCAAACCCGTTGAACCCCCGAAACACCTGGCTCGTCGCCGCGCCGCCGATGGCCGCGTTGAACGTGCTCACAAGCTGCACGCGGCCGAGCGTGTCGTAGGCCTGCTCGACTCGGCGGATGCCGCCGTCAACACCGGTGCCGAGCACGGCAATGACATCCGCCGTCTGTCGGCCAAGCACGTTGTAGATATAGCCGTGCATCGTGCCGGCTCGATCGGTGAACGAGGTTCGTTCGCCCAGGGCATTGGTCGTGTAGACATCACGATCGGCCGTCGACGGCAAGCCCGTCACCCGATCGGGATACCTTGTCTCCACCATAAGATCATTCGACGTGATCGTGCTGCCGCCGATGATCGACGTGCCGTAGACATAGCCCGTCACCTGCGACGATGTGCCCGCAGGCTGCACGGCAGTACGGGATGCAAGTCTTCCCGCCGTGTCAAACTCAAACGTCGTGGTGACATCGCTCTGGGCGCCAGGCGCCCCGCCTGTGTAGTTCAGGATCGTTGCCACAGTCCGGCCGAGCGGGTCGTACGCGGTGCGCGTGATGATCCCGCGCGGATCCACGACGTCTTGAACCCGACCGGCCGAGTCGTAGAGATAGTCGGTAACGAGAACGGTGTCGGAGCGAGCAGGTACGGCGCCCGGACGGACGTAGACCGCGCCCCCGTTGGTCCCCACGTGCACGCTCGCCGTAAGCCGGTTGCCCACGTCAAAATACGA
This sequence comes from Pirellulales bacterium, assembly GCA_041746715.1. Classification (GTDB taxonomy): domain Bacteria; phylum Planctomycetota; class Planctomycetia; order Pirellulales; family UBA1268; genus QWPN01. The sequence goes on along the minus strand of JBGTGN010000006.1, from coordinate 1,894 downwards.
GGCCACATACGACACCCGGGCCCGAATCCCTGTCGTCGGCGTTCCCAGCAAACCTTTTGATGTTGGTGACGCATCATGAAACCGCTCACGGACCGTCGTGAGGATCGTGTTGCCCACGGGGTCGTAGGTCATGTCAACCTGTTCCAAGATGACCGAGTCGGCAAGCGACGTGGCATTGGCCCACGTGGCCACTGGAAGATTGCCGAGCGTGAGGCTCGTCGTCATCCGGCCGACGCCGTCGTAGCGAGATTGCGTGACCGGGCCGTTCGGAGCCATCACCATCGCCACATTGCCACGACGGTCATAAAACGTGTCGGTCGTGAGTTTTTGGGTGTCAACGGCGCCTGTGGCCTGATCAACGAACAGGACCTGGCTGCGGTAGACCCGGCTCTGGGCGTCGTGGACCGCTGTCTGCGAGCTGCGGAGCAGGCTTGCGGCAGGCTTGTCGGGAACGCCGTCGGCATCCACGTCGAGCACGACGACGCCATCGCCGTCGTAGACGTTTTGGAGCGTGGCGCGGCCGAGGTTGTCGAGCTCGGTGTATGAGAGCGGACGGTTTACCGAAGCATGTTCGGAGCCCGGATCGGCCGTCGCTCCGCCCTTCGTGACGACAAGCCGGTTCCGCCAGTCGAAGAAGTACTCGGTGGTGCGCGGGTCGGCGCTGCCGCCTGGGTACTGCGTGGTGCTCGTGCGATTGCCGTTGCCAATGCCGCCGTTGTCGTATTCATTCGTGGCGACGAGCACCATGTTCGACGAGGCGGAGGCGTTTTCGGGCGTCCACTTCAAACTGTCCGTCGTCGAGTCGTCGGTACCGACATACGTCGCCACCTGCTGGCCGCGGCCGTCGTAGCGATGAAGCGTGATCGTGCCGGCTGGATTCACCATCCGATCGACCTGGCCCTGGTCGTTGTAGGCGTAGGTCGTTCGCAGGTAGTTGATGCCGGGATCACCAAGCGTCGCGGTGGCCGTGGAATAGGTCGGAATCAAGACGTACCGGTCGCTGGCGATGACCTGGCCCGCGGCGTTTTGAAGTGACCGCGAAAGCGTCTCGATGCTGGTGATAGCTTCGGTGCCTGTGGGCCGGCCATTGATGTCGAGATCGGGCGCCGCCGAAAACGTCAGCGATTCGGTGTAGGTCCCCGAAAGATCGCGCCTCGAAACCTGCGTCGGCCCCGTTGGCATGCCCGTGACCGAGTTCCACCCGGCGTATGTCCGCACCGAACGGTTCACGTCGTCGTAGACCGTATACGTGATGCTCCCATTCGGATCGGTGCTTTTGGTCGTGCGGCCGAGCTCATCAACCTCGTAGGTCATTGTGAGATGGAGGCCGCCGCCAGCCGGCGTTGACCAGCCGGCTGGAAGATTGTTGAAGCTGGAAGTGAGCGCCGTGTTGACGTCTGCAATCGTCTTGATGACGGCACCGGTTGCCGCGTCGTATTCGGTGAACCTCAAAAACCCACCGGCATCCTTGGACCAGATCACTCGGCCACTCGAATCAAAAACCTGTCGGCTCACATCGGCCGAACCAGGGCCGTTTTGGGCAGCGGTGACCACGGGGAGCGTGGTGGCTCGGGACACAATCTGCGTGGTGCCGGGGGCGTAGGTGTAGGCGTAGCTCGTCGTGAGGCCGCCGGTGGCGGTCGTCGTCGTGTAGTTGGTCCGCGTGGCGACCTGTGTGAGGCTCGAATCACCGCCGGGCTGCACGAAGTACGTAAACACCGACTGGAGAATCGGCGCACCCATGTCGCCACGTTTGACCGCCGTGCTCGACACGAACCGCTCACCGGAGCCAGCCGTCGTCGCCGTGGCCGTGGTCACGGAGTAATAGTTCGTCACCTCGAGCAGGCCAGTCGAATCACTGATGTACTCAAAATTGCCGTTGACTTCGTTCAAG
>JBGTGN010000005.1:0-12201 GCA_041746715.1 Pirellulales bacterium | reverse complement strand
AGCCGCTGACGGTAACTCGCCGGATCATTATGCAAAAGGCACGCCGTCACGCATTGCTTACGCCATAGCGCTCCGACCGCTTGTAGGCACATGGTTTCAGGTTCACATTCCTCCCCTAACAGGGGTTCTTCTCATCTTTCGATCGCTCTACTAGTTCACTATCGGTCATCAGGTAGTATTTAGCCTTACGGGATGGTCCCCGTCGATTCAGTCGAGATTCCACGTGGCTCGACCTACTCAGGGTACCCTCTCAACGGAGCAACGAAGCTTTCGCATACGGGCCTGTCACCCTCTGTGGACGACCATTCCAGATCGTTCTGCTAGCTTGTTGTTTGTAACTCCTCGAGGGCCCTACAACCCCGCGGTGGAAACCACCTCGGTTTGGGCTATTTCCCTTTCGCTCGCCGCTACTGAGGAAATCGATTTTTCTTTCTTTTCCTGCGGTTACTGAGATGTTTCAGTTCGCCGCGTTGGCCATCGTGACCTATGGATTCAGTCACGATCAGTTCGGGAATCCCGGGATCAACACCTGTTTGACGATTACCCCGGGCTTATCGCAGCCTTCCGCGCCCTTCAAAGCCTCCTGATGCCAAGACATCCCCCATGTGCCCTTTGTAGCTTGACCACCCGAATCGAATGCTCGCCGACAATGTCTGCGGGCCCACGAATCGAATGCGCTACCCCGGATTTCGGTTTCGCCAGAGTGAAAAACCCTTTCAGGAATCTCACACCGACTGGCCGCACCCAGGATCAACGATATTTTTCTCGCTCTTCGCCTTGGGAGAACGCCGCAGGGCCACGCCGAAGCATCGCCCCATCGACATTCTTTCAAGATGCCAATTACCACGACCAAATTGTCAAGGATCAAAAGCGATTCGGGAAGCCGAGGCCGCTCCAAATCGCATTCGCAAGCCACTTCCAAATGCCTCAAAAAGGCATTCGACGTTCTTCGAGCGAGACCCGGAAAGGTATCCGCTCCTCCGTCAGCCGTCAAGCGGCGGGGAAAAAAAGTGTTTTTCCCCGCCGCAGGCTTTCCGCAGACGGACGGGTTCCAGAGGACGGTATAGTTTTACGCATGGACATGCCATCGGTTCGAAACATGGTTTCTCCAAGTTTTTCTGCCGCCGCAGTGATGCGTTGCGCGGTTTTTCTCGTCGCCGCCGGGCCGCTTTTTGCTGCGGGCCAGGGCCCAGTGCCGGTGGTTGCCGGCCGGGCGGACACTATGGAACTGGCTGCGGGGCAGGCGTTTGTGGGCACCGTCCTTCCGTTTCGGACGAGCGACGTTGGAAGCGCTGTCGATGGAAGGCTTGTCGAGTTTCCGATTGTGGATGGTCAGCACGTGGCGGAAGGTGAGCCAATTGCCCAGCTTTTGCGAGGCCTTCTCGAGATCGAGCGGCAGGGCGCGGTCGCGGAGCTCGAAAGGCGACGCCAGATGCTGGCCGAGCTGGAGGCCGGATCGAGGCCCGAGGAGATCGACCAGGCACGGGCACTCGTGGCCGGGTTTGAGGCTCGTCTGGCCTACGCGAAGAGCCGGCTCGCCCGGCTTGGTCGTCTTGTTGACCGGGGCACGAGTACCGTTGACGAGCTTCAGGATGCCCAGACGGAGCTCGATGCGATCAACGCTCAGCTTGCGGGGAGCCGGGCAGCGTTAGCGTTGGCCGAGGTCGGTACGCGCCGCGAACAGGTCGCTCAGGCGGCCGCGGCTGCGGCCGTCCAGGAGGCGGAGGTTGAGCGGATCGACGATCAGCTCGGGAAACACACGATCCGCGCGCCATTCACGGGGTGGGTCGTTGCGCGGTTCACCGAAAAGGGACAGTGGCTCGCCCGGGGTGGTCTGGTGGCTCGGATCGCGGAGCTCGACCGCGTGAAAGTCGTGGCCCAGGTTCCCGAACTCTCGGTGCGGTTTCTGCGGCCGGGCAACGATGTCAGGCTCGAGTTTGACGCGGCGCCGAATCGCACGTGGGTCGGTAAAGTTGCCAGGGTTGTGCCCCAGGCCGACCTTCTCAGCCGCAGTTTTCCAGTGGAAGTCGCGGTGGACAATCAGGTGATGGACGGTGAGCCCGTTCTGAAAGGAGGCATGCTCGCCCGGGTTTGGCTCCCTGTGGGCCAGACTGGCGAGGTCACGGTGGTTCCCAAGGATGCGGTGGTGCTCGGGACATCCCGACCGTTCGTGTACGTGATCGACAGTGTCCAGGGCGACGCTTCGGCCACCGGAACCGTGAGGCCCGTCGAGGTGAGCCTTGGGGCGGCGGTTGAAGGGCATGTGGAGGTTCGCGGAGGAGTGGATCCAGGCCAGCTCCTCGTCATCCGGGGGAACGAGCGGCTGCGGCCAGGGGCGGCTGTCGCCTTTCAGATTCCTGCTCCCTGACGACGCCTGTCATGTATCGAGAGCCACGTCATGAACCTTATCGCTGCTGCCGTTGCGAACCCTGTAAAGGCTGCCGTGGGCGTGTTGCTTGTCACGCTCTTTGGCGGCCTCGCGCTCATGACGATGCCCGTGCAGCTCACGCCCGAGGTACAGGTTCCCACGATCACCGTCGAGACTCGTTGGCTGGGTGCGAGCCCGCAGGAGATCGAGCAGGAGATCGTCATTCCGCTCGAGGAGCAGCTCCAGAGTGTCGAGGGGCTCGCGAAGCTCTCGAGTGATTCGATCGATTCCCAGGGAACGGTCGAGCTCGAGTTTGCCGTTGGCACCGACATGTCTCAGGCTCTCGTAAAGGTCAACACGAGGCTGCAGCAGGTTCGCGACTGGCCAATCGACGCCGACCGACCTGTCATTAAGACCTCTGGCGTCAACGATCGGCCGGTTGCCTGGCTGATTCTCGGCCCGGCTCCGCCCGATCCTGCGACCATCGCGCAGGCGCAAACCAAGTTTCCGCAATTCGCCGACGCCCTTGGACGAATCCTCTCCGCGCGGAGTGCCGACCTCGCGATCTATCGTCTTCGCTCGCTCGTGGCGGCCCATCCAGAGTTGGCACCACTCCTTCCGCCGGAGGTCGATGTCGAGGCCGTCAAGCGGATGGCGGAAAACGAGATCAAGCGCCGCCTTGAACGGGTGAAGGGGGTGTCAGCCGCTGATCTCGTGGGTGGCCGCGAAGACGAGCTGCAAGTGATCGTCGATCCCCAGCGGCTCGCGGCCCGCAATCTCACGATCGACGATCTCCGGACGGCGCTTGCGAACCAGAATAAAGACACCTCTGGCGGTGACGTCTGGGAAGGCAAGCGGAGGTATGTCGTCCGCACGCTCGGACAGTTCCGATCACCGCAGCAGGTCGAGGGGGTCATCATCAGCCGACGGGAAGGCAAGCCCGTGTACGTTCGGGATGTGGCGACCGTCCAGCTCGGTACGAAGAAGGCCCAGGGGGTGGTTCGACGGTTCAGCGCACGAAGCATCGCGATCAAAATCACCCGGCAGACTGGGTCGAACGTGCTCGACCTCATGCGCACGCTCACAGGCGTCGTGGCTGATATCGACCGTGGCCTTCGGTCGCAGGGGCTCACGCTATCGGTTGTCTACGACGAGACGACCTACATTGATTCCGCCATTGGCCTCGTTCGCGATAACATCGTCGTCGGCGGCATCCTGACCGTCGTCACGCTCCTCCTCTTCCTTCGGAACGTACGAAGTACGCTCATCGTCGCCCTTGCGATCCCGGTGAGTGTAATCGGTACGTTCCTCGTGCTCGCTCTCTTTGGCCGCACGCTCAATGTCATCAGCCTGGCGGGTATGGCGTTTGCCGTCGGCATGCTCGTCGATAACGCGGTGGTCGTGCTCGAAAGCATTTTCACGCGATGGACGGGGGGAGAGGATGGCCGCCGGGCCGCCGTAAACGGGGCGGGCGATGTCTGGGGCGCGGTGGTCGCCAGTACGCTCACAACCGTGGCTGTATTTCTCCCAGTGCTCTTTGTTCAGGAAGAGGCAGGACAGCTCTTTGGCGACATCGCGCTGGCCATCAGTGCCGCGGTGCTGTTGTCGCTCGTCGTGTCGGTGCTCGTCGTGCCGGTCGCGGCGGCCTGGCTCCTCGGTCACTCACGACGGCCGCGTCAGGGAGGTGGCCGCGATGTGGCTGCTCGCCTCGGTGGGAGCTTTACGTCGGCGGTCGTTGGCCTCGACGGATTCCTCTTGGCAACGCGGCTCAGGCGGGTCGTGGCATCGGTGGTGATCGTCGCTTCGGCCGTGACGGCGACATGGCTGCTCCTTCCCAAGGTGGAGTATCTGCCCGAGGGCAATCGAAACCTGGTGTTCGGTATTCTTCTGCCCCCCCCTGGCTACAACCTCGATGAACTGCTCCGTATGGGAGACATCGTCGAGCAGAGGCTCCTTCCATACTGGGACGTCGATCCGGGATCGCCCGAGGCCGACGCCCTCGACGCCCCGATTCTCGGCGACATGTTTTTCGTGGCGCGTGGGCGGCAGGTCTTCATCGGCTTGCGGGCCCTCGACCCGCTTGCTGCCTCGAGGCTTGTGCCCCTCGTGCGAGAGGTCGCCGCCGATCTGCCCGGCACATTCGCGGTGGTGAAGCAGTCGAGCCTCTTTGAGCGAGGCGTTGGTGCCGGCCGATCGATCGACGTGGAGATCACGGGGCCTGATCTTGTTCGGCTCGTGCAGCTCGGGGGTCGCGTGATGGGCATGCTCGCGGAGGCCACTCCGGGGAGCCAAAATCTTCCCAAACCCTCGCTGGACCTCTCGAGTCCCGAAGTGCAGATCGTGCCGCGACTCGAGCAGTCTGCCGACATGCAACTCGATGCCCGCCAGCTCGGGTATATGGTGGATGTGCTCGTAGACGGTGGGTATGCGACCGACTATTTCCTCGGAAGCGATCGGATCGATCTCGTCATCAAGGGCGACGAGCGGTTCGTCCAGCGGACCCAGGATCTTCGTTCGCTTCCGGTCGTCACGCCTGGTGGCCAACTCGTGCCCCTCGAGGCAGTGGCCGAAGTGCTCCCCTTCTCGAGTGGCCCCGAGCAGATTCTCCACCGCGAGCGACAGCGAGCCATCACCGTGCAAGTATCGCCGCCGGCGAGAATGCCGCTCGAAGATGCCCAGGACCGTATCCAGAGGCTCGTGATTGATCCGCTCATCGAATCAGGCGATCTCGAGGGGGGCTACCAGATCACACTCGGCGGTACGGCCGACCAGCTCCGCGCCACGTGGGACGCGCTCTGGTTCAACCTCGCCATTGCAGCCCTCATCACGTATCTCCTGATGGCCGCTCTCTTTGAGTCGTGGTTCTATCCGGCCGTCATCATTGCGGCGGTTCCGGTGGGAAGCATTGGCGGCCTTCTGGGGCTCGCGTTCCTCAATTCTGTCGGTGCCTCCTTCGGGATTTATCAGCCGCTCGATGTGCTCACCATGCTCGGGTTTGTCATCCTCATCGGCACCGTCGTGAATAACCCGATTCTCATCGTGGACCGATCCCTTCGCCTTGTTCGCGACGAGGGTGAGGAACCGATCGATGCCATTCTCGAGGCGGTGCGAAGCCGCATCCGACCGATCTTCATGACCACATTCACGACCGTCCTGGGTCTTTTGCCGCTCGTGATCATTCCAGGCGCCGGGAGCGAGCTCTACCGAGGACTCGGAAGCGTGATGCTGGGCGGCCTCCTGGTATCGACGTTTGTCACGCTTATCCTGGTGCCCCTGCTCCTCGGCATGTGCCTTCGGAAGCCGCGGGAAGGTGGCGTGCCCGGTCACGGCGCGTGGGAAGACGACGCCGATGCTGCCGCGGTCGAGGCGGAACCCGAGCCTGCTGTGGGCAGGTAGTCGGCAAGGCGAGGTCGTCGCATGGCCAGCCAATAGGTGGCCGAGAAGCCTGGCCAGAGCGTCGTATTGCGGCCCCGCGAGTTGACATACCAGCTCCGGCAGGGAAGTTGCCAGGGCGAACCGCTCGGCTTGTCTTGCCACACGGTTCGATGAAACCGCTTCTCGATTTTCTCGTTCCAAGCCTGCTGCACCTCTGGTCGTACATCGACGGTCGCGAGCGTTCCCTGTTCGAGCCAGGCGAGGCATCGCATGATGTAATGAACCTGGGCCTCGATCATGAACACGATCGAGTTGTGACCGAGGCCGGAGTTTGGCCCCACCAGGAAAAAGAGGTTTGGATACCCACTCACGGCCACCCCCCGATAGGCCTCCGGACCATCCGCCCAGTCATCCGTGAGGCTGCGGCCTCCCCTGCCCCGGATGGCCATCTCGGCTGTGGTGTTGAAGGCATCGAAGCCCGTCGCAAAAACGATCACGTCGCATGGTCGCTCGATGCCGTCGGCCGTGACGATTGCTCGCGGTTTCACGTCGCGAATCTCATCGGTGACGAGCTCCACGTTCGGTCGTGTCATCGTGGCGTAGAAATCATCGGAGAGGAGCATCCGCTTGCAACCGAGTGTGTAGAACGGGTTGAGCTTCAGCCGGAGATCGGGGTCGGCAATCTCTCGCTCCTTGTACGCGGCAGACGCCTTCTGGCCCATGCCCATGAGCTTGGGCTTGTAGACGAGCCCGATCGCAATCGCTTCGGCTGTCCAATAGTGCCATGCCCGCACGAGCCGCAGCAGCCCCGGGACATGGGCGAAGGCCCAGCGGAGAACAGCCGGCACTTCGTAGTCTCGTCGAGGGAGAACCCACGGAGGTGATCGCTGGTATACCGTGAGCTGCTCGACGATCGGCGCGATCTCCGGAACGATCTGGATGGCGCTGGCTCCGGTGCCTACAACCGCCACTCGCTTCCCCGTGAAGTCGACATCATGCCGCCACCGAGCCGAATGGAAGACCGGGCCGGCAAACGTGTCGAGCCCGGGCAGCGCCGGCGTCTTTGGAATGTGAAGCCCGCCGACCGCTGACACGACGACCCGTGCCGTCAAGCGTCGGCCGTCAGCCGTCACGAGCCGCCACCGCTCCGCCGCCTCGTCCCAGGTGAGCTCCGTGACAGCGGTGTCATACGAGATTCGCCGTACGATGTCGAAGTCGGTAGCGACCTGTCTCATATAGGCAAGGATCTCAGGCTGCCTGGCGTACACCCGTGACCAATGGGCGTGCTGGGCGAACGAATAGGAATAGAGGTGGGCCGGCACGTCGCAGCCGCAGCCGGGGTAGGTGTTGTCTCGCCAGGTGCCACCGAGGTCGGATGCCTTCTCGAGAATCACGAAATCATCACGGCCTCGTTCGAGCAGCTTGATCGCCATGCCGATGCCGGCAAAGCCCGCGCCGAGGATCGCGATGCCGAGCTCGGCACCGTCATCGACGCGAACAGGCTCTCGAGGTGGTGGAGGCATTGGTGGTGTTTGAATCGTGGATTCGTGAGATTTCACTCACGCCCTGCCGTCGCGCGCGTGAACAAATTCAGGGCTCGTGAGTGCCCCAGCGTGACGGCGCCGGTGCCAAACAGGCAAGACCCACCTGGTGTATGAGCTTCTGCTTCGCAATGTCACGAGAGCTCCTGTCCGAATCACGACGTTTGTTGTCACCGACGTCGCAACAGGCAGAGCACTCCTGCGTCTGACCGGCAATGAGATGAAGACGATCCTGTCCGACGGCGGCGATCGCGGACAGGCCGACGAGCTTCCAGCGGGAGCGACGGGCACGCTCTGGATGGATATCACCGTGGCGAGCGACGCCGCTCCGATGCGCCAGCTCATGCATGACCTGACCGTTCAGGTCGGCGAGCAGTCGGTCCGCTACCAGTGTGCGCCGGTCGAAGTGGATGCCGCGCCGGCCATTCGGCTCGGTTCGCCATTGGCAGGGAGTGGCTGGATCGCGGCAGACAGTTGCTGCCTGAACATCCGTCACCGCCGTGCCAGGCTCTGCATGAATGGAACCCTCTGCCTCCCGCAGCGATAGGCCGTCGATTGGGAACGAATCAACGATGACGGAAGGATCTACGTCGGGGATGCCGAAGACCCTGCGAGCTATTTCTGTTACGGGCAGCCGGTGTATGCCGTCGCTGACGGAACGGTTGAAACGGCCAGCGATCGCTTTGAGGACATCATTCCTGCCTGGCAAGCTTCCCGAGCTTGCTTCGCTCGATGACGCTGATGGCAACCACATCGTGCTGTCGCTGCCCGATGGTACCTATGCCCTCTACGCCCATCTCAAGCCCGGCAGCCTTATGGTGAAAGCCGGAGACACCGTCACAAAGGGCCAGAAGCTTGCGGAGGTGGGCAACACCGGCAACACCTCGGCACCTCATCTTCATTTTCACGTGATGGATGGACCGTCCCCGCTGACATCGTCCGGACTTCCGTACGTGCTCGAACGGTTGGACGTGGTCGGCATAGTCCCCTCCACCGAGGACTTTGATCGAGCTGAGGTCGGTGGAAAACCGCTCCCGATCGACACGGTCAATCCGTCGGGCCCGATGACCGACGTGATGCCGATGGACCTCTCGGTCGTCACGCTGCCGCGAAACCTGCCTTGATCTGGCCCCGGAACCGGCCCCGCCACGGGGCCTCTCCTGCGGCTGGGTCATCCTTGGTCTATTGATCGCCGCTCGGCACGGCTGGCGGTGCGAAATTCCACACCGCACTGTGGTCTTGCTGACGAAGTCGACCGAGCCACCTGCGGAGCCCATGGGTGACAACCCGGAAGCCAGTCATCATGCGTAGCCGCATTGAACCATCCTTTGACGTGATCGCCAGCGAGCTTCATGACCTCCGGCTCGAGACGGTGGTCGAGGAACTGCTCGGCCGCGGTGCGACGAGTGTGATCGACCTCGGCTGCGGAGCCGGAACGCTCCTCATGCGGCTGGCAACTCATTCGCAGTTCCGGCGGCTCATGGGAATCGAGACGGACCAGCGGGCTCTCACCGTTGCCCGGGCCACGATGCAATCGCTCCCAGCAGAGCGGCAGGCTGTGGTGGAACTTCGGCAGGGATCGTTTGCCTCACACGACGACCTGCCATCCGGGATGGATGCGGCGACGCTCGTGGAAACCATCGAGCATATTGACCCACGGCACCTCTCCCGCGTAGAGCGATGTGTGTTTCACGCGATGGCCCCTAAGGTCGTCGTCGTGACGACGCCCAACCGTGACTACAACACGCTCCTTGGTCTCGGAGCCGAGGATGTCCGGCATGACGACCACCGCTTCGAATGGTCGCGGGAGAAGTTTCGTCGCTGGATTCGAGGCGTTGCCCAGAGGCACGGCTACGAGGCCGTGTTTCGCGACATCGGCCGGGCCGATCCGGTCTGCGGCGGATGCTCCCAGATGGCCGTGCTCGAGCGCCTCGCGGGCAGCTCCGCGCCGCCGCCCGCAGACGCGACCACTCAGGCCATGGGCAGGCGGACGCCCGCAACAGCAGCCCGCAGTTCCTTCGGGAGCGGGAAGTAGACCTCTTCCTCGCGGATCGTTCGTTCCTCGACGTCGGCGTCATACCGCTCGCGGAGCCAGCCGACGCAGTCTTGCACCACGCTCTCCGGCGCGCTCGCCCCAGCGGTGATCACCACCGTCTCGTCGCCAGTGAACCACGCCGGGTCAATCTCGTTGGCCCCGTCGATGAGGTACGCCGCGATGTCGGTGTCGCGGGCGAGCTCCGCAAGCCGCTGGCTGTTGGAGCTATTTTGGCTGCCAAGCACGAGCACCACGTCGGCACCCTCTGACAGGATACGCACGGCCTCTTGGCGGTTCTGGGTCGCGTAACAGATGTCGTCCTTCGGGGGGCCGACGATCTGGGGAAACGTCGCCTTGAGCCGGTTGATGATCTTCGAGGCGTCGTCCACGGAGAGCGTCGTCTGCGTAAGGTAAGCGAGTTTGTCGTCGGCCCCGAAGGGTAGACCATCGACCTCCTCGGCCGTCTCGACGAGCACGAATGCGTCTGGTGCCTGACCGATCGTTCCAATGACCTCGTCATGCCCCTCGTGACCGATCAACACGATCCGGTATCCAGCCTTCGCATACTTGATGGCTTCGAGGTGAACCTTTGTCACGAGCGGGCAGGTTGCATCGATCGCGTTAATCTTTCGCTCGGCAGCCACGCGGCGCACCTCCGGCGCCACACCGTGCGCCGAGAAGAGGAGAACAGCCCCTTCCGGCACGTCCTCCACGCGATCGACAAATACCGCTCCTTCTCGCTCGAAGCGATCGACCACATGCTTATTGTGGACGATCTCATGAAATACGTAGATCGGCGTGCCATAGAGCCGGATTGCCGTCTCGAGCGTCTCGATCGCCATGTTGACGCCGGCACAGAAGCCCCGAGGACCGGCCAGAAGAATTTTCATGCGAGGGCCATTATCGTCATCGTGTGGACAGGTGGGAAGCAGGAGACCGCGATGGTTTCCTCCGTCGCATCGTATGGAAACGCCGCCGGCCTGACCAGCGGATTGACGGCCCATCGCATACGATCGTGACCATGTCTTCTCGAGCATGCCCCGCCGCCCGACGTGATCCGCCTGCCTGGGAGCTTGCGGCCGTGCCCGAGTCGCTCGATGCCGAGGCCGCGCGGGCCTTCTGCCGCACGGTCGCGTCAGTCCACTACGAGAACTTCACCGTCGCGACGCTCCTCGTGCCGCCACGGCTCCGGCAGCATCTCGCCAATGTCTACACGTTTGCCCGCTTTGCCGATGACCTCGCCGATGAGACTCCCTCGCCAGCCGTTGCCACGGCAGCCCTTGCGGATTGGCGGTGTGGCCTTGACGACTGCTTTGCCAGCCAGCCGAATCACCCCGTGTATGTGGCCCTCGCCGAGACGGTGCGCGAGACAGGCCTCTCGCAAGAACCCTTTGCCGATCTCATCGACGCCTTTCAGCAAGACCAGGTGACGACACGCTATGCCACCCGAGCCGAGCTTCTCGACTACTGCCGTCGTTCGGCCGATCCCGTCGGTCGTATCGTGCTGGCGCTCGAAGGCTGTCGCGACCCGGAGCTTGTTGCCATGTCCGACGCGATCTGTACTGGGCTCCAACTCGTGAACTTCTGGCAAGACATCACCCGCGATCGTCTCGCCGGCCGTATCTATTTGCCGGCCGACGACATGCATCGACATGGGGTAAGTGAGGCCATGCTCGCGAGCGACCGTGCGGGCCCCGAGGTGAAGGCGCTTCTGCGGGACGAGGTGGCCTGGGCTCGCGAGTGTTTTGATGCGGGCGATCCGTTGTCGGATCTCGCCCCGCGGGCTCTTCGTCCAGCGATCGCAATGTTTTTGGGTGGCGGACGCGCGGTCGCCGATGCCATCCAGCGCTCTGGCTTCGACACGCTCGCACGGAGGCCGACCGTGGGTCGTCTTGTCAAGCTCCGTCTGGCGGGCCGCGGCCTCATCGCCGCGGTCGCAGCACGGCTCGGAGGCCAGCGATGACAAGCCTCACGTCCGATCACGAGGCCTGTGCCGCAATGCTCCGCGCGGCCAGCTCGAGCTTTGCTCTCCCGATTCGGCTTCTGCCCAAGGCAAAGCGCACGGCCACCACCGTTCTCTACGCCTTCTGCCGTCGGGCTGACGACCTCGTCGATGACGCCCCGGATCAGGAGGCAGCACGCCAAAGCCTCGATCGCTTTTCATCGGCCACGACGACGGCCTTGGCTGGTGAGGGGAGCGACGAAGCCGTGCTCCGAGCCCTCGCCGATACGGTGCGGCGGTATGCGATTCCGCAGCAGACGATTCACGATATCCTCGACGGTGTCCGCATGGATCTCGATCAGTGCTCGTACACGACCATCGCGGAGCTCGATGGCTACTGCCGTCGCGTCGCCAGTGCCGTCGGCATCGCGGCCATCCACATCTGGGGGTTTGTCGATCCCGAGGCAGTGCTTCGCTCCGACGACTGCGGCCTGGCGTTTCAATACACAAACATTCTTCGCGACATCCCGGAGGATCTCGGCCGCGGTCGGATTTATCTTCCACTCGAGGCTTTTGAGGCCTGCGTCTGTACGCCCGAAGAGCTTCGTGTTGGCAGGATGCACGAGGGTTTTGACCGGCTCGCGGCGGGGCTCGTGGCCCGCGCCGAAGATCGCTTTCGCCGAGCTGCTGTGCTCGACCGGATGCTCTCAACGGATGGCCGACTCGCCTTTCGTGCGATGTTCGGCGTCTATCGCAGCCTCCTTGGCAGCGTCACGCGAGCCGGTCGCGGCATCTTCACGAAGCGAGTGAAGCCCCCGAAGTCACGGCTTCTCGCTGCCGCCGCCTTCACGGTCTTCGCGGGTCCTCGGGGAGTGCATCGATGAGTGCTAGGATCGATCGCCCGCGGGTCGTGATCGTCGGTGGTGGTCTCGCCGGGCTG
>JBGTGN010000004.1:0-27371 GCA_041746715.1 Pirellulales bacterium | reverse complement strand
CGAGCGGCGGCCGGGTCGAGCTCGGTAGCGAGGGTCGTCATGAAGGGCGTGCCCGGCCTCGCGAGCCGCGGCCGCTGACGGAGCCATTCGAGCCAGTCAAGAAGCTCGAGGCTCGTGCCAAGCACCGTGCGACGGGCCACGAGGATGTCGAGATGCCGCGAGATCGTGCGGAGGTCAGAGTCGGCTGAGCCAACGAGGGGGCGGCCTCGTCGCGGATCACTGGCGCGGATGCGACGGCCACGCTCCGCAAGCTCGGTGACCGAATCCTCGGAGAGCGCCGTGCCGAGATCCCACGCGAGCACGCGATCCCAATTGCGAAGGAGCGGGACGCTTTCGGGTTCACGGAGATCGACGTCGGGAATCGGTGGCGGCGGGCAGATCACCCAGAGGCCAGCGGCGCGGGCAGCCGCAAGCTGGTCGGCAGCGGCGGGCACGGGCAGCCGCACACAGTTAAACCCCAGCTCCGCGAGAAACTCGAAGGGCTCGCCGTTCCAGTCGATCGAGCGCGGAAAGAACGGGCGGCCGTCTACCTCGAGCACGCCTCGGGCCATGCCGGCCGGTGGATCAGCCACCTCAGAGGTGAATGCGGCTGGCTGCACAAGCGGATCGTGCTGCGACGTCGTCGCGACGAGGCCGGTCACGAAGAGGTCATCGATCGCGAGCGAATGGTCACCGGGTGGAAGGGCCGCGTCGAGAACGAGCGCCGTGATGACACCGCCCGAGAGCGTGAGCTGCGAACCATGTTCGAGTCGCAGGGCAGGTAACTGCTGCTCGAGGCTTCGGCCAATGCGTGCGACCGAAAGCCGCTCCCAGCGTCCGACGTCACGGGAGGATTCCCCCGGCACGAGCACCTCGATCGGCCTGCCCGAATGCTTGGAGATTTGCCCTGGCAGAACAACCCGCACGGCCATGCGGACGTCTGGCCGGCTCGCCTTCACCCACACCGTCGCCTGAAACTCATCGATGACCGCAGCCGGGCCGATCGGGGTCTCAAACGCGACTGTGCCGGCGGATAATGCAGCGACGACAAACCGCTCGCATGCTGTGCCGCGATGAGGCTGGTCGGTCGATCGCCCGTGGCTCACGAGCTTCGAGGCCGGTCCCTCGGTGGCCAGCCGCCACGTGACCCCAGTCCCTTCAAAGCCCTCCTCGACCGTTCCCGCCCATGCCCAAGCGGCCACGCCCGCGGCAGCCACGCTGATCGCGACACGCGATACCCTTCCGAAGAATGGCCGTTGGGGCTTTTGGAGCATGGTTCGTGGAGCGGAGATGGCGGCCGGCGAAGAACGGGGGCTTGTAGCAGCCAGACCCTTGCCAGTTCCAGAGAAGCTGGGGAGGCTATCCTGTTTGGGGGGCTGCAATTCTCGTCGCCAGAGGCTTGCCCAAACGCCCTCGAGAAACGATGCTCACAGAATCCTAACGATTCCTGCGGGACTGCCGTCGCCGGCTGCAATACCACCATGCCCATGCAACCGGCCACTGCCGACAGCCTCGCGAACCTCATCGCCGAGCTCGATCTGGTGCAGGCCGGGCCTCTCTCGGAAGCCCTTCACGAGGTCGGCGGCAGTGCCGCCCCCGACGCCCTTGGCCAGGCACTCGTGCGGCGGGAGGTGCTTACGGGGTTTCAGCTCGAGCGGCTCCTCAAGGGGCAGCGAAATGGGTACCGCTATGGCACCGCGAAGCTGCTCTATCAGATCGGCGCTGGTTCGTTCGCGCGGGTGTATCGTGCGGTCGACATGAAAACCGGCGGGAACCTCGCTGTGAAGGTGCTTCGGAGCCGTTTCTCGACCGATCCCGTGAAGTGCAAAGCCTTCCGGCACGAAGGGGAGATGGGGCATCTTCTTCGGCACGCCAACATCGTCGGGATCCATGACGTTGGTGAGCAGGATGGCGCGAGCTTCATCACGATGGAGTTTGTCGAGGGGCAGACGCTTCGCGAGCTCGTGAAGCTGCGAGGCGCGGTTGATGTTCCCAAGGCGCTCGACCTCATCCACCAGATGACCTCGGGCCTTGAATACGCGCACCGCCGAGGCGTGACCCACCGCGACATGAAGGCTTCCAACGTGATCGTCTCGTCGATGGGGCAGGCCAAGCTCGTTGACTTTGGGTTGGCGGGTGTGGATGAGTCGAGCGCCGGCACCCTTGGCAAGATGGATCAGCCTCGCACGGTCGACTATGCGGCGCTCGAGAAGCTCACCGGCATGAAAGACGACCCGGTCCGAAGCGACATCTACTTTCTGGGTGCCATCGCCTACCTCACGCTTTCGGGAGTCTCACCACTCAAGGAGACCCGTGATCGCAATGAGCGTTCCGAGCCGCGTCGCTATACGGAAGTGATGCCACTGGCCGAGCGGATGCCCGACCTGCCTAGGGAGGTCACCGATTTCATCAACCGCATGATGTCGCTCGACGTGATGGAGCGGTGGCAGACGGCTGCCGATGTGAAACGGCGAGTCGAGTGGCTCATCGCCAGAATCACGGGCGCGGCGGCCGTCGAGCACGTGGCCGCAGAGTCGGATGACTCCAAGGGGAGCGTGATGCTCGTGGAGTCATCTGAGCGTTGCCAGGCAGTGCTGCGGACGTTTTTCCAGAAGCTCGGCTACAAGGTTCTCCTCACGGAGAGCCCGCAGCGTGCCCTTACACGGTTTTCGACGGTGCCGTATCCGGCCGACTGCCTGGTGGTGAGCGCCCATTCGCTGGGGGATGAGGCTGTTGAAGCCTTCAACACGCTGATCTCTGATCCCGTCCTCTCGAACGTGCCGGCCATTCTCTTGGCCGATTCGACGCAGGGCCGGCTTGCGGCCACCACACAGGTGGATGATCGCCGCCGCTTCGTGCTTATGCCGATCCGCCCCGATTTCATGGCGAAGGTTCTCGCCGACCTCGGCGCCCCCGCCGGGTGACCGCGTCTGCTTCGCTCAAAGCACCTGGAAATCCCCAAAGTCGGCATCGCAGGGAATTCAATCGCGGTATTCTCACAGAGTCATTCATCCCCCGGGAGTGTTGCCATGCAGCGTCTGCATCCTATGGCCGGAAGTCAGCGTCGAGTGGTGGCTGGTTCTCCAGTCATTCGCTGGACGACAGTCATCCTCGCGGCGTTTGGGCTCTTTGTGGTTTCAGCGGCCGCCCAGGACACGACGCCGGCGCGGCGGGCGGCGGCACGAAAAGCCAACCCGGCCTACGAGCAGATCAAGGATGTTCCCGGCCTGCCTCGAGTCCTGATCATTGGCGACTCCATCTCGATTGGATACACGCTGCCGCTGCGGGAGGCCCTCAAGGGGAAAGCAAACCTTCATCGCCCTCCGACAAACTGCGGGCCGTCGAGCCGCGGAGTCGATCAACTCGACGATTGGCTGGAGACCGGTGGATCAGACCAGTGGGACGTGATCCAGTTCAACTTTGGACTCCACGATATCCGCCACTTCTCGGATCCGGGCAACACGAAGGGGGCCAGTGCCTCCGAGGGACATCGGCAGGTGCTCGAAGAAGCGTATGAGAAAAACCTGCGGACGATTGTCGCGAGGCTCAAGAAGACCGGCGCGAAGCTGATCTGGCGAAATACCACGCCGGTGCCGGAAGGGGCCAATGGTCGCGTGCCCGGAGACGAGGTTCGCTACAACGAGATTGCGAAGAAGGTCATGGATGAGAACGAGATTGAAATCGACGATCTGCACTCGTTCTGCGTCCCTCACCTGAGTTTGATGCAGCGGCCGAAGGATGTCCATTTTACAGATGTTGGCTCCAAGGCCCTGGCCGAGGAAACGGCCAAAAAGATCCTCGCAGCGCTCTAGCTTCAAGCTCGTCGGGCCATCCATGGCCCCGACGAGCTTGCCGCCCCTCCGGGCGGCGGTCGCACCTCCGGGCTCCCGTGCTCGTACGCCATGCGGTGTGGTGAGCCGCAGCAACCGGGGCGCAGGCAACGGAGTCTTCAGCGAGGGGTTGCCCGTGCCATGGAGCGAACGTCCGGCGATGTGGCACGGGCAACCCCGAGCCGCCGCCACCACCCCTGGCCATTCCATCGCGGGGCCCCGTCGGGTATCTTCGCGACATCCTGCGGCTTGCGGTCGGCGGACAAAGGCCGTGGGACTCGCCCCTCCCTCACTGTTTCGCCCTGGGCCTGTCGGCCCGGGCATCGCGTGCCGCCTATGGACCTCGAGGCCTACAAGACCGAGGGTTTTCACGACGAGTTGTTTGATCAGCAGCTTCGCCCGCGCCCGGGAGCTGAGCTGCTCGCCGGCAAGCTCGCAGGGTTTTCCAACGGGGAGCTCGCCGAGCGGCAACGGGCCGCGGAGAAGGCGCTCCTCACGATGGGCATCACCTTCAACGTCTACGGCCATGAGGCCGGGACGGAAAAGGTCTGGCCGTTTGACATCGTGCCACGGGTGCTCGATGCCGACGAGTGGGTCACGATCGAGCGTGGGCTCGTCCAGCGAATCAGGGCGCTCAATCTCTTCATCGACGACATCTACAATGATCGAAAAATTCTTACTGACAGGGTCGTGCCCGATTGGCTCGTCGATACCGGCAAGTGTTTTCGAGGGCCGTGCGCGGGCCTCGCGCCGCCGAAAGGCATCTGGTGCCATATCACCGGCACCGATCTGGTTCGTGGCGCCGATGGTGTGATGTATGTGCTCGAAGACAACCTTCGCACGCCGTCGGGCGTGTCGTACGTGCTCGAAAACCGCGAGGTGATGAAGCGGACCTTTCCGCAGCTTTTCGATGGGCAGCGGATCAGCCCGGTCGAGGACTATCCAGAAAAGCTCCTCGCGATGCTCGAGTTTGTCGCGCCGAAGAAGGTTCGCGATCCCACGGTCGTCGTCCTCACGCCCGGCATCTACAACTCGGCCTACTTTGAGCATAGTTTTCTCGCGAGGCAGATGGGCGTGGAGCTCGTGCAGGGCTCCGACCTCGTGGTCGTCGATGACGTCGTTTCCATGCGGACGACCCGCGGCCTCGAACGGGTGGATGTGATCTACCGCCGCATCGACGACGACTTTCTCGATCCGCTCGCCTTCCGCGAGGATTCGCTCGTGGGCGTGCCCGGGCTCATGGGGGCCTATCGCAAGGGGAACGTCGCGCTCGTCAACGCCCCGGGCACCGGCATCGCCGACGACAAAGCCGTCTATGCCTATGTGCCGCAGATCATTCGCTACTACCTGGGCGAAGACCCGATCATCCCAAACGTGCCGACGTTTGTTTGTGGTGAGCAGACGCAGTATCAGCATGTGCTCGAGAACATCGCCGACCTCGTTGTGAAACCCGCCAACGAATCAGGTGGCTATGGGATCGTTTTGGGGCCGCGGGCCTCGAAAGAAGAGCTCGAGGCCTGCCGCGAGCGGATTCGGGCAAACCCGCGAAACTTCATTGCCCAGCCGATGCTCGCCCTCTCACGCGTGCCGACCGTCGTGGGGGATACGCTCGAGGGACGGCATGTTGATCTGCGGCCCTTCATTCTCTACGGAGAGGAAATCTACGTCTTGCCGGGTGGGCTCACGCGGGTGGCACTCGTGAAAGGCTCACTCGTGGTGAACTCTTCGCAAGGCGGTGGCAGCAAAGATACCTGGGTGGTGCATACGGAAAGGTAGCGGCCGATGCTCTCGCGGGTGGCATACTGTGTCTACTGGATGAACCGCCAGATCGAGCGGGCCGAAAACGTTGCCCGTGCCATGGAGACAGCGCTTGATCTCGCACTCGAAGGCACGATCAGCCACGGCCGACTCTGGAACGCGCTGGTCTGCACATTTGGCGACGAGGCCGAGTTTCAAGAGCGGCACGGCCAGGCTGACCAGGCCCGCGTGATCTCCTTTCTCGCGTTTGATCTCGAAAACCCAAACTCGATCGCTACCTGCTTCCGGGCCGCGAGGGAAAATGCCCGTACCGTCCGCGACATGATCAGCACGGCGATGTGGGAAGAGATCAACAAGGGGCACCTTGAGGTGCAGTCGGCGGCCAAGCGATATGACGGCTGGCTCCATCCGCGGGAGTTTCTCGACGAGGTGAAGCGAGCAAGCCAGCTCATCACTGGCGTGTGTGACGCCACGATGTCACACGGCGAGGCATGGCATTTCGGGCGGCTCGGAAGGCTCATTGAACGCGCCGACAAGACAAGTCGGGTCTTGGATGTCGAGCACTATTTTAAGCCGGCCGCTTCACGCTTCGCGCGGCCGGCACACGAAGTGGAGACCGCTGGGGAGCCGGCGGCTTCCGGCCTCTCGCTGCCGGCGGGAGGACAACGGAGCACCCAATCGAGCGCCACCGCATCAGGATTCGCGGTCGGGACGGACTGGAACGCTGGCGATTCAGTCACGATCCCGAGGTCCGTTTCGCTCGTTGCCGAAGAGAGCAGCCACGCGACCGAACCGCCGGGCGGCGATGCCGTTCAGTGGTCGGCTGTGCTTGAAAGCGCGAGTGCCCTCGAGATGTACCGCAAGCAATACGGTGCCGTGTCGCGGCGAAATGTGGTCGAGTTTCTTGTCTTCGATCGCTTCTTCCCGAGGGCGGCACACTTCTGCCTCATCAAGGCTGAAGAATCGCTCCTGGCGATCACCGGTGGATCGAAGGGGGGCTACACGAATGTTGCCGAGCAGCGGCTCGGTCGGCTCCGGTCGAAGCTCGACTACGGTTCCATCGACGAAGTGCTGACAGGATCAGACGGTCTGCACGGATTCATTGACGGGCTTCAGCAGCGGCTCAACCGGGCGAGCGACGCCATCCACGATACGTTCTTTGCCGTCCGCCCCATCGGCCGAGCTGCCGAGACGGGAGTGGGTACGTAACGCATGGCCATCCGCATCGCTCTCCACCATCGCACGGAATATCGGTTTGACCGCGCCGTGCGGCTCGCGCCTCATACCGTGCGGCTGCGTCCCGCGCCTCATAGCCGTACCCGCGTCATGGGCTATTCGTTCAAGGTCGAGCCCGGCGAACACTTCCTCAACTGGCAGCAAGACCCGCAGGGCAACTACGCCGCCCGGCTCGTGTTTCCCGAGCCCGCCACGCGGCTTGTGCTCGAGGTTGATCTCGTCGCCGAGCTCGTGGCGATCAACGCGTTTGATTTCTTCCTCGAGCCCGAGGTCGAGCGGTTTCCGTTTGGCTACGATCCCGTGCTGGCCGCCGAGCTCGCGCCCTACCGGGCCACGCCGCCAGCCACCGGTGGCCCTCTCATCGACGCCCTTGTGGACGAGTTTCGGCGAAGCGTTACTCCCGCGAATGATCGCACGATCGATGTACTCGTCGCGCTCAATCGGATGGTTCACGACCGCGTGGGCTATGTGATCCGGATGGAGCCGGGCGTGCAGTCGCCGGAGGAGTCGCTCAGGCTCGGTACCGGAAGCTGCCGCGACTCGGCCTGGCTCTTTGTGGCCGTGGCCCGCCGGTTGGGCCTCGCTGCTCGTTTCTGCTCAGGGTATCTTGTTCAGCTTACCCCCGATGAGAAGCCGCTCGACGGGCCCGCGGGACCGACCACCGACTTCACCGACCTCCACGCCTGGGCCGAGGTCTTTCTGCCGGGGGCTGGCTGGGTGGGATTTGATCCCACCAGCGGGCTTCTTACCGCCGAGGGGCATATTCCCCTGGCTGCCACGCCCGATCCGGTAAGCGCCGCGCCGGTCACTGGGGCGGTCGATCCCTGCCAGACAGAGTTTCATTTCTCCATGCGGGTGACCCGGCTCGCCGAGTCGCCGCGGACAACACGCCCCTTCACCGAGCCGCAGTGGCAGCGGCTCTTAACGGTAGGCGATGCAGTCGATGCGGCGCTCACCGAAGGCGATGTGCGGCTCACGATGGGGGGCGAGCCCACGTTTGTGTCGATCGACGACTTTGACGCGGCCGAGTGGAACACGATGGCGCTGGGGCCGCAGAAGCGACGGCAGGGTGGCATTCTCGCCCGACGGCTTTTCCATCGGCTCGCGCCGGGCGGTGTGCTGCTCGAAGGCCAGGGCAAGTGGTATCCCGGCGAGCCGCTGCCGCGGTGGACGCTTGATATCGTCTGGCGGGGTGATGGTACGCCGATCTGGAATCGGCGGGATCTTCTGGCCGACGATCCTCCTCTGGAATGCGATGAGCCCGAAGACGAGCCTGAGGGTGACACAGAACGGAATGAAAATAAACAATCCAAGAAGGCCACTCCCACGCCGCAAGCACTCGCGGCCACGGTGGCGGTCACCGGTGGCTTTCTGCAACAGCTCGCCTCAACGCTCGGCGTCGATCCGAGTTTCGTGATCCCGGCGCATGAGGTCGCGCCCACAAGCCCGCTCGACGACACGGCGGTCGATACCGAGACGGCAACTGCGTTTGTGTTGCCGCTCCTTCGGTTCCGAGACGGCGTCCAGGTTCGCTGGCGTTCGAGCGCATGGCCGATGCCGGCGGGCCGCGTGCCACTCATCCCTGGCGACTCACCGGCTGGCCTTCGGCTGCCGATGGCGAGCCTGCCCTGGGCGACGGAGGAAGAGATTCGCGAAGGGACGGGAATCGTCCGCACGGCGATTGTGGTCGAGTCCCGGAAGGGCCGGCTGCATGTCTTCATGCCGCCACTCGATGTCATGCCAGAAGCGGCCCGCGATCCGCAGGTGGCCAATCCCGCGGTTGACGACTGGCTCGAGCTCGTGCAGGCGATTGAAGGGGTGGCTGCGGCAACCGACACGCCCGTCGTACTCGAAGGCTACCCGCCGCCACACGGTCCACGACTCGTACGCCTTCATGTGACGCCCGACCCGGGGGTGATCGAGGTCAACGTGCCGCCGGCATCGTCGTGGCGGGAGCTGGTAACGCTCCGCGAGACGCTCGCCGAAGAGGCGCGCGCGAGTCGGCTGGCCGCGGAAAAGTTTGAGATCGATGGGCTGCACACGGGCACCGGCGGCGGCGACCATGTCGTGCTCGGAGGGAGCATCGCGAACGAAAGCCCGTTTCTCAGACGGCCGTGGCTCCTCGGCAGCATGGTGGCCTACTTCAATAACCACCCGTCGCTGTCGTATCTCTTCGCCGGTCGGTTCATCGGGCCGACAAGTCAGGCGCCGCGGATCGACGAGGCGCGGCATGAGAGCCTCTATGAGCTCGAGATCGCGATCGAGCAGCTTGGGATCGCCGCGGCACAGCAAGGGCCTACGTCTACCGCCACATCGGCGCGAAAGCCCGCAAGCACGGGGCAGGTGCTCCCGTGGCTCACCGATCGCGTGTTTCGCAACATCCTCACCGACCTCACAGGCAATACCCATCGGGCGGAGTTTTGCATCGACAAGCTCTGGTCGCCTGATTCCGCCGGTGGCCGCCGGGGCCTGGTGGAGCTTCGCGGCTTCGAGATGGCCCCGCACGTGAGGATGAGTCTCGCCGCCCATGTCGTGGTGCGGGCGCTTGTGGCATGGTTTTGGAAAGAACCCTACCGCGGCGGCCTCGTAAGGTGGGGCACCTCGCTCCACGACCGGTTCATGCTGCCGCATTTTCTGATGCAGGATTTTGGCGTTGTCATCGATGAGCTTCGCCGGGCGGGCTTTGCGTTTGAGCGGGAGTGGTTCGAGAGTTTTTCGGAGTTTCGGTTTCCGCGGCTGGGCGAGGTGACGCATGATGGCGTGCAGCTCGAGCTCCGCACGGCGCTCGAGCCCTGGCATGTGCTTGGTGAGCAATCAGTGGACGGTGCGACCTCGCGGCCGGTGGATAGCTCGCTGGAACGGGTGCAGGTGAGGGCGGCGGGGCTCGTGCCAGGCCGGCATGCAATCGCGTGCAACGGAAGGCGAGTGCCACTGGTGCCCACGGGCGTGCCGGGCGAGAGCGTGGCGGGTGTGCGGTTTCGGGCATGGCAGCCCCCCGACTGTCTCCATCCGATGATCCCGGTTCACTCGCCGCTTGTCTTCGACATCGTCGATCTCTGGAGCGGCCGAAGTCTCGGCGGCTGCACCTGGCATGTGGTGCATCCGGGCGGGCGTTCGTTCGAGACGCGTCCCGTCAACACGCTCGAAGCCGAGAGCCGCCGCGTCGCTCGATTCTTCGCGACGGGCCACACGCCGGGGCCGTTTGAGCCGCCACCCGAGGAGCGAAACCCCGACTATGCCTGCACGCTCGACCTCCGCCGCGGCGGATGAGCGTCGGCAAGGCGATGGAGATCTACGCGGCGATCCAAGAAGCCAGCCCAAAGGCGAAACAAGGCGTAAGAGTAGGACGGCCAAAGGCACTTCCGCAACCAAATGGCCTCAGCGGCACACTCAAGCGCGGCCCTGCACGCCGCATCGGCGGCCGCGACGGGAAGCCCGAGCAAGTCCGCTCCACACTCCCCCGCCACAAGCGAGGCGACTGGATCGGCCCCGGCCGCACCAAGAAGTCAACGTCGCCGGACGCCCAGGGCGTCGTCAACCTCTCCCCACACGAACTGCTCGACCGGCTTGCCGATCTCGTGCCACCGCCACGAAAACACCGGCATCGCTACCACGGCGTCTTCGCACCGAACCACAAGCTCAGGCCCGCTGTCACGTCCCTCGCGATTGGGAATGTCGGCAAGCAGGGGGACGCCGCATCTGCTCTCCCGCTCCATCCTGACCCGGGCTGCGATGAGGGTGCTTCACATGCTTCGACAGAACACTCCGACGCAGACGACAAGCCCCGTTCCCACTTGTCTGCCCCGTGTGCAGTGGTGACATCCGCCTTATCGCCTTCATGACCGATCCGGGGACCGTTCGCAGAATCCTGGCACAGGTCGGCGAACCGGTCGAGCCACCGCCCGTGTCTCCCGCACGCGGGCCGCCGACCGACTGGAACGATCTCGTGCAGGTCCATGACGACCGCGAAGGTGTCCAGGACTCCTCCGACGAGTTTCCAGTGTTCAACATCCGCTCACGTTGAACCGCCCCCCAGCGGGCACTGAGTGGCGGACTGCGCCCTTCGCGAAAATCAGCGGTTTTGGCGGACGATTTCGCAGTCATACGACCCCGGTCACCAGACGACCCCGGTCACCGGACTGAAAGACAGCCCCAGAACCGCCTCACTATGATCAAAACGCGATCAGCAACCGTCCCATGCTTGCAGAGGTGCCATTGACCGTCCTATTCTTAGGAAAAGCACGAGCGCCTCGGTGTACGCTGTGGAGGGTGAGGCGAACAGTCCCCAGCACGTCTGGCTGCGACCGGCCTGGTACAGTCGTCGTGCCAGCTTAGCGAGACTATAGAACGGAAACGAGTAGTCTGCCGCCCGAGCAGGTTGATGAGGTCAATCCCTCTCCGCACGCGGCCGTGATCGACGTGACGAAATTGCCGTGTCGGAACGCCGCTAATGCTAAGGGATTATGTGCCGCCGAGAAATAAACGCGATTGCGTTAGAATGGGCTGGTGGTACGGTGCGAGCGCACTCATCGCCGAGCGGGTGTCGCGCCCCAGAGGCCTGTGGAGGTCGTTTCGGTGGCGCAGCCCATCGAATTGACCGGATGGCTTGGAGGCCTGGAGCAGTTGCCGCATGGTGAGTGATGCGTTCGCGGCGAACCGCGCGCGCGGGAGGACAAAGCAACGCAGGCTTTGCGGAAGGCGCCCTTGTGTCTGGAAGCTCCAATCAATCCGCAACGTTGCCCGCCCCTAAGGCTGTTGGTCCGACGCCGCAGCCGGCCTGGCACACGCTGACGCCTGACGAGGCCTGTCAGTCGCAGCAGACAGACGCCGCGCAGGGGCTGACACGGGCTGAGGCGGCCCGGCGACTTGCGCAGTATGGTCCCAATGCTTTAGCCCAGGCGCACCAGCGCTCGACCCTGGCCATCTTCCTCGCCCAGTTTCGCAGTCTGATCGTCGGGTTGCTGGTCGCCGCCACAGTGATCGCCTTTGCGATGGGCGACCATGTCGAGGCGGTGGCCATTCTGGTAGTCATCGTCCTCAACGCTGGCATCGGCTTCGTCACCGAATGGAAGGCGGAGCAGGCGCTATCAGCGCTGCAAAAACAATCAGTTCGAGTCGCCCACGTGATCCGCGAAGGCGTGCCCAGCGAGATTCCGGCGGCCGAGTTGACGCCCGGCGATCTGGTTGTGCTGGCCGCCGGGGCGCGGGTGCCCGCCGATGGCCGCATCCTGGAGAGCGTACGTCTGCAGATCGAAGAGGCGGCGCTCACCGGTGAGTCGCACGCTGTGGCCAAGATCTCGGAAGCGATCGAGGACGAGCAGGCGGCCCTGGGGGACCGCCACAACATGGCTTTCCTGAGTACGACGGTCACCGAGGGACGGGGGCAAATGGTGGTGACGGCCACCGGCGCGCAATCCGAGGTGGGCAAGATCGGCGCCTTGATCGATGAGGCAACCACGCGCGACACGCCCTTGGAAAAGAAACTGGCCCAGCTCGGCCGACTGCTGATCGTGGTGGTGCTGGCGCTGTGCGCGATCATCGTCCTGGCGGGCTGGCTGCGGGGCGTCGCCGAGTTCTGGCAGATGCTGGAAATCGGCCTCTCGCTGGCCATTGCGGCCGTGCCCGAAGGGCTGCCCGCTGTGGCCACCATGACGCTGGCGTTGGGCATGCAGCGCATGGCCAGGTTCCGTGCCCTCGTGCGGCGACTCCCCGCCGTCGAAACGTTGGGCTCCATCACCATCATCTGCACCGACAAGACCGGGACGCTGACCAAGAATGAGATGACCGTCTGCGTCTACGCGCTGGACGAACGCCAGGTCGACGTGACCGGTACGGGCTACGAGCCGCAGGGCACGTTTCAGGTCGGGGGGCAGTCCGTCGACCCGCTGGCCGACGAACAGTTGGCTGTGGCCCTGCGCATTGGCCTGTTGTGCAACGATGCGAAAGTGGAACGCCAGGGCGGCGCCGAGACGGTGCTGGGCGACCCAACCGAGGCTGCGTTGATTGTCGCGGCCGAGAAGGCCGGGCTGCAGCCGGCCGCTCTGGCCGCCGACTTTCCACGGCTTAGCGAGGCGCCGTTCGACAGCAACACCAAGCGAATGGTCACCGTACATCGCACGCCGCAAGGCAAAACGCTGGCATTCATCAAGGGCTCGCCGGCGACGTTGCTCGCGGCCAGCAGCGTCCAAGCCCGGGCGGAAGGCGCGTCCCCCCTCACGGCGGAGGACCGCGGGCGCTGGGAGGAAAAGAACCAGGCTCTGGCCAGCGCAGCGCTCCGCGTGCTCGGCCTAGCGTATCGCGAACTGCCAGAAGACTACACCGACGCCGACTTCGGCCGGGAGCTGACCTGGGTGGGGTTGGTGGGCATGACCGACCCGCTTCGCGACGAGGCGCGGACGGCTATCGCCACTTGCCGCACGGCGGGCATCCGGGCCGTGATGATCACGGGTGACCAGCCGTCGACAGCCGCCGAAATCGCCCGCCAGTTGGGAATCGACCACGATCTTGCGGGACGTCCCTTGCGGATTGTCCACGGTCGCGAACTGGCCAACCTGGACGCTGCCGGCTGGAAAACAGCCGTGGCCGACGCCGCCGTGTTCGCTCGCGTCTCGCCCGAGCACAAGCTGCAGATCGTCGAAGCGCTGCAGGAGCAGGGGCACGTCGTGGCGATGACGGGCGACGGGGTGAACGACGCCCCGGCCCTGAAGAAGGCGGACATTGGCATTGCCATGGGCATCAAGGGGACTGAGGTCGCCAAGGAAAACGCCGACATGGTGATCACGGACGACAACTTCGCCAGCATCGTGGGCGCTGTGGAGCAGGGTCGGATCATCTACGGCAATATTCTCCGGTTCCTGCACTACCTGCTCTCCTGCAACTTCTCCGAGATCCTCACCGTTTTCCTCGCCCTCATGATCGGCTGGCCGTTGCCGCTGGCGGCCCTCCAGATCTTGTGGCTCAACCTGATCACCGACATCTTCCCGGCCTTCGCCCTGGCGCTCGAACCGTCGGGCCCGGACGTCATGAGTCGTCCGCCCCGCGACCCCCAGGAATCGGTCCTCACCCCGGCCTTTATCGGCCTGGTCGTTTGGCAGGGGCTGCTGCTCACCATGGTCACGCTGCTGGCCTTCGGCATTGGCATGCACTGGCATGGCAGCGAGGGCGAGGGCTTGCGGCAGGCGACCACCATGGCCTTCATGACGCTGGCGCTGGCCCAGGTCTTCCACGCCTTCAACGCGCGTTCCCAATCGCGGTCGGCATTCACCGGCCGCCTGTTTACCAACGGCTGGCTGTGGGCGGCTGTGGCCTTTTGCCTGCTTCTACAGGCCGCAGCGGTCTACCTGCCGCTCTTGCAGCGGGTGCTCCACACCGTCCCGCCAAGCCTCGCGGACTGGGGCCTGATCGCGGGGTGTTCGCTGCTGCCGGTGGCGGTGGTCGAGGGTGTCAAGGCGCTGCAGCGTCTGGCGCTTGGCAAATGAGTAGACTGATGCACAGCTTCAGCTACAGTCATCGGATGCCGACGTGCTGGAATGTCCATGGGATGTTCCGCCACGTCGGCATTTTTGTGAGCGGAAAAAGATCATGCCACACTCACTCCAGGTCGTTGTTCTCGAGCCTAGTGCTTTGTCCACACTTTCTTTTGGGGTGGGAACGGTGATTCCAAGCCGGAAACGTCGGCTCCGACGCACATCGCAACCCAAAATCCAGAGTTGTCAAAGCACTGGCAAGTACACGGCGGACGGGTTTGTCGAACGGTTTCGCTGGGGGTTCATGCCCAACAGCACCGTGGCCTGTATCCGGAGCATGACGCCCGCGAGAGTGGGTGACCGGCCGGTCGAGGTCCACGCCATCGACGAGTACGTCCACACCGACTTGGGCTACCTCTCTCTGCTCAAGCCCCCGCCGGTAGTGCAACATAGCTTCTGTAAATCGCCGTTGTGTGCCTGACTGAGGCGAGCGCAAGCGAGCCGAGGGAAGGCACACAACGGCGGGGCAACTTGAAGAGGTGGGTCATCGAGATCTGGCAATTGCAAAGCCCCGATCAAATCTTCGTACCCGGTTACCACACTGTCGGGCACCGCAACGTTCATTCGCGTGCACGTTTTACGCAGACGTTCTGGGTCGAGATCTGGCCGATTCACCAGCAGGTTTCGAGTCCACTCATCATGGATCTGCTGCGACCATTTCGCACGGTAGATTCCTACAGCGGCAAGGCTGAGCAACAGATCACGAAGCGGTGCAGGATAGAGAACGCATGCATCAAGAACTGCGGTAAAGCCGGACATCGGTCAGTACCCCATATCTAGCTCTTGTGCCTCGTCTGCCAATTCCTGAAGCGCGTTCTTGCTCGTGGCTTCTTGTTGCTTCCTGTACTCAAGGAGATCACCGAACTTGACCCGGCGGTTTCGCCCAACCTTTCGATGGGGAATATCGCCCAAGTCCAGAATCTTGTTGAGATATGGCCTCGACACGTTGAGTATGTCTGCCGCCTGCTGAGTCGTGAGCTCCTCATCCATCGGCATCAACGAGAACGCCTTGCCGTTCGCCATAACGGCGAGGACTTTCATGAGGATGTCGAATACAGCACGAGGGACTTCGATAGCCTCACCGTCATTCTCGCGCTGTATCACGACGCGAGATTCGGGAGGGATTTCCCGGGCCAACATGCGGCTGAAAGCCTTTGCCTTCTCAGCGTCATTCTCAGAGGGCACAAAAGTCTCTTCGAGGACAGCCATCTCAACCTCCTGGATCGTTCGATGGGCCAGTCCGTGGCCATCAAAATGCTCCAAAGAACTCTAGGCTTTCATCGAAATAAATGCAATGTTCGCAACAGTCGAAATTATCGCATTGTTCGAACTCGATCCACAATTCAGGCAAAAAATCCACAAATCGCCGCTTTCCAGGGGGGCCGACGGGATGGCAAGCAGCCCACCCTACTTTCGTGCCGCGCGTCGCCTGGCGCGTCGCGACACCCTTCACTGAGGCTTTCCCCGTGGAATTGGCTGCGGCAACCGACACGCCCGTCGTACTCGAAGGCTACCCGCCGCCTTACGGTCCACGACTCGTACGCCTTCATGTGACGCCCGACCCGGGGGTGATCGAGGTCAACGTGCCGCCGGCATCGTCGTGGCGGGAGCTGGTAGCGCTCCGCGAGACGCTCGCCGAAGAGGCGCGCGCGAGTCGGCTGGCCGCGGAAAAGTTTGAAATCGATGGGCTGCACACGGGCACCGGCGGCGGCGACCATGTCGTGCTCGGAGGGAGCATCGCGAACGAAAGCCCGTTTCTCAGACGGCCGTGGCTCCTCGGCAGCATGGTGGCCTACTTCAATAACCATCCGTCGCTGTCGTATCTCTTCGCCGGTCGGTTCATCGGGCCGACAAGTCAGGCGCCGCGGATCGATGAGGCGCGTCCCGTCAACACGCTCGAAGCCGAGAGCCGCCGCGTCGCTCGATTCTTTGCGACGGGCCACACGCCGGGGCCGTTTGAGCCGCCACCCGAAGAGCGAAACCCAGACTACGCCTGCACGCTCGACCTCCGCCGCGGCTTATCGTGACGGATTCGGGCGACGCTGCCAGCCCACGATGGCGCGGGACAAAATCTCCGAAAGTGCAGACCTACACAAAGAACCCAACTTATTGGGGCGGGTTCTCAGCGGACGGAGTTTTTTGTACCGCGAGTGGCTTCGCTCGACCTCCAACGCAGGAGACCACAGCATGGACAACGCCCGCGCGGATAGTTCAGAGTCGAGCGAGCGTGTCACGGTGGCGTCGTTTTTGCGCGGTGCGGCACTGGCTCATGGACAAAAACCGGCGCAATATCCCGATCCCATGTTTGCTCTCCAGCCTCGCGGGCCTTCTGCCGGGCAGCTACGAACGCATCGTTGAATGCCTTGATGCCTTCCGGCGTGCATGCCTTGCTGGGCCTGACTCGCCGTAACGAGGCCCATCCGACAAGGCTCATGAGCCCTTTGTCCGTCACCTCAGTCTCGTCCAAGAAAAGGGTGGTGAGTTTTGGGAATCGTGGGATGGCTGCGAGCGTTTCGTCGGTTACCGGACAACCAATCAGGTTCAGATCCTCAAGACTCACCATGTCGGCTCGGTCTTTCAGGCCAGTCCCCGTCACATTCGTCTGCGTGAGGTCGAGATAGCGGAGCTTCCGGAGGTTCTCCATCGCCGCAATGCCGTCATCCGACAGCGCTTGATTGTGGCTGAGATCGAGAAGCCCTAGGCCTTTCATGCCCGAAAGTCCGCTCAGGTCTTCGGCGGTAGGATCCGTGTGCCGCATGTCGAGCGCGATAATGTGATCCATCTTGGCAAGGCGGACAAGCGCCGCGTGTAGGTTCTCCATCTTGGGCAGAAGCACCCGGTTGACCGATGGGCACCTGGGCAAAAAATCAAGGGCCCTTGTAAGGCTGTCCCCGGAACGATCCAGTGGGACAAGGTACAGTCCGTGGAGGCTGGAGTCGCGGTGCCATTCGCCAACCGACACCCTCGCCTCAGCAACGAGCTCCCGGAGCGGCTCGTGCTCCTGGAGTCCCAAGGCCACCACGATGACGACCGGTATGAACAACGCTAGCCAGGGCCATCGCATGTGAAAGGCCCCGCTCATGTTGATATCACGGCTAGTCCAGCCTCTTGGACCAATCGCTCCCAGAAAGGCGATGTGGTGGCCGCATCGAAGTTGTATTGAAAAGAATGTCCGGCCAACTTGTCGTCAAACGCACCCGGCAGCCCTAAACTAGCGATGTCAAAGTTTCCACCAGTGAAAAAGTCAACGACCTTTGTCCCTATCGGAAGTGAATTCGACTTGGCTACCAGCCCCAGAACTTCATAGGCCGTCGGACCAACTCCAAACGTAGACACCCCATCCCGAATCCCTGGAGTCAGATCGACTTCATTCTCAAGTGTACCGTCCGAAACCGAGCCCCACCCTCGATAGATCCGCCCGTCATCGTCCACCAAGTATCGAATCGGGTCTCCCGACGGGGATTGAGCAAAACCATTGACCCAATACGGCCCGGTGATCGGCTTGCGTATGTTGTTAGCCTTCCACAAAACTGACGTGGCATAGTCGACCGAGTTGTAGAAATTGATCCACTTGCCCGCGGCTCCAACTGTGCCTTGCATGTAGAATCGGCTTTCGCCACCCGTCACGCCGGTCGGCCAGTTGCGATAAAGGTCTGTCTCAGAGGGACTGGCGGTACCGCCGAGCAGCTCAAGCAGCGACTCCAGGAGCGAATCGGCCGGTGGGGTGTCGGTGCCGTCGGTGCTATCGTCCCCATAGGCCCCGGCGGAGAGAGCCCCCTCAAGGGCCGAGTACGTCGTCACGAGCGGGTCTTCGTGTGTGCCGGCGGACCATAGCCGCAGGGCTTCGGCAGCGACCACATTGCCCATGCTATGGGCCACGAGGTGGACAGGGCCATTACTGTTGAATCCCTCGCTCATGGCATACGTGATTCGGTGACGGAAATAGGTCAGGAGGTTGGGTAGATGTCTCTTGAGCATCTTTGCCACCTTGACCACCGGCTTCGGGGGACAACGGACGCCTCGCGGCGATCCAGACCTCGGGCGACGGCTCGGTCCATGATCGTCTGCACCGCATCCCATGGGAGATTGAGCAGCTCGGCGGCGGCTTTGACGGTGCGGCACGCTTGAAGGACTTCGATGGCAAAGGCTTCAAAGAGAAGGGTGAATCGAGAATGTCTCGCAGCCCAAGGAGGCACGATCGTCTTGACGCCGTGCTCGGGGCAGCGGCAGAGAGAAAGACGGGCGACAAGCTCAGTGACGAACTGCATGGTGTCGAGATGCCGCCATCGTCGCTCATCGGCATGATCGGCCAACCCGCAGGTTCGTCCGCATTCCGGGCAGGCCACCCCCTGGCCGACATGCGCCGGGCGAATCTCGACTCGCCGCTGCCTCGACTTGAAGATCAACTTTCACCACCTTCCAGGATTCATCGATTCGCAGGAGGCGGGCATAGTGGGTTGAGAGTGTGTCCATGGGCATACTCTACGGCGCCCCAGGCTCAAATCCGATGCCCCCGTGCCACGGAAATCCCTGAAGAACCAGAAAAGTGGGGCGTCCCCCCCTTCGGGTGCGGCCGAGGGGCCGCGCTAAAAGTTTGGCTTCTGCATCGAAGTTTTGACGGGAAGACGCTCTCGCTTCGGGAGCTTATTGACGTGCTCGGCCCAGGCCATCCACTTGGCTCGCAGTGACTCGACGAGCTCCGGCCGGTCAGTCGCCAGATTGTTCAGTTCCGTGCGGTCTGCCGAGAGGTCGTACAGTTCCCACGGGCTCTGGCGAAACGAGACGAGCTTCATGTCGCCGACACGTATCCCACGGTTGGTCGCATAGCAGAAGTACATCTCGTATGGCTCGCGGGTCTGGCCAGCGAGGATCGGCAGCAGAGACCTGCCCTGCATCGGCTCGACAGGCCCCTGGTGGTCGGCCTCGGGATAGGTGGCCTTGCCCAGTTCGAGGACTGTCGGCATGACGTCGATCAGGTGCGCCGGCTGGTGGGTGATGGAGCCTGGCTTGGTCTTCAATCCCGCGGGCCAGTGCACGATCGCGGGTGAGGCGATGCCACCCTCGTGCTGGTTCTGCTTGTAGAGACGGAAAGGCGTGTTGCACACGTGCGCCCAGCCTGGGCCGTAGCACCAGAATGATTTTGGATCCCACGGTCGAAGCGGAAGCCCGCGACCGCGGGTGCGGTCGAACGGGCATGCGCCATTGTCCGACACGAACAGCACGAGGGTGTTCTCGAACATCCCCTGGTCTTTCAGGCGGTCGAGCACGCGGCCCAGGTCAATGTCCACCCGGTGGATCATGGCGGCGTACGCGGCCATGAGGTGTGCTTCCCAGTCCTTCTCGTCGTCCGAAAGCGATTCCCATGGTGGGACGTGGTCGGGCCGCGGCGCGGGCGTGACCGAGTCGTCGCCGAACAGCCCGAGCTGCTTCTGTTTGGCCTGGCGCTGCTCGCGAATCCTGTCCCAGCCGACTTGGTAAGTGTCTTCGTACACACGGAAGTCTTCTTTGAAACACTGGAGTGGGTAGTGCGGCGCGTTGAAGGCCATATACAGGTACATCGGCTTGCCACTGTCTTTGGCCTCGTCGATAAAGCCAATGGCATGGTCTGCGTTGGCGGTGGTGACGTAGAAGTCTTTGTCGGGCACTTCCCATCTCCTGCCGTTCAGCCGAAAGGTGTCATCGCCTGTAAAGCAGTTGGTTGCGCCCGAGAGGTGGCCCCAGAAACGCTCGAA
Organism: Pirellulales bacterium; assembly: GCA_041746715.1. Lineage (GTDB taxonomy): Bacteria > Planctomycetota > Planctomycetia > Pirellulales > UBA1268 > QWPN01. The sequence continues at coordinate 7,310 of JBGTGN010000004.1, read as the reverse complement.
CCCGTGGTCCGTCGGCTGGTCATCGAGGTGCCACTTGCCGGTCATGGCGGCGAAGTAGCCGGCGTCACTGAGCACCTGCGCGGTGGTAACGCCATGCCGGAGCGACTCCTGGCCCGCCTGGTTGGCGTGGAGCCCAGTGAGCAAGGAGATGCGGGAGCTGTGACACTTGGCAGTGTTGTAGAACTGCGTGAACCGTAGGCCGTTCCCGGCGAGCGTGTCGAGGGTGGGTGTTTGTATCTCGCTGCCAAAGCAGCCGAGATCGCTAAAGCCCATGTCATCGACCATGACAATGAGAATGTTGGGCCGCTTCGGACTTCTGGCGATCGGTTCCGCGGTGGCATGGCCCGCGGCAGTGAGCACGAGAAGGGCGATCAGTAGGGAGGCTATTCGGGTGGGATGAATGTTCATGGATTGAGCGTGCTGGGGTGATGCGGGCATTCGTTCGCCGGCTTTTGGCTGCGGCCGACAGGCCGCGTTAGCGGGTGAGGGCGAGGTTGGGCGGGGGTGGGCACGCAGGGTTTACCCACTGGATCACTTCCGCCCAATCTGCGCTTTCTTCGTCGTGCTGGAGGTAGCCGTGGATCGGCTTGACCGGGGTCCATCCATCTTTCACGTGAATGCTGAGCACGGGATCGAAGAGTGTTCCAGCCAGAACCGCAGCGACGTAATCGTCGATGGCCTGCGATGAGGCGTGCTTGCCGTAGCCGGGCAGCCGGCTCGCCCCCACCATGCGCCAGAGTTGCTCCGCCTCGACCAGGCCACGGGCTGCATCGGTGAGCGCGTGGCCGATGCCATGATGCCAGTGGCCTGGGTGGACCATGATGTCAGCGCCGTAGAGCGTATGCCCCTCGGGGTCATGATCGAGGAAGGAGCCCCCCGCGGTGAGCACGTCCCATGAATCATCGAGATGAAAATCCGTCAGTCGGAGCTTGAGCGTAAAGTGAACGCCAGCCACGGCGGCCGACGCGGTTTCCACCGCCGCGAACTGGCCCTGCGGAAAGACCAGCCGGTGGTCGTCGAGCTCTTCTGTCGAGTAGGGCCGCTCGGTTGGATACACAAGCCGGCATATCTCGATGATCGCGTCGTAGTCTGCGGGCTCGACGGGACGAAGCGAATAGCCTGGAGGAAGCATGGGTGGGAAGCACCGGAGGGTAGGACTACAGAAGGCGGCGGGCCTTGATCGCGAGGTATTCGCTCACGAGCGCGGCGGTGAGATCCTCGGGCCGCGCGTCAAGGGTCAGCACGCCATCGGACTCGAGGTCGGCAATGACCTGCCGACGCCAGAGCAGGATATCGGCCGCGGCACCCGCACGCGTGAGCAGGCCCACATCCCCGGCCGCGTGATGCTCGGCGGTCTCTCGCTCCCATGTCTCCACCGGATCAAACATCGCCGGATCGCGAAGCAGGGCAACGAGCGGGAGGTGGCGGCCCACGGTCGGCGCGAGGTGCGTGCGGATGCGATCGGCGTTGCGGTCGTCGATGAGATTCGTCAGCACGACCAGAAGTGTTCGCTTGCGGCAGTGCCGCTGGAGATGCAACAGCGCCGTATCGGCGCGGCTCTCCACGAGCCGCGGCTGCACGTCATGCACGAGGGCGACCATCCGGTTGAGCTGGCCGTGACCACCACGAGGCGGCAGCCATCGCGTGACGGCGTCGTCGTAGCAGAGGATGCCAGCCTCATCACGCTGGGCCAGGGCCACATGGGCGAGCGTGAGGGCGGCATCGAGGGCAGCGTCGAGAAGCGACTCTCCCGCGGTGCGATTCACCATCATACGCCCGCAGTCGATGGCAAACACGATCCGCTGGCTCTGGTTCGACTGATGATCCCGTACGGTGAGCTTGAGCCGGCGGGCCGTGGCTCGCCAATCGATCGACTTGAACTGGTCGTCGGTGGAGTAGTCTCGCAGCCGCTCAAACTCATTGTCGGTGCCGATCCTGCGGCTCCGGCGGACGCCCAAGAGCGACATCCGATTCGTGCGGGCGTAGAGCGCGTAGCGGCCGATCTGCTCGAGCGCCGGATAGACATGAACCGTGTCGGCTACAGGGAGGCGGCGAAAGGAGTTCCAGAGCCCGAGCCTGGTGCCGCATCGGAGAAACACGTGGTGAAGCCGCACCTCGCCCCGCTCGGTCGGCACGAACGAGTAGGTGAGCCTGCGACGGCCTCCCGCGGGGAGTCGCAGCGGAGCAATCGCCCCTTCTATCTCGAAGGACGGCGGCTGGTCGTCGAGGACCGCGATCTCACAGGGCTGGCTCGATCGGTTCTCGATGGTGATCGCCACTCGCTGAACGGCCCCTCGGGTGGCAATCGACTGAATCTCGCGACGGGCCCGCAACGCCTGCCGACCAGGGACCGTGGCGAGGTCGGCAACCGCGATGGCCACCACGACAAAATCGGCGAGCGCCACGATGGGCCAGGCCGCCGGTGCCACGAAAAGCGCGACCGTCGGCACCAGTGGCACGAGCGCATAGAAGCAGAGCCGTCGCGTAGGGGCGATCACGGCCTCGGCACCTCCACGCCTGCCGCGAGTGCCATGAGGCCGCCATCGGTGGTTTCACCCGCGACTTCGGCTTCCGGCGTAAGGATCACTCGGTGACGCAGCGCCGGAATCACCAGCTCCTTCACGTCGTCGGGCACGACATACGATCGCCCCGCAAATGCCGCGAGCACACGAGCCCCGGAGACCAGTGCGATCCCTGCCCGCGGGCTTGCCCCGACGGCGAAGGCGGGCCACTCGCGGGTTCGACGAACGATCGCACTGACGTAGTTGATGACCGCGTCATCCACATGAACGGTACGGCAGAGATCTTGGACTGCGATCACCGTTTGTGGATTAAGGAGCGGCCGGATCGATGCGGCCACCTGGGCCTCGAGCCGCTGCGGCCGACAGTGAAGCCGAAGGATGTCGTTCTCTTCAGTGGCCGTGGGATAGTCCACCACGATCTTGAAGAGAAAGCGGTCGAGCTGGGCTTCGGGAAGGTTGTAGGTGCCCTCTGATTCGAGAGGATTCTGTGTGGCCAGCACGAGAAACGGCGGCTCAATTTGGTGGGTCGTGCCATCCACGGTGACACGGCCTTCCTGCATGATCTCGAGAAGCGCCGCGTGGGTCTTGGCTGGCGAGCGGTTGATCTCGTCGGCCAGCAGGATGTGGGTGAAGATGGGCCCAGGCCGAAATCGGAACTCCTGTGTTCGGGCGTCAAACACCGGCTGGCCGGTGATGTCGGAGGGCATGAGATCGGCTGTGAACTGGATGCGGCCGAAGCGACATCCGAGCGCCTCGCCGAGAATTCGCACGAGCAGCGTCTTGCCGAGCCCAGGCACACTCTCGATGAGCACATGGCCGCCCGCGAAGAGCGCCGTCAGCGCCAGCCGCACAAATTGCGTCTGCCCGACATAGACCTTTGCGGTTTCCGCGAGGAGACGGTCGATCGCGACACGCACCTTTTCAAAACGCGGATCGGCCTCGGGCGAGGGGGCGGCAGGGGGGGCGGGCATCGTCTCGGGGCCTTCCATCACGATCTCCATCAGGTGTGCGGGGGCATCAGGAATGTCGGCGGCGGCGGGGCTTTGCGGCAGCCGATGGTGCGGCGGCTCGCCAGGCTTCAATCCGAGCCCGCGCAAACTCACCGCCAGCCTTCGGCGACTTTGCAAGCAGGCTTGCCATCGCCGCCACATGGTGCCCGAAATCCTGGGCATGGGCTACGGCCGATCGTTTCGGTCGGCCAAATATCGGTGAGGTACACCAGCAGAAGAGGGCCATGGCGGCGATGGCCTGCACGGCCACCCAGGGCAGCGGCTGCACGGTGAGCAGCCGCCACGGCGACGGCGGCTCCTCGGCGTCTTCTTCGTAGACCGTGTCCATCCCGGCTGAGCCGACGACAAGCACCCCGCCCTCGGTCGGAAGAAGGGCAGCCAACTCTTCGGCGAGAAGCCGGTTGCCAGGATCGACGAGGCCGCCATTGAGAATCGGCGCGGCTGACGCCATGACGAGGATCATGTCGTCGTCGGTTTTTTGGCGGACAAGGAGTGGATCGTCGCGAGCGGACCAGAGCGTGCGGGGCTCTGTGCCGGGAGCAAGCCGACGACGAAGCTCCCAGCGTGCAGAAATCGTTTTCTCAGGCGACGTGGTCCGCCGTTGGATAGCGAGCTCGAGCCGCTCGCCAGCAGAAGGGCGCTTCGTCGCGATGAGCTTGTCGGGGAACGGGGCGGTGGCCGGCCGGTCGCTGGCGGTGGCTTGGGCAAGCTGCGCCTCGGCATCCTTGAGAAGCGTGTCAACACGCTTCCGGTTTTCGGGCTCGAGATCGTCACGAGCCTGGAGAGACCGGAGGTAGTCGATGATGCAGTCGCTATCGCGCAGCACGAGGAGAACGGTGCGGTCATGGCCTGCCCCCATGAACTCAGGCAGGATCTCCGCGGCTGCAGGAGAGAGCATTGCGAACGAATCGTCGAACACGACAAGCGTGGAAACCTCTTCGGGAATCTCGTTTGGGAGATACTGACGGGCCGTCACGGTGTGGTCGGTATCCCGAAGAAGCTGCACGAATGCCGAGATTCCATTGATGCTGGTGCCGCGGACCGCGGCATACGTGGTATCGACCTCCTGCTGGCATCCCACCGTGGCGGCGAGGGTGGTGGCTGCCGCGAGCAGAATCGCTCGGCTGGCCGAGGCAGGCATTGCCCGAGGGCCGCCTCGCGTGGAACGTGGCTCGGGTGGCCTCGCAAACGACGCAATCCTGCTCTGCTCGTTCCACACGCTCTCGAAGCTCGTCTGCGTGACCGGCAGGTCACCAAAAAACGCGTCTTCGAAAAGACGGCTCGATCGACGGAAGAGTTCCGCGATCGATGGCCCGGCCGCGGCGACCTCCCGTACATATTGTCCGTTTGTCTTGCCGCGGGCGAGGACGAGCCCACCTCGTCGGTCGAGCTCGAGCAACTGCCAGGCGTAATAGAAAATCATCGCCTGTTCATACTCGCCCCGCTCGGCGTAGGCCCGCGCATGGGCCAGCAGATCGCCACCGGCCGCTCGCACGGCATCGGGAAGCGCGGCGAGTCGCTCTTCGTCGCCGTCGTCCATCATCTCGTGTGCGTCATCGGGCTTGTCTCGACGGGTGCGGCCGAGGATGCCGAATCGCACCACGAGGTAGATGATCGCAATCACGGCCGCCCCAAAAAGCAAGACCATGATCACAGTGCCGAGACCACTGAGATCCCATTTCGGGAAGCTGAAGTTCCACGGCTCGCGGGAGCGGGATTCCCGCATTCCACGGCTGGAGCCCGTGCCAGAGCCGTGGCCCGATCCACCTCGCGTGCCGCGACCTGGTCGGGAACCGCGAACGCGATCTCGCGAGCCACGGGGCGCCTCAGAGGCAGCAGTCGCTTCCTGCTCAGGCTGAATGAGCGACCGATACCGGTCGGCTGGCGCGTCGTACCACGGAAACGATTGTCGCGCCAGCGCCCGCTTCGCACCGCTGCCAGCATCGCCATCTTGGTCAGCCACCGCAAGCACCGTGCCACTCACCGTCGCGAGGACGATCGCCAAAATCCAGCCAGCCGCACCGACCATGGCGTGGGGCCTTGGCTCGGGAAGCCCCGCGTAGGTGGCGGCCGAGCGGAGCTTGAGCTCCACGTCCCAGCCCTCGCGGCGAATCCGGGCATCCAGATAGGTGAAGAACCGGAACACCGTCAGCAGGCCGCAGACCGACCAGAAGGCGATCTGACCGTGCCAGGAAAAAAGAGACGACACAAGCGACTCGTCGAACTCTTCGGGCACCCAGCGAACCGGCTTGCCATTCCAGACCGATGAGACCGCGGCCATGAAGCCGGTCCCGAGCGGCACACCGACCGCCAGGATCGCGGCATTCACCATCGTAAGCACGATGATGTGGCCTGAGATGCGTTGATTGATCGCGCCGCGGCGGCTCCATATCCGTGACAGCCGCGGTCGCTCGAGAAGAATCACCGGATTGAGGTAGTACATCGCGATGAACACCACCGGCGTCAGGAACAAGATGGCCAGGCACGCAGCTCGCAGGAAGCCCTGAAAGACCACGAGCGCCGGCAGACTCGACATGAACGACCGCGTGGCCATCCGCCATGAAAACCGCTCGGAAAAAACAGCCTGCCCGAGATAGAGCGTGAGGGGCACGCTCGCCCAGGCCACTTCTATGCCCAAGAGCAAGAACGCGGCCAACAGGCTGCTGTCGTCCGCAGGCATGCCGGCAATGAAAAGCCTGTTGAGCAGGATGCAGGGCACTGCGCCGATGGCGATCGCCAGCGCCACGGCGAGGGGCCGCCTTCCACAAAACATGACCGCCAGGTCGAGGCATTCGAGAATGCTTCGCGGCCGAACGGCGACCTGCACCCGATCAGCCAGCATCGAGGTGCCTCCCGCCGGCGACCCAGCCAAACGCGAAGTAGGCCACCATGAGAAGGCCGCTGCCCAGCGCCACGATCGTCTTCACCGACCACGGGAGGGGCGATGGCGACACAAACCCCTCGATGAACGCTGCCATGAAGAAGAGCACCGTTGCCAGTCCAGCCGTGCCGAGCGCCTCAGGAGCGGTTCGCCGGAGCGACTCCCACCGGTTCCAGCCTCGCGTATCCACCAGCGCCCAGCCGAGTCGAAGGCCGGCCGCCGCCGAGAGCACGATCGCCGTCAGCTCAAAGGGACCGTGGGCCGTGACAAACTCGCCGAAGTGGTCGGCCACCGGTGAGGCAAGCATGTGACCGAAGACAGCCCCGAGCGTGAGACCGTTGAAGGCGAGCACGACAAGGCTTCCAACGCCGAAGAGGATGCCGCCGGCAAAGCATCGCAGGCCGATGCCGGCGTTGTTGAAAACGTAAAACCCGGTCATTGCTGTGCGGGCTGACGTGAAGCCACCCGTGCCAGGCCGCTCGGCATACATCGCCTCGACGTTTGCGAGTGCTCCATCGCCAACGATCTCCGTGGCAAACTCCGGTCGAACCTGCGTCGCCACGATCCCACCAGCAAAGAGACCCACAAAGACCGCTACGGCGATCCAGGTGCATGGATCGGCGAGCGTGCGCCTTGGCACTGCCACGAGAAGGTCTCGTAGCCATGCCAGAATGCTGAACGATTCGATCCGGTAGAGCTGGGTGTGGGCGTCAGCCACGAGCTGCTGAAGATAGTCGGTGGTGCCTGCCGGGAATCGCATTCCGACGGCGAGCGCGAGATCACTGCATGCGGCACGGTAGCGGCGGGCGAACCTGGCCACGCGGGTCGGGTCGAGCTTTCGGCCGCGGGCCGTGCGGAGCCACGACACATCCTGCTCGAGCGCGAGCCAGTCGGGCG
>JBGTGN010000003.1:0-5482 GCA_041746715.1 Pirellulales bacterium | reverse complement strand
TGGGCGCCCGCCAGCGTGGGATCGAGCGCGACGGCGGTTCGATAGTGGTCGGCTGCGTCACGAACCCGTCCTGCCGCCATCAACACATCGGCGTAGCTCATGTGCGACGAACCGAGCTCTGGCGAGATCGTGACAGCTTCGTCGAAATGGCGAAGCGACTCGTCAAGGCGGCCCATCTCGGCCAGCAGCAGACCGAGATTGTGGTGGGTGGCAGCAAGCTTCGGATCGAGCTCAATCGCTTTCTTATACGATTCGATCGCCTCTCCTCCATGCCCCTGCTTTGCCAGCGCGACGCCGAGATTGTGATAGGCCTGGGGATCGTTCGCGTCGATGGCGATAGCCTGCTGGTAGCTCACCTTCGCCTCATCGATCCGGCCCAACCTGACAAGAGCCGCTCCGAGGTTGTTGATCGGACTAAGCTCCTTCGGATTGTGCTGGATCGCCTGTTCGAATCGCGGCACCGCCTTCTCAGGCTGATTGTCGTGGAGGTAATAATGGCCGAGGTTGTTGTAGGCCATCCACGAGGCGGCATTCTTTGCGATCGTGTCGAGCCACAACGTTTCGAGATTGTCGTAGATCCGGCATTGCCGCCGGCTGGCGATGACCAGGGCGAAAAGTAGGACGGCCACCGCCGCGTACCGAGCTGGTCGCAAGAGGCGACGGCCAGCGGCTGTCATATCTTCAGAGGCTGCCGAAATCCAATGACCGCAGCGGGCAATCCCTGCGGCCACAAGCACGATCACGCCGATGCTCGCCAGATACTGGAAGTGATCGGCCACGAACGAATACCGCATCGGATAGACGTCAAAAAACCCGAGTGCCGGCAGGAGGGTTCCGGCGAAGAACAGCATGGCCACGAGCGGGCCTCGCCCCAGGCGTTTGCGGCCAGCCCAGAGGAGCACCACCAACGCCGCAAAGGCCAGCGGATAGAACCATTGCCACCACACTCCGGCGTCGATCGTCCATCGCGGGTAGCTGAAGCAGAGGTTTCCAGGCCAGATCAGCTTCCCGATGTAGAACCAGAGGGCTCGCCCCGCGATCAAGCAGCGATCGACAAACGAGAGGTCCCATTCGGCTCCAGTGGCACCCACGTGCTCCTTCTCGAGCCGCACGGTGATATACGAAAAGGCCAGGCCCACGAGAAAGAACGGGAAGAGTGGCAGGATTCGGCCAATGAGCCAACGACGGGCAAGCGACTCCTCCGGTTGCTTTTCTGCCACCGCTTGGCCGTCCTGCCACCAGGCTACGAGCAAGAGGGCGGCGGGCAGCGACACGGTCACGGTCTTACTGAGGAGGGCGCACCCATAGAGCAGAAAAGCTGCGAAATAGGCCCACGGCTCGCGATGCCCGGCGGCCCTGGTTTCTGCCCATTTCAGGTAGACGATCGCCGAGCCCAGATAGAACACGCCCGACAAGACGTTTTTGCGTTCCGTGATCCAAGCCACTGATTCGACGTGAACCGGATGCACGGCAAAAAGGGCGGCCGCCAGCCAGGCGCCGGGCATGGCAAGCCGCCTGAGCAGACGCCACAACAGCAAGGCCGCCGTCGCATGAAGAACCACGTTGGTGACGTGATAGCCGGTGGGATCCAATCCCCAGAGGCGGAATTCGATCCAATAGCTTGTGTGGACCAGCGGGTAGTACTGGGGGGTCGCACGCGGTGAGAACCAGATGTCCCTGAGACCTTCAAAATCCCGAAGCGTCTTATTTTCGAGAACGTAGTCGCCGTCGTCCCAGACAAAGCCGCCGTGCCAGATCGCGGGCCCAAACGCAACAAACGTCAGCCCAACCAGGAGCACGGCACGGAATATGGTACGACGCGACGGATTCTCGGCCGTCGGGACAGCACTCGAAGGCTGTGACGACGCTTGTCTCGCACCGGCGGGCTTCACTGGTCGGAAACCACGTTTCACTCGTTTGGACATGTCGGTCGCAGGCGTCTTTTTCGGAGTCAGAATCGGCCAACACGCCTTCCGGGGTAGCTTCGCGGAAGGCGATCCGGTCGGCACCATCGTCGCACACCGGTTCGATTCCCGCAGCGCATAACGTCACGGGCTTTCGTGACGCCGGCTTCGATGCCGGCATGAATCCGTACGAACGAGCAAACGAGCTCTTGACGCTTGAATACTTTATTCAAGGCTGATGGCCCGTCTGGCATTGACGGAGACATGCCCCCGCCGTCAGAGCCGCTGCGGGTGAAGCCGCGGCTGGATGCCGAGCGAGAAGCCGTTGACGGCGGCAAGGAAAGCCTTCGCTGCGGCCTCGAGGGAGTCGGTCGAGACGCCGCGGCCGCGCTGCACCTGTCCGTCGTGCTCGAGCTCCACGGTCACTTGACCCTGCGCGTCTTTGCCCACCGTCACGGCCTGCACCCGGAAGTCGCGGCAGACGGTCGTGACGCCGGTGAGCTTCTCAATGGCCAAGAAAATCGCGTCGATCGGGCCATCGCCGGCTGTCATGGTCACGCTCTTGGCTTCGCCAGCGTGCATGACCCGGAGCGTTACGGTCGGCGTCTTGCCCGCCTCACAGGCAATCGTGTACCCCTCGAAGGAATACTGCTCGGGGAGCGCTGAAAACCGCTGCTCGCAGAGCGCCGCGATGTCGCCGTCGTAGATCTCCTTCTTGCGATCCGCAAGAACCTTGAACTGGTCGAAGACCGCCTTGAGCTGGTCGGCGTCGAGCTCGTAGCCGAGGGCGCGGGCACGGTCGGCAAGCGCCGCCCGGCCGCTGTGCTTGCCCAGCACGAGGTCGGTCTTTTCGAGGCCGACATCCTCCGGCCGCATGATCTCGTAGGTGCTTCGTTCCTTGAGCATGCCGTCTTGATGAATACCAGACTCGTGGGCAAAGGCGTTGCGGCCCACGATCGCTTTGTTTCGCGGCACGCGGATGCCGGTGATGTTGGCCACGAGCCGGCTGATCGGCACGAGCCGCTTCGTATCGATCCGCGTCGAACAGCCGTAGTGATCGGCCCGTGTCCGCAGAGCCATCACGACCTCCTCGAGGGCGCAGTTGCCCGCCCGCTCGCCGAGGCCATTGATCGTGCACTCGACCTGACCGGCCCCCGCCTCCACCGCAGCCAGACTGTTGGCCACCGCCAGGCCGAGGTCGTCGTGGCAGTGGGCGCTCATCACGGCCTTGTCGATATTCGGCACGCGATCCCGCAGGCTCGCGAACACCCGGTACATGTGCTGGGGTGTCGCGTACCCGACGGTATCCGGGATGTTGACCGTCGTGGCCCCGGCCGTGATCGCTGCCTCGACCACGCGACAGAGAAAATCGATCTCCGTGCGGGCGGCATCCTCTGGGGAAAACTCGATGTCGTCGCAGAGGTTCCGCGCCCGCGTCACGCCGGCCACGGCCCTCGAGATGATCTCTTCCTGGGTCATCCTGAGCTTGAACTCGCGGTGGATGGCGCTTGTCGCGAGGAAGACGTGAATCCGGCCACGGCGAGCCGGCTTGATTGCCTCGGCGGCCCGATCGATGTCGCCGTCGCTACACCGGGCGAGGCCGCAAACGGTCGCCTCGGTTATCACCGACGCGATGTCCCGCACGCTCTCAAAATCGCCCGGTGAGGCGATTGGAAAACCAGCCTCGATGATGTCCACACCGAGCTTTTCGAGGGCCTGGGCGACCTCGAGCTTCTCGGTGCGGTTCATGCTGGCGCCGGGCGACTGTTCGCCGTCGCGGAGCGTGGTATCGAAGATGCGGATCGGTCGGGGGTCAGACATGGCAAAGACAAGACGTAAGGGAAGGGGACCGCGGAACGAAAAAACACCGCTTGTGGGGAGTCTCGTATCCTACCGCGGCGGGCGACCAGTGGCATCCTCGCCGCCCGCAATGCCGTTGTTTTGTAGACTCAGGTCCACGACACCGAACGCCAGAATGACTACCGAGAAGCCCGAGATGACGATCCGCGAGTTCCAGGCGCTCATCCGCCAGATGTACCACGACAAAGACGCGTCACGCGGCGTCGAGGGCACGTTCATGTGGCTCACTGAAGAAATCGGCGAGCTCGCCACGGCGCTTCGCAGCGGCACGCACGAGGAACAGTCGCTCGAGTTTGCCGATGTGCTTGCATGGCTTGCGACCATTGCCAATGTCGTGGATGTGGACCTCGAGGCGGCGATCACGCGGAAGTATGGCGGTGGTTGCCCCGGCTGCGGTGCGCTCGCCTGCACCTGCCCCGACGCCGAGAAGCCATGAGCCGACTTCGCAGATGGTGGCACGCGGCTGCGATGGTGGTCGTCGCGGGCGTTTTGGGCGTGGCACAACACCCTATGCCGACATCGGCAGCCGAGGGCTCGCCCGCAGCCACGATGACGCTCGGCATAGGTGGCACCCATCGCACCGGTGCGTGGACGCCTGTCGTGGTGCGATTGCCAGTGCCATTTGAGGGGACGGTGCGGCTCGCAGTCGAGGATCCCGACGGCCAATTTGTCGGCTCACCACCGGTCACCCTGTCTGATGGCGGAACCACGGCGCGGGCGTGCCTCCGGCCTGGGCGACCTCATGCGCGAGTGCGGGTGCTTGCGGCAGGGCAGGGGGGCGAGGCTGAGGTCATGTCGATCGACGCTCCACGTGACGAAACCACGCCATCCACCACGCCGCTCTTGCTCCTTGTTGGTGAGCTTTCCGCGGCTGAATCCGCCGTCCGCCTCGTGGCTGGCGACAGCCTGCCGAAGGCGATCGTGCCACTCATCGGAACACCGACCGCTGCCCCATCGAGCCCGCGTGATTTTGATGCGTTCGATGCCGCGATCGTATGCGGCACGGCGATCGACGGTGTCAGTCAATCCACCATGGAGAGCCTCGACGGATGGATTCGTCGAGGCGGCCGGCTCGTGCTCTGCGCTGGGGCATCGGCGACGGTGCTGGCGAAGCGTGGCCCGCCGACCGCTGGATGGCTGCCTGGTGTCACGCCGCAACTTGTTCCTGTCCGCGCGCTCGGCGCGATCGAAGCGTTTGCTCGGGCGAATGGTCTGACGCAGCGGCTTCCTCCGGCGGGCCTCACCGTGCCGAAGTTTGATTCGCTGGCCGGCGTGGTTGATGTGTTTGAGGGGCCGTTGGCGGCCGATACGCCGCTCGTCGTGCAACGCGCCCACGGGTTTGGCACGATCACCTGGATCGGCCTCGACCTCGATGATCGCTGGTGCGCCACCTGGCCTGGTTGCGATCGGCTCCTGGCTGCTCTCCTCGGTGGCCGAAGCGAGGCAGATCGTGCCATGCTATCTCCCGGTGATGCCGACCGCCGCGGGCCAGACCTCGCGGGCCAGCTCCGCGCTTCCCTCGATACATTTGACACAGATGCCACCCACGCGGCCACTCGGCCGGTGCCGTTTGAGATGATCATGGCGGTGGGCCTGCTCTATTGCCTCGCCCTCTACCCACTCGACTGGTGGCTCGTCCGCCGCGCCGGCCGCCCCTGGCTTTCATGGATCACGCTGCCTGTGATCGCGGGCGGATTCGCGACCGCCGCCTGGGGGCT
>JBGTGN010000002.1:0-5568 GCA_041746715.1 Pirellulales bacterium | reverse complement strand
AGCGGTTTGGCACCTCGATGTCGGCTCATCACATCCTGGGGGTGGAGAAGCTCCCAAGGGTTTGGCTGTTCGCCAATGAAAGTGGTACGTGAGCTGGGTTCAGACCGTCGTGAGACAGGTCGGTCCCTATCTGCTGTGGGCGTACGAAACTTGAGGGGATTCTTCTTTAGTACGAGAGGATTTGGAAGGACGTTCCTCTGGTGTGCCAGTTGTCGCGCTCGCGGCACGGCTGGATAGCTAAGAACGGAACGGATAAACGCTGAAAGCATATAAGCGTGAAGCCCGCCCCAAGATCAGGTTTCGAAGGGTTTTAACCCGAAAGTCCCCTGGAAGACGACCAGGTTAATAGGCCGGGCGTGTACGTGCAGCAATGCACTCAGCTAACCGGTACTAACGGACGATTGCTTGACCACTCGTATCGAGGGCTCTGTCCGAGTCATCTGCCTCCGCAGATGAGTTTGGTGAAAATGGCCCATGCCGATTACCACGACCTCCTTTTTTGTCGCCGCCATCCGGCGGCGGCATGGTTTCATTGCCGCTCCCAGGCGGCTAGTTTGTATTTTCCGGTGATCATATCTGGAAGGTCACACCCGTTCCCATCCCGAACACGGCAGTTAAGCTTCCAGAGCCGATGGTAGTGCCCAAAGCGCGAGAGTAGGTATCGCCGGAATTTTCTTCGCCCGACCCGCACGGCAATCGCCGTGCGGGTCGTGGTTTTTTAGAGGCCAGCAAGCATCCCTCGCACGAGCTCGAGCGGGAGTCCAACCACGTTTGATGGGCTCCCAGAGACGAGCTCGAGCGGTATGTGTCCATCCTGAAATCCACACGCTCCAGCTTTGCCTTGCCACAGCTCAGTTTCCAGGTAGTGCTCCAGGAACGCCTCCGCCATCGGTGGCACGGTGAGTACGCTTGTGGCGTGGCCCGTGAGTGGCTCGCATCGCTCGTCCGGCTCGTTGTTCATGGGCCAGAGACAAACCCCTGATACCACCCGATGCTGGCGGCCTGAGAGGGCCTGGAGCATTCTCCTGGCATCATCCCGATCCGCCGGCTTTCCGAGTGCGATTCCATCAACCTCCGACAGCGTGTCGCACGCGAGTACCAGGCCCCGACACCCCGCTGCAATCACGGCCTTGGCCTTGGCCATTGCCAGGCGAACAACAAATGACTCCAGCGACTCGTCTTGGCTGCGTGGGGGAGCTTCGGTTTCCGCCGATTCGGGGGGTGGCACGACCACAACATCCCACCCCTCGTCTCGCGCCAGTTCTGCCCGACGGGGCGACGCACTTGCCAACACGATCCGCCATGACGACGCTGGAACCATGGGATACACCGAGCAGCCCTCGAAGATTGATGTCCTGTTCGAGGATGATCATTTAATTGCGGTGGTCAAGCCAGCCGGCCTCACCACCGCTAATGCCCCTGCGGGGAAGCCAAGCCTTTTCACCTGGCTCAAGAATCGCATTGGCCACGAGGCCTTCGTCGGCATTGTCAGCCGCCTCGATGCTCCCGTTTCTGGCGTGGTTGTCGTCGCCAAAACGTCCACTGCGGCTGAGGGGCTGGCCGCTCAGTTCCGTGACCGCACGACCCAGAAGCGATACGCGGCCGTCGTCACCGGAAGGTTCCCGGCCCCACTTGGTCAGTGGGTCGATTGGAACGACTGGCTTGAGCGGGGTGCAGGGCGAGGGCCGTCTCGCATTGTCCCGATTGGAGCGCCAGTGGTGGACGGTGGTCGTGGCCGGCGAGGCACCGACGAACCGGCGGCCGAGACCACCGCCCAGCAGGCCCATACCCGCGGCCGTGTGGTTCGGCGGGGAGGTGAGACGTCCCTCGTTGAACTTGAGCCGGTGACAGGCCGCCGGCACCAACTCCGAGCCCAACTCGCAGCCCGCGGCTGCGCCATTGTTGGCGACCACCTCTACGGGAGCCGTCTCCCGTTTCCAGAGCCTGGCGGGATCGCCCTTCACGCCAGCCGAATCGCCCTGGAGCATCCGAAGACCCGGGCCCCTATCGCCTTCGAGGCTCCCCTCCCGGCGGCATGGAAACAGCGATTCGGCTCCCTGGTCTCTGGGCCGCCTCAAGACTGAGCATCGCGCCCCCCATGGGTTCAGCACTCGCACGATTGGTACACTTCTCGATTCATGGGCACCTCTCTCGAACAGCCACGTCAGGAAAAGCCGCGGTTTCACGAAACCGTTCTGGCGAGCGGCCTGGTCGATGAGGCCCAGCTCCGCACCGTCGAAGATGCCACGGCGACCCAACTCGATCGCGCGACAGCCCGGCCAGCCGACTGGGATCAGGCCGTTGCCGACCGAATGGTCCAAGACAAGCTTCTGACGCCGTTCCAAGCTCGAGAAATCCTTGCTGGAAGACGGCGATTCCGACTTGGGCAATACACCGTTCTCGACGAGGTGGCCCGCGGGGGCATGGGGCAGGTCTTCCGAGCTGAGCACGCCATGATGGGCCGGGAGGTGGCCATCAAGGTGCTTCCCCGCGCGAAGTCGACGCCCGAAAGCGAAGCGGCCTTCCGCCGCGAGATGAGGATGCTCGGTCGGCTTGACCACGAGAACCTCGTGCGGGCCTTCGATGCCGGCTACGACGCGATGGTCTATTACCTCGTGACCGAGCTCGTGCCTGGCCTCGACCTCAAACGGCACGTCCAGAAGGGCGGCCCTCTCGACGAGAGAGCCGCGGCATCCGTGATCTCCCAGGCAGCCCGTGGCCTGTCGCATGCCCACGACCAGGGGCTTGTCCATCGCGACGTCAAACCGGGCAACCTCCTCATGATGCCTGACGGCCGAGTCAAGGTGCTCGACCTCGGCCTTGCAGGCTCCCAGATCGAAGAGGAATCGAGCCGCCTTGGCCGGGTTGTGGGCACGATGGACTACATCGCCCCCGAGCAGATTCGCACCCCCGATGACGTTGGCCCCTCAGCTGACGTCTATGCCCTCGGCTGCACACTCTACTACCTCGTGAGTGGGCAGGTGCCGTTCTCGGGTGGCACCCGCCGCGAGAAGATGCAGCGGCATCTCTATGAAGTTCCTACACCGATCCGACAGCTCGTTCCGACGCTCAGCGCAGGATTCTGCCGCGTCCTCGAATCAATGATGATCAAGGATCCTGCGGAGCGGATTCGCTCCGCAGGAGAGGTCGTCGAACGGCTTCGGCCATGGACGCCAGATGTGCCTACCACGGTGCCACGGCGAGACATGGGTGGGGCGACTGACCTCCCTGGCTTCGGCTTTCCTTCTCCGCACCCCGAGGATTCACCGCATTTCGGTCGCGGCGTAGTCTCCCTGGAAAATCAAGATACGCCTCCCCTGACGCGTCGTCGGGACGACGAAACTCCCTGGCTCTTGCCAGACACGGGTCCTTCCACCGCAAAACCACGTTCGTCTGGCCCGCGGCTCACGGACACTGGCAAATCGCTGATCCTTGGTCGAATCACAAGGGTACTCCCCCGGGCTGTCCTGCTGGCGGGAGTTGGTGGTGGTATGTTTTGCGGGTTGATGGAAGTCGCCCGCCAGGTCAATCCCGAGCGATTTCAGGACTTGATGGGGAGTCTCGGACCGTTCTCCTTCGGTTTTATTGGGTTCGTGGTGATCCTCGTGGGACAGCTCATCGTTGTCCAGGGCCACCGGCCTCGTGTGCGTCGGTAGGCCATGACGATGCCATCGGCTCCCGCACCACAAGTCGGCTTTGTTGACAAACCGGCGTGATCCCCGTACGAAACAGGGTGGAAATCTTGGATTCATGGACAGGTAGCTCAGTTGGTAGAGCAACGGACTGAAAATCCGTGTGTCGGGGGTTCAATTCCCCCCCTGTCCACTTTCAAACTCGCGCCATCTCCGGGGATTTTGCGGGTTTCTGCTCCCGAGACGGGATGGCCAGAAGGGGCTTTTTCGGGCGCGCTACCAAAAGCGCTACCAAACTGGTCCGATTTTGCCCCTCCCGCACGATCGAAGGCGGCCCATGCGGCATCGGCGGTCCGCTGGGCATCGGTCCCCACGTAGAAGCGTAGGGTGGTCTCGATTGCTTCGTGTCGCATCAATTCCATGAGTTGGGCCGGCATCAATCGGGCCGCCCACCGTTCCCCGAAGGCCCGACGAAGATCATGGGCCGAAGCGTACTTCACCTTCGCGGGATTCTTTGGGTCTACGTAGACCTTCACCCCCGCCTTCTCCCCGATCTTCGAGACCATTTCAGAAACGCGGTGCGCCTTCAACCGCGTGGCGGTTTTCTTGTGGCGGTCCACCAGGTTGAAGACGGGGCCGGTCCGCTCCGCTTGGGGAGTCTCTTCGAGGAACAATGCGAACTCGGGAGCGATGGGAAGAACGCGGTCCGAATTCCCCTTTTCCAACTCCCCGGGGACATGAAGCATGGGCCGGCCACCCTTCGGAAAGACCGGGTACAGACGGTCGGGCCGATCCCACCAAAGCTCCAAGGATTCGGAGAGACGAAGCCCACCGAACCACAAGCCCCGAAGGTAGCGTTGCCACTCGGGGGCCACCTTCTCCCCGACCACCGCGGGGGCGGCGGCCACCATCCGCTCAAACTCTTCGAGCGTGATGGGCCGCCCCTTCATCGGCCGGCCCGCGTACTTCTTCGCGCGGTGGATCTTCGGGAAGGCCGGCCGCGCGGGTAGCAGCTTCTGGCGGACCGCCCACCCGAGCGCGGCTTTCAAGTGTGCCAAGTAGCCGGCCAAGGTGTTTTCCTTCAAGCCGGCCGCCCGCATCTTGGCCGCGAAAGCCGATAGACGGGCTTCAGTGATATCCCACAAACGTTTGGGGCCTATGTCCGCTTCGAGCCGATCGAAGACAGTGGCCACCTTCTCCGCTGTCCGCGCGGCCAGGCCGGGGACCACTTCCTTTTCGTAGCGGATTCGGAACTCCTCCCACCCGAGCCGGCTTGGCACCACGCCAGAGCCGGCCAGGAGTTGGGCTTCAAGCTCACCCGCCACCCGCTCGGCTTCCTTCCTAGCTCGCGCGCCGCCACGCGCCACCGCGGTAGCTTTCGTCCGAAGACGCTGGGTGATGGGGTCTTTCCATCGAAGTTGGTAGGTGACCCGGTTGGCCATTTCCACCACGTTTACCTTCACTCGCTCAGACATCACCACCACTCCCTTCGGGCTTCGCGTTCCTATCTACACCGAATCGACGGGACGTTTCATGACGGGCCCTTGGCCAGCGGGGGGCTCTTCAACGATCGACGCACCCCGCGGCCCAAAGCACGCGAGTCGCGGTGCGATCCGTGTACACGCAAAAGTTGCCGTCATCCTGAACGAAGAGACACGCACCAGGATGACCAACTGTCCCGCTCGACCAAAGGGTCTTGCCTTCACCACTTCGGAGCACAGCGTTGCCGTCTTCTAGCATCACGAGCGTTGCACCACTCGGGTCTTCCGTCCCCGTCGACCAGATTCTTACCTCGTCTGCTATTCGATAGACGACCAGGTTGCCACTGGGCAAAACGGCGGCAGCGTACTTCCCGAGATTCGCGACAATCCGTTCGCCCACCGGCAGGCTCTGTGATGGGCCGACCATGTTGCCCGGCGCCCCGGCGGGTTCGCCA
>JBGTGN010000001.1:0-25450 GCA_041746715.1 Pirellulales bacterium | reverse complement strand
GAGGCGATCGCCCAGGGTCTCGCCAGCCGCTTGGCTCTGGCCGGCGTGCAACTCGTGGGCGACCGCAGCCGCGAAGCGGGCCGCGTGGGAATCGTCTGCGGCAGCGGCGGTGATCTTGTGAGCGACGTGATCGCCGCGGGCTGCCAAACGCTTGTCACAGGCGAGATCAAACTCCATCACGCGATCGAGGCCCGCGCGGCGAACCTTGCCATCATCGCCGTCGGCCATCACGCCAGCGAACACTTTGCGATGGCCGTGCTTGGCAAAAGGCTCGCCGGCGACGTCCTCGGCCTTGATATCCTCTCCGCCGGACGTGACCTCGACCCGATCATGACGCTGTAGCCATTGTCGATCGTTGCCATGCGGCTACGTCGCCAGGTTCACGCGCACCTGCGAGAGGGCGGAGAGCCGCCAGCCGTCCCAGGTGCGGACGGTGAACGCGGCGCGGAGGCCGCTGGCATTCCCCGGAGGCGTCCAGCGGATCTGACCGCCTGGGGCCAACAGGGGCATGTTGGCAAACCGTGGCACAGCCGCCCATCGACTTCCGGTCCAGACCTCGAGGCTACCCGACTGGACCCCGCCGAGCATGAACTGAATGCTGCGGCCTGGAGTCTGCGTGGCGCGTGTCGCGGCCACGAACTGGTCATAGGTGATCACAAGCGGCTGGCGAACCTGGCCCGCGAGCCGTGTGACAGCCCTCAACCTTGGGGGAGGATTCTGCCGTGCGGTGGCCCGCACGAGCAACGCGGCGGTCGTCAATCCCGACAGGCCGTCGCTGCCCTGGGCTGCGAGCGTGAGTGTGCGCGGCGTCAGCGGCTGGCCAACGGCCGGGGTGTAGGTGATAAACCCAGCCCGCCTGCTGAAGTAGGCGTTCAGCGCGGCCTGTGTACCCGAGAACTGAAGCTCGCTGAGCGACGTGCCTGACGGCGTCACCGTGACTCCCCCTCGACTCAATGCCTGAAGCGTGCCACCGGCTGAGGGCGAGACCGCAAGCGTGGCCGTGAGCTGCACGGAATCAGCATCCGTGAAAGCCGGCATCATCCAGACCAGTCGGGAGGCCACGCCCTCGGTTGTCATGAAGGCGATTGGCGCCTCGACAATCGTGGCGGTGCCACGCTGCACCTGATACGTCTCACCAGCCAGCGGAATGCCGGTCGGGGGCAGGTTGACTGCGTCGGTGATGCCCGTGGCGTTGACCATGTTTAATTGGATCGTGCCGTTACCGCTGCCGGTGAGTGCGGTCACGGTCCATGCCAAGCCACCCGTTCCGGGAGCCTCGACCACCTGCGTGATCTGCGAACCGCTCAGGCCGTTTGAGACAAGCTGAAAATTCTGCTTCGAGACGTTGCCAACCGCTTTGCTGAACGACACGGTCCAGCTCACCGTCGTCTGCGTCGTGGGATTCGGACCAGCTCGCACGATCGAGAGGGCGGCCGGGGCCGTACGATCGATGGCATACGGAGCCCCGACGAACGGGAGATCCTCGACCGCTTGATGTTCGGCATCGTGCACACCGGTGGAGTTGGTCATGTTCAGGCCGAGCGTGCCGGAGCCCGTGCCCGTCGAGGCCGTGATGGTCCAGAGCGACGTGTTCGCCGTGCTCACGGGCGACACGCTGGTGATCACAGGCGCGCCACCGAGTCCACCGCCGACCACAAGCGTAAAGTTAGCCGCAGTGACGCCCGTAACGGGCTCACTGAAGAGCACATACCACGACACGCTGGAGGCCGATGTGGGGCTCGGGTTCACGCGAGCGATGGCATTGACTGTCGGTGGGTCCACCGGCACATGCTTGTCGATCGTGTAGGCAAGGCTCGTCACGGGCAGGCCCGTGACCGCGGGCGTCACGCCCGCTGAGTTCGCCATTTCGAGGGCGAGCGTGCCGGAACCCGTGCCGGTGTTCACGGTGACCGTCCACGACGTGCCACCGCCCGACACGCTCTGCACGAAAGAGCCTGTCACACCGCCAGCCTGCACGGTCGTGAAGTTAGCAGCGGTAAGCCCGGCGGCGGCTTCACTGAATGTGACGGCAAAGGAGACGGTCGTCGCGTCGGTGGGACTCGTGCCGGACCGCGTGATCGTGACCGTGGGGCCAACCGGATTGGGCCGCACTGAATAGACCTGTCCGACAAACTTCCCGCCCGGAAGCGAGAGCGCATGATCGGCTTGATCGACGATCCCGGTGGGGCTCGTAAGGTTGAGGCCGAGCGTGCCGGAGCCCGAGCCGGTGTTCGCCGTCACGGTCCATGTCTTGCTGTATGCACCGCCGCCATTGGCCACGACCGACGTGATCGACGTGCCCGTGAGCCCTGCGGCCGGCACGAGCGCGAAGTTCGCTGCTGTCGCCCCCTTCACCGGCTCGCTGAACGTCACGGTCCACGTGACACTCGCCGCGTTGGTCGGCGTCGGTGTCGTGCCCACCTGTGGCGGGCTTGTGTCCATCGACACCACGGTCGGCGCCGATGGCGTCGGCGGGGTCCACGGCCCAAATGTCACGGTGATCGAGCCGCCACCGTTGATCGTCGTGCCGCCGTTCACGGTCGCGTCAGCAGGCCAGACATTGTTCGGAAATCCAAGCGACGGCTTCGTGTTGACGCTCGGTGATTCGTCGAGGCTGAAGCCGTACGCCATCGCGAAGAGCCCAGCCGGGTTCAGGCCGAGCATCGGCTTGCCACCCGTCACGCTCCGGAAGTCCTTGCCGTCGGTCGTCGCGTAATGGAAGAACTTGGCATACACGTCGTAGGTCCGGTTGATGCTCGGGTCATACGTGGTCGGCCCGTGGACGTACCAGTTGGGATAGTTCGTCCATGCGTTACTCGAATAGCCGGCAGGTGGACTGCCCGACGTGCCATGCTTCCAGACACCGTCGAGGGATACCCCTCGAGAGAAGGCCTCGAAGACGTTCGACTTGATCTGGCCGACAACCGGAGAGTTGTCGGTCTGAAGCTGGGTGAAAATACTCGTCCCGGCATACATCGACTTCTCGATGACGACGACCGTGCCTTCCGTCGTTGACGTGAGCGTGTATTCGGTGCCGTTCGACGACCCCGAATAACTGTTGCCGTTGAGCGTGATATTCAACTGGTTGCCCGTGGTAAAAAACTCGTTCACCGTCGACGTCCAGTAGTTGGTCAGCGCCGTCGTATCGGCCCCGGTTGGCGGATTCGCGAGCCAATCCTTGGGCGCGACGATGGCCGTAAACTGACCATCGACGACAGCCGGGATCGGGCTTGTCGTCGCGGTCCACATGAGCGGTGCAAACGGGCTGCCGAGCGGATCACTCGTCGTAAAGAGGGGATAGGCTGTTTGGATTTGGGACCGGTAGACCGTCGGCAGCGCGCCGTAGACGACATTTGGCACCGCATCGTCTACGAACGACCAGTTGAGCCCGAATGAATCGACATACGATGTATTGAACTGCGCGTCGTAACCGAATTCGAGAAAGCCCCACGGTCCCGGAGGCACGGTGGAGGTATTCGTTGGCAGGGCATTGATCGGGAAGTTCTGCCACGGGTTCGAGGATGACGTGGCACTCGGCTGCGATGGGGCAACGACATAGACCAGCCGATCGTTGCCGTTGGTGGCTTGATCAAACGAAATACCGATCCCCAACGAGGAGACCTCGAAAAATGGAACACTCGGCGACGAGGTAGACGAAAACGTGCCATCCGATTGGAGTGAATAGGCCCAGGTATTGGTGATCTTTGCGTAGAGCGCACCAGCCGTTGGCTGCTGGGATACCGTGGTCGTAAAGTTGACCGTGAGCGACGAGTCGGTGCCCGCGCTGATCGAGAAGTAAAACGGCCCGGCAGAGCCATTTGGATTCACGGGCGACGGGATCGTGCCGGCGGCGTCTTCGTAGAAGGTAATGTTGTTGGCCGTGGGCACGAAGCCGAAGTTGGTTCCGTAGATCACCAGCGGCGCGGGCAGTGACTGATCGAGGTAATACGTCGCGGTGTTCTCGGTAATCGTGAGATTCGGTGACGCGACCGGAGTTACCCCAGGCTGGCTCGGCCCCGTTCCGACCTGAACCGTGGCCACCTGCGTGACGGCCGACGCCACCGCCTCTCCAGCGTTGATCCAGCCGCCGACATAGACTTTGTTGGGCGCCGGCAGATTCGACAGGTCGTTGAAGGCGATCGTGATGGGCTGCCCATTGAGCATCGCCCTACCCTCGAGCGATTCAACGCCAAGTCGGCTGTGGTTCGCGCGACGCCTTGCCTGGGGCTTGCGGCTGATTCGTCGCGGGGATACCGGCGTGGCGCTGCGGCGGCGCAGAGAAAAAAACAACATCAGTCGGCGTCCCAGAAGGTGGAGGCCTGGCGCCCTGTCACCGTACGGGGAACGTGGCCAGCCCTGCTGGAAAGCCTAGATCACGCTCTGAGCCGGGGCAAATAACCGGTATGACCAAAAAACCCGAGCCATCTTCACGCCGCCGGTCGCCACCGGTGCGACCCGAACGATCACCACCAGCCCTGGAAGGGATCGTAGATGCGGAACGCGAAGAAGAGCTCGCTGGCACTGAAGGCCGACGTGATCCGTGTGCTATCGATAGGCACCCCAGTCTGCGAGAGTGTGCCCGTCACGCCGCCGGCGCCCAGTTCATAGAAGCGGTAGCCGAGGTCGAGCGTCAGTCCGTCAGTGATCGCCCAGGCAAGGCCGCCACCAGCCTGCCAGGCAAAGCCCGTCACGTTGCCGAGCCCTGTCAGCGATGCGTCTTGAACGGGAAAGTCGGCCGTGATGCCATATTGATACCCGCCGCCACCGATGCCGCCGCCGACATAGCAGGTCACGTGATCGTGAATCTGATAGTCACGCCAGATATTGGCCATGGCCGACCAACCGCCCGTCGCCGACGGTGCAATGGTCGCGAATCCATCGTCGAGCGTCACGTTCGTGGCGATGGGATCACGATGCCGTCCTTCGACCTCGAATCGCAGATGGCCCTGCCCCGGATCGAGCTCGAGGTCGTAGCCAAGAGCACCGCCCGCTGTGAACACCGGATCGGTTGCCGATGGGATCCCAGGAGACGTGAGGGTCGCAAACGAGCTGCCGAGGATGCCGGCCACATAGAAGCGGTCCACGTACGCATGAGCCGTTGAATCCATCGCGACCCCAGTGGCGCTTGCGTCATCCCACTCTCGCGTGAGCGGAACATACGCTTCGTCACCGCGAGCCCCGGCTGTCACCACAATCGCGAGAAGCAATCCCAAGAAAACACGCCGCATCGTGAGCCCCCTCGATCAGTCGTGGCCGTCCATCCGATTCGGCGCACTCGCATACGCCGCATGTCGGGAGTATTCGGCAGCGTCGTCACAGCCGGACCGGCATTCTCCGAACGGCTGAAAGAGTCTTCCCAGGTTGCCAAGGGCTTCGGGCCGCGCCCCTGCCCAACGGCCGCATTCTTTGTGTGTCGTCTCCCGGCTGCCTACACTGCCTTTCCTCCCCGATCAAAAGATGACGCGACGGCCCGATGCCCCGATTCCTCACCGCCCTGCCTGTCTACAACGAAGCGGCCCATGTCATGGGCGTGCTCGACGCAGTGCTCGCAGTCACGCCTGACGTCCTCGCCGTAGACGACGGCTCCACCGATGGCACCACGCGGCTGCTCGAAGACCGCCTGGCCGAGAGGGGCGATATTCGACTCGTGCGTCACGCGGGCAATCGCGGCTACGGCGCAGCCCTTGCCACGGCGTTTCGCGAGACGCTTGCCGGCGATTGGGATGGCCTGGTCACGATCGACTGCGATGGCCAGCATCAGCCCCGTCTGATCCCGCAGTTTGTAGCCGCGGCGATGGCCTCCCGCGGCCCAGGAATTGTGAGCGGCAGCCGTTATCTTCAGAAGTTTGACGGCGACAGCGAGCCTCCCGAAGCTCGTCGGCAAATTAATGCCGAGATCACGGCCGAGGTGAATCGGCGGCTCGGCCTCGGAATCACCGACGCGTTCTGCGGCTTCAAGGCCTATTCCCGGCGGGCCCTCGAGGCACTGAATGTCACTGAGACGGGCTACGCCATGCCGCTCGAGCTCTGGGTGCAGGCAGCCGCTCGAGGCCTGTCCATTGGCGAATTGCCCGTGCCGCTGGTCTACCTCGACGAGACACGGAGCTTCGGTGGCTCGCTTGATGATGCTGCGACGAGACTGGCCTATTACCGAGAGGTGCTCGACCGGGCCGAGACGGCGGTGGCCGCTGGTCGTGATTCCCCGTCGTGAGTCGGCCAGCCGGGCGAGGCAATCACGCGTGGCCTGCGACGCACGGGTGTGATACCGTCGGCAGCCGCGATGGAGCGTCGCCACCGCTCGCCTCTGCCTCGCTTCCACTTCCGAAAGCCATTTTCCGCCGATGTCAGCCCGCCGCCGCGTCTATGAGCCCCCCGAGCCATCCGGCGCCAGGCTTGTCGAACCCCCGATCGTGCCCTCCCCCGGAACCGGGTCGATTCAGGCTCTTGTGGATAACAACCGCCTGCTCCGCACGGCGCTCAATCTGACCATCGGCGACATGCGGCTCCACGAGTTGGTGGCGGCCACCCGCCGCGAGCTGCTCATGGTGGCCTCCGAATACACCGGCTCCTACCGGGATGTGAACCGGCCGACGAACATGGCCGAATGGCTCGCCCGACCACTCATCGTGGGGGGCCATCAGCCCGAGCTCTTTCATCCCGGAGTGTGGCTCAAAAACTCGGTGCTCGATGCCTACGCGCGGCAGGTCGGTGGCACCGCGGTAAACCTCATCATCGATAGCGACCGCTGCGGCCGCTGTGCCGTTGATGTGCCTGTTGGCACACCCGCAGGAGCCCATGGCGAGGCGGTGCCCTTTGACGCCCCCGCGGCCATGCCGTGGGAGGAGCGACCCGTTGTTGATCAGTCCGTCTTTGAATCGTTCGGAAGCCGCGCTTCCGACATGCTCATGCCGCTTGTGCCAGGTGCGATTCTTCACCGCTGGTGGCCTGTGGTGGTCGAGCGGGCAAAAGCGAGCCACCGGCTTGGGCTCGGGATCGCCCAGGGGCGTCATATCCTCGAAGAGCGATTTGGCCTCGAGACCCTCGAGGTGCCGGTGAGTGAGCTTGTGCGACTACCCACCGTCATGGTGTTCACAGGCTGGCTTCTGGCGCATGCCCGGCAGCTCCACGATGCCTATAACGCGGCGCTTGCCACCCACCGGCAAGCCCGTCGGGTTCGAAGTGCGGGTCGGCCGATGCC
This sequence comes from Pirellulales bacterium, assembly GCA_041746715.1. Lineage (GTDB taxonomy): Bacteria > Planctomycetota > Planctomycetia > Pirellulales > UBA1268 > QWPN01. The sequence continues at coordinate 18,252 of JBGTGN010000001.1, read as the reverse complement.
CGATCTCGCCGTCCACCAAGACGCCGCAGGGACGTGGTTCGAGGTGCCGTGGTGGATATGGTCTCGCGACGATCCTCGCCGTCGCCGTGTCTTTGCCCATCTCGCCATGCCTGATGCACTCGCGCTTTCGGACCTTGAGACCGTGCGGGTGGAGCTGCCGATTTCGCCGCAGACCTCGCCCGCCAAGTGGATCGACGCGCTCTCGCGGCTCGAGGAACATGGCTACCGACTCCGTCCCCGGGCCCTCGTGACGACGCTCATGGCGAGGCTCCTCTTTTCTGATGTGTTCGTGCATGGCATCGGCGGCGCGGCCTACGACTCGATCACCGACGACATCGTCCGGCGGCTTGTCGGCTCTGATCCACCCAGGTACGCCGTGGCCTCGGCCACGCTTCGCCTGCCGTTGGAAGAGGTGTTTCCGGGCATCGACAAGGCCGATCCGGCCGCCGAGCTTGCCGCGGTGCGGCAGACCCTCCGCGACATCACGTACCACCCGGAGCGGCACCTCGCCAGCGGGGATGGCCAGTCGGCCGAGGTCCGTGCCTTGGTCGCGTCCAAAGCGGAGTGGGTGCAGACGGTCGCCACCCCCGATCTGGCACGCCGCCGATGCCGTGAAATTCGTGCCATCAACAGCCGGCTGGTAGGACACCTGATGGGCACGATTGGCGATCTCGAGGCAAGGAGTGAGAGCCTTCGCGGTGCGCGAAAAGCTCGGGAAGTCCTCCAGGCACGGACGCATCCATGGTGTTTTTTCCCGGAAAAGACCCTTCGAGAACTCCTCCTACTGGAAAACGGCTGACGAATCGGTACCTTTTCCGGTCAACGGATTGCAACTGCTACTCCAGGGAAAGGAGGCATCATGCGTCGGGTGGACCATACCCCGAGTAGGTGTCGTTTCAGGACAGGTTTGCGTCGCCCGCCAAAGCGGGCGGCATCGCGGGCATCGGCACGAGGGCACGTACGGGCAACGGGGTCAGGCTCCGTTGCCGCTCCACCCAAGGCTCGCAAGCCACGCCTGGCATCTGGCACCATTGGCGACTCGACAACTCGGCAAAAAACCGTTTCTGGCAGCGTCGAGGAGGGGAGTAAAACCGGGGCCAAGCGGAAGCCTGCAAAGGCCCGTTCATCTCAGGCCGCTGATGCAGTGGCCACCGTTCGGCTGGCCCAGAAAACGACGCAGCGCCCCCTCCCGAAGCGGCCCAAGGCGGGCATCGTCGAATCGGTGGTGATTCGCCCTTCCGCATCGGTCGTCAGCCGTCGAACGACAGTCAAGCGGCCGCCGATTCACCACCTTCCGCACCAGCCCGCGGTGCCGTTCACGCCCCCGGCGTGGATGCTCGCCGAGTGCCAGGTGTCGCCGGCTCGCGCTGGTGAGCAGAACGAGATTCTTCAGCTCCTCTCGGGGCTTCCCACGCCGCCATCGCGGGCAGAGTTTCATGCGGCCGTCGACCATCCGGAACATGATTCGGCCAATCGACTCGTGGCGAGGGTTGGTGGACGGATCATCGGCCATGCCGAGATCGTGCCGCGAACGCTCGTCCTTGGGAATGCATCGGTCAGCGGCGCCGTTGTTGACCGTGTCGCGGTGCTCCCAGAGTGCCGCGGTGCCGGCCATGGGCAGCGGCTCGTGCAGGCGGCCGAGGAACGGATACGGCAAAGCGGCGCTGTTGTCGCCTTGTCCCGCACGCGGATCGCTGCGTCATTCCGTGAGCTCGGCTGGAGCGTGCTCGGCCGCGACTGTGCCACACCGGGACGCCCTACCGAAATCCTCGCACGAATTCTCGAAGGTTCTCGTTGGAATGGCGAGCCGGTCACGATGCGTCAGTGGCGGCATGTCGAACTACCGGCAATTCTTCGCATCTACGGACAGAATGCCCGTCGCTTTGTGGGGCCGCTCCATCGCGACGAAAACTACGGCCGTTGGCTCGTGAGCCGCGGTGCATTTGATTCGATCCTCGTGGCGCTCGTGGGCCAGGATCGCTACGAGATTCACGAGCAGAGTGCCCGGATCGTGGGCTACTGCATCCAGGCGGGCACGCGGGTGCTCGAGATCATGGCCGATCCGGAGTTTGCGGGGCTCGAGCGGGAGATTCTCGCGAGGGTATGCGCCGAGGCGATCGAGAATGACCGTCAGGAAATCATCTACGAGAGCAGTGCCTCCGATCCGCTCCACGCGGCGGTGGCAGGCGGTGACGGCCATGTCGCGCAGGGCGACCGCATGATCGTCGCCCGGGTGTTTCAGCCAAAGGTCTTGCTCGAAGCGATTGCCCCACGTGTGGCCGAGCGGGTCGTGGCCGCAGGGATTCGCGAGACGGTGGAGCTCGGCCTTGATGCCCCGTCGTTCCGAGGGTCAATCATCGTGGCCGAGGAGAAGGGCGAGGCCCGCGGCGAGTGGCAGGCGACGGTCCATCCCGGTCGTGTCGGCCGCAGCTACCTGAAGCTCGCCGACGAGGAGCTGGCAAGGCTCCTTCTTGGTCAATGCGACCCGGTGGAAGCCGTGGCCGCTGGCCGCATGGAGCCCTCGACGCAGATGGCCCAAAAGCTCGCCGGCCAACTGTTCCCAAGGCAGCCGCTGTGGTGCCCAATGTGGGACGACTTGCCGGCATGACTGATGTGCTTCACGACCGGCTGGCCATCGGCACGGGGTCGCCCCCGTGCCACGCAGAACGTCACGCGCCAGCCAACCAGGCGTCGGTCCAGGTGCGAATGCCTTCGATGCCCTTGCGGTGGCAGAAATCGCCGAGGGTTTCGCTCGATTGCCGCTCGGCCTTGTAGTAAGCCAGCACCGCGGTGATCTCGCGGCAGAGATCATCGAACGGCACGACGTCCTTATACTGCTCGTTGAGCCGGTCGCCGAGGAGTCTCCCCCCAAGAAAAATCGTGTATTTGCCGGCGGTGCGGCCCACGATGCCGATGTCGGAGTTGTAGGGCCGGGCACAGGCGTTGGGGCAGCCGGTCATCCGGAGGGTGAAGGCGTCTGCGGAGAGACCGAGCTTGGCAACTTCGGGCTCGAGAGAATCGATGAGCCCGGGCAGTACCCGTTCGCTCTCGGCGACGGCAAGGCCGCAGGTGGGCAGCGCGACGCAGGCCATGCTCCACCGCCTGAGCGTCGAAATCTCTTCCGACGTCTTCACGCCGTGGGCGTGGAGGATCGCGGTGATTCGCTCACGGTCTTCGGTCGCCAGGTCAGTAAACAAGAGGCTCTGGTGCGACGTGATCCGTACGCCAGGCTTGAGCTCGCGAAGAATTGTCCGAATCGCCGTCTTCAGCCGAAGCTCACCCGTGTCATGGATGCGGCCGTTCTCAACGTTGAAGCCGTAGAAAAATTTCCCGTCGCCCTGCTCGTACCAGCCGATGTGGTCGTCAAAGCCGTGGACGTCGGCAGGGTGGCACGGAGCGAGTGGCTTCCCAAAGTATTCCTCGACCTTGGCCCGAAAGTTTTCCAGGCCCATCGTGTGGATCGTGTACTTGAGCCGAGCCACCTTGCGATCGGAGCGGTTGCCAAAATCCCGCTGCACTTTCACGACTGCTTCCGCGATGGCCAGCACGTCCTCGGGTGGCACGAAGCCGAGCCGCTTGGCGAGCGCCGGAAACGTCTTGGCAGCGCTGGGCGTCACGCCCATACCGCCGCCGGTGAGCACGTTGTAGCCGAGGATTTTTCCGTTCTCGTGGATCACCAGAAACCCAAGATCGTTGGTGTAGACATCCACGCAATTGTCTTCGGGCAGTGAGAAAGCCGTCTTGAACTTCCGCGGGAGGTAGGTGGGGCCGTAGATCGGCTCGACCTCCGCCTCCTTGGCGCCCCCTGCGGCAAGCGTCTTCTCGCCCGTGTCGGGGTCGGTGAGCCAGATCTCGTAGTAGGCCCGTGTCCGCGGGGCGAGGTGCCGCGAGAGCTTTTCGGCCATCGCCATCATCTCGTCGTAGACGGGATTGTTCTTGATCGGCGCGGGGCAGCACATGATGTTGCGCTCGACATCACCGCAGGCGGCGAGTGTCGAGAGGTGGTTGGCATGCACCCGCTGCATGAACGACTTCAAATCGCCCTTCACCACGCCGTGATGCTGGATCGCCTGCCGGGTTGTGAGCCGGATCGTGCCGTTGCCCAGCTCGTCTCCCATGTCGATGGCGGAAAGAAGCTGCTCTGCCGTGAGCTTTCCACCCGGCACACAGGTGCGAATCATGAACGAGATCTGCCGTTCGCTCTTCTTGCCGTCAGCCGACTTCTTGCGAGTCTCGCGGTCGTCCTGCTGGTAGGTGCCGTGGTTCTTGAGAAGCTGCACCGAGGCCTTGCCGAAGCCGGGGGCGCCGTCGACAAGCTCGGTAGGGATATCTCCCGAAAGATAGTTGCTCGCGATCTTGGCAAGCTCCACCGCCGACGGTTTTGCCGCGGGAGCAGGAGCCGAGTCAGGAGCGGATGCGGCCTCATTGGCCGAATCAGAGATAGTGGAGGCGTCAGCCATGATGGTTCCAGAAGGCTTGCCGAGGTGAGGCTCCTCGGCTCCCCCCAGAATAGAGTCGCCACGCCCTCCATGAAAACCGCGTTTTTTTCGTGGCTTTTAGTCCTCTGGTGATTCCACGGGGTGAAGGCATGACGGCAATCGACGGGTATCGCCCTACGCTTCGCGCACCCAGCGTGTGATGGCGTCAGCCAGGAGGGCTGCTGCGGGCGGATGCCGCCGGAGCCAGAGCTCGGGTTCGATAAGTTCGAGCTCCATGATGACCCAGTTGCCGTGGTCATCCTGCACCATGTCGACGCGGCCATATGCGGGGGCAGACGGGCATGCCCCCATCGCTCGGATGGCAAGATCGATCTGCGACTCATTCGGCTCCCACGCGTGCACCGTTCCACCGTGATCGTCCTGTACGCGAAAGTCGCCCGGCTTCGGGAGCTTGCGGACGGCGTGGGTGACGTGTCCGTCGATGACCATCACCGTGTCTTCCCCTTGCTCGATCACGCGATGCTGAAAAGGCTGGAGCAAAAATGATTCTTCGGCGATGAGCGGCCGAATGACGTGCTCCATCGATGATACGTTCTGGATGTTGAGCCGATAGGTATGGCGGGCAGCGCCGGACACGCACGGCTTGATGACCGCCTCGTCCCAGCCGGTCATCGCAAGGCACTCGGCAAGCGGACGACCATCGCCTCGCTCCAGAAAGAGCGTCGGCACAATCGGTAGTCCAGCCGTCTGGAGATCGGCGAGGTAGTGCTTGTCTATGTTCCATGTGACAAGCGCCGCGGAGTTGCACAGGCTCGTCTGCGCGGTGACTCTTGCCAGCCAATCACGGAACCTGCCCTGCTGGTCGAAGTAGTCCCATGTGGTGCGAAACACGGCAACGTGAAACGCGGTCCAGTCGATCGTCGGGTCGGCCCAGTCGATACGAACGGATGTGATCCCTCGTTCCCGCAAGGCCTCTTGCAGGAGCGAATCGTCCGCGAGGATATTCGCCAGATACCAGTCGCCTGGCGCTGCCGTCGCGGCCAGATAGCGATGATCGGTAAGCAGGGCTACGTGCCGCACGTGAGCGATAGCGTCAGGTCTCGGCGTGTTTGTTGTTAAAGACGGCCTGATCGACCGAGTGCATGCCGGGGCCAAGCACAAGGAGCGTTACCGCGATGCTGGCGTATATGGCGGCCAGCTCCCACGATGGCCCGCCCATGCTGACGAACGGATCGCCCTTACCGATGTGCCTGTGTATCGCCACGCCCATCGTGGCGAGAATCAACAGCGACGCGACCGGCGTCAGGAATCCCGCGGCCCAGCAGGTGCCGCCGCGACACTTCGCGATCGCGGCCGCCGCCTGAAGGACTCCGGGCACCCGGGCGCCTGGCCCCATCCACGCCGTCATGTTCTGAATCTTCGGCCACCCGTGCAGAGCCATGGCAGTGCCCGCCACGAGCCGCAGGGCCAGCAATCCGAAAGATGGAACGAGTGGCGGTGACTGGGGCACGAATTTCATGGCAAGGAACTCCCGGTGTGAGTGACGAAACGCCCGAAAGGCTACCCCAGAAGGTGCGGAATGCCTACCACACGGGAGACGGGCTTTTCGGTGGCTGCTCGATAGACCCGCTCGGGGTTGCCCGTGTCATGGAGCGGGCGTAGGCCGCTTTATGACAGGCTGACCATCCATGGATCAGCCTGCGATGGCGGCCCTCCGGCCGCCGGTCGATTTTCTCCGAGTGAAGCGACGGGCACGATGCCCGTCGCGAACGTCCCGCGACATGACATGGGCAGCCCCGAGCCGCGCCGCCAGTTGACGCGACCCATCATGAGACCCATCACGCGATGACTTCGCGGATCGGCTGAACATGCTCGACGCCCACAAGCTTCTGGTCGAGGCCGCTGAAGAAATAGGAAAGCCGGTTCGGATCGAGACCGAGCAGTTGAAGGACCGTGGCGTGTAGGCTCTTCACATGGAAGCCGGGCTTGTCGCCGTTGCCGTGGCCGGGGCCAGGCGAGATGGCGGCGGCACCAAGCTCGTCGGTCTCGCCCACACTCACGCCCCCTTTGATTCCACCGCCGGCCATCCACATCGTGAACCCGAACGCATTGTGATCGCGGCCCGTTCCCTTGGCATATTCGGCCGTGGGCTGCCGGCCAAACTCGCCCCCCCAGATCACGAGCGTCTCGTCGAGGAGCCCCCGACGATCCAGGTCCTCGAGAAGCGCGGCGACCGGCTGATCCGTGTTGCCCGCATGAAAATTATGGTTCTTCTCCAGGTCGCCGTGGGCGTCCCAGTTGTCGTCGTTGTGGGCGCCGCCTGAGTAGAGCTGGATGAACCGCACGCCTCGCTCCACGAGCCGCCTCGCGAGGATGCAGCGGCGGGCGAAGTCGGCTGTGCGCGGGTTGTCGAGGCCATAGAGCTTTTTGGTTTCGTCGGTCTCGCTGGCCAGGTCAACCGCTTCTGGGGCGTGTTCCTGCATCTTCCAGGCGAGCTCATAGGAGGCGATGCGAGCGGCCAGTTCGCTGTTGTCACCGCGGGAGAGCATGTGGGCGGTGTTGGCATCGCGGAGCGCGTCGAGCATGGCCCGCTGGGCCTCGAGCGGCATATCGAGTGGCGGCGCGAGATCGAGAATCGGCGCTCCCTTACTTCGAAGAATCGTGCCCTGATAGGTCGCGGGCATGTAGCCACTCGACCAGTTCTTGGCGCCCGAAATCGGCCCGCCTGTTGGATCGAGCATGACCACAAAGCCTGGAAGATTCTCGTTGACGCTTCCGAGGCCGTAGTTGACCCACGACCCCATGCAGGGCGCCCCCGACTGAATCTTGCCGGAGTTCATCTGGAGCATCGCCGAGCCATGGATCGGCGAGTCGGCTGTCATCGAATGGATAAACGCGATCTTATCGACGTGCCGTGCGACGTTCGGAAATAAGTCGCTCACCCACTTCCCGCACTCGCCGTATTGCTTGAACTTCCACTTGGGTCCGACAACTCGCCCTTCGCTCCGCTCGCCACCACGGCCTTTTGTCTTGACCGGGATCGTCTTACCGTCGAGCGGATAGAGCGCGGGCTTGTAGTCGAAGGTATCAACGTGGCTCGGGCCGCCATACATGAACAGAAAGATCACGCTTTTGGCCTTGGGTGCAAACATCGGCGGCTTGGCCGTCAGCGGGTTGGCAAACGGTACACCGGTCGCCGCGCATGTCTGCCTCGCGAAAAAACCCTGATCGAGCAGGCCCGCCAGTGCGAGCCCCGTGAACGACGCCCCCGCTTCCCAGAAAAATTCACGACGGGTGCGACGGCAGAATCCGCCCGACCCGTTCGTGGAATAATTCCCGCTCATACACCCCTCCTCGATCAGTCCAGGTAGGCAAACTCGTTGAGATTCAGCACCAGAAGACAATACAGTTCGAGGGCACGGCCGGGGCCGACACCGTCTTTCTCTTCGAGCGTGGCGATGAGAGCCACGCCGCGGGCCACGTCGTCATCCGTTGCCGGCCGCACCAGCGCGATCTCGATCGCCCGGCGAACCATGGCGGCCGTCTGGTCGTCGTTCGTGCCCCCGGCCTCTCGCCGCACCCGCTCGGCAAACACGCGTGCCTGGGCATGGAGAAACTCGCCGTTCATCATGCCGAGGGCCTGCGTCGGCTGGGTGGTCACAAACCGCACCGGGCACGACGTGTCGGGATCGGCCACGTCGAAATCGGCCAGGATCGGTGTGGGGAGCGATCGTTTGGTATGGATATAGATGCTGCGGCGGGCCTGCTCCTCGGGGCTCGAGCGGCCCCAGCCATCACCGGGCCGCGACTGCGTCGCGAGCACTTCCTTCGGCATTTCGGGGTACATGCTCGGCCCAAGCATTTTTGGGTTGAAGGCACCGCTCGCCACATGAATCGAGTCGCGAATCTCTTCAGCGGCGAGGCGTCGCATGTCGAACCGCCAGAGCGCATCGTTCAAGGGATCGGTCTCCAGCGACGCCGGCACCGCGGTCGACGCGGCCCGGTAGGCCCGCGACATGAGGATTGCCTTGTGGAGCCGTTTGAGGCGCCAGCCACCGTCCACAAGCTCCGCGGCCAGCCAGTCGATCAGCTCGCGGTGCGTCGGCGGATCACCCATGAGCCCAAAGTTGTTGGGGCTGCGGACGAGGCCACGGCCGAAGAGGTTCTGCCAGATCCGGTTCACCATCACCCGCGCCGTCAACGGGTTTTCGGGAGACACGATCCACCTCGCAAGGGCCATGCGGCGGCCACTCGACTTGCCCGACGCGGGCGATGTGATCAACGGGACCGGCGGCTCGAGCACGGATGGAAACGCAGGCTCAACCAGGTTCTCTGGTGAGCGATCGGCATACGGATTCCCGCGATAGAACACAAACGTCTCGGGAGCTTTGCTGCCATATTCCGTGACGACGAGCGCCTTGGGTATCGCGGCGGTCTCGGCATTGAGCTCTTCCAACAGCTTCTTCCAGTTCGCGAGATCCTTGCGGGCCAGGTCATCAAGGGCTTGTTCGCCATGTTCCTTGATGCGGTTTTCGATGGCCTTGATGTTCGAGCGTGCCTCGTTGCGGCGGCGGTCGATCTCGATCGCGTGGCTCTCGGCCTCAGCGATCGAGCGGTCTTCCTGGGGAAGCGTGCGCTCGATGAAGGCCGGGTTCATGTGCCGGTCGCCCATCGGCGTCACATTGTGGAAGCACGCGAGCATCGCGTAGTAGTCCCGCTGTGAGATCGGATCGATCTTGTGGTCGTGGCAGCGGGCGCAGTTGATCGTGAGCCCGAGAAAGGCCTGGCCCGTCGTGGAAACAATGTCGTCAAGCCAGTCGTAACGGGCCTGCAGCTTGTCGGCTGGCTCATCGTCCCAGAGTCCCAGCCGATAGTAGCCGGTCGCGACGAGGGCATCGGCCGATAATTCTGGCAGCTCATCGCCGGCAAGCTGCTCGATCACGAATGTGTCATAGGGCTTATCGTCATTGAAGGAGCGGATGACGTAGTCACGATACCGCCAGACGTGTGGCTTCACCCCATCGCGTTCAAAGGAATTCGTTTCGGCATAACGGACGAGGTCGAGCCAGTGCCGTGCCTGGTGTTCGCCGTAGTGGGGCGAGGCGAGAAGGCGATCCACGACCTTCTCCCAGGCTTTCGGAGTGGTGTCGGCGAGGAAGGCCTGCACCTCTGCCTCGGTAGGCGGCAGTCCGGTGACGGCGTAGGTCGCTCGTCTGAGAAGCGATGGTTTGTCGGCTTCGGGCGATCGACCGAGCCCTCGCTTCGCGAGGCCAGCGTCAATGAAGGCATCGATAGGCTGCGTACCAGGCGCGGTCTCTGGAACCGGTGGCCGCGCGACCGATCGAAACGCCCAGTGCGGCTGCCACTTGGCGCCGGTCGCAATCCACTGCTTGATGACGGCAACCTTGTCGGTCGAAAGCCGCGTGCCCTCGGGTGGCATCTGGAGGTCGGGGTCGCGCGAAGTAATCCGTGCAACCAAATCGCTCGCGGCTACGTTCCCCGGCACGATGGCGGTCGCGCCGCTCTCGAGCTCCACCGTCGCGGCGGCACGCTCGTCGAGCCGAAGCCCTCCCTCCTGAGTCTCTGGCCCGTGGCAGGCGTAGCATGTGCGGGCAAGGATTGGCTGAATATCGCGGGCGAACTCGACGTCGGCCGCGAAGGCCACGGCGGGGACGAGGACCGTCAGTGCTGCGACCGTCGCTCGGCAGATACGTTTCATGGATCACCAAACCTGGGGACCGTGAATCCATAGGGATTGCCGACGGCCTACCAAACCCGCATTCTATCTCACCGCATGGCCAGACTCGGCAGTATCCCGGTTCGTCGAAGCGGGAACCACCCAGGAGCGGAGATTTCCATGACCAACGGCCCATTCACGCTGCATGGTCGCACGGCACTTGTCACGGGTTCGTCCACTGGCCTTGGCAAGGGAATCGCCCGATGTTTGGGCCTCGCCGGGGCGAAAGTCGCAATGAACTACGCCAACAACACCCCGCGGGCCGAGGAGGCCCATGCCGAGTTCGAGGCGGCGGGCATCACGGCCATGCTCTGCCGCGGCGATGTGACGAGCGAGGCCGAGATCGACTCGATGTTTTCGTCAATCGAAGCCACCTTCGGGCCTGTCGACATCGTCGTCGTCAACGCCACTTCCCCTCAGCCGCAGAAACCGATCGAAGAGTACGACTGGGCGTTCTATCAAGAGATGCTTGACTTCTTCCTGAAGAGCCCGTTTTTCCTCGCTCGACGGGCCCTGCCGAACATGAAGGCCTCTGGGCATGGCCGGCTCATCAACATCACAAGCGAAACCTTCCTCCTGGGCGTGGCCCCCTTCTCGGCCTACGTCGCCGCAAAGGGGGGCCAGACCGGCTGGTCACGCAGCATGTGCCACGAGCTCGCGCCGTTCGGTATCACGGTCAACATGATCGCGCCGGGCTGGATCCCTGTTGAACGCCATGCGAACGAATCCAAGCCTTCCAAAGACGCCTACCTTGCACGCATTCCAGCCGGCCGCTGGGGCGGGCCCGACGACGTCGGCTGGGCCGCTGTGTATCTCGCGAGCCACGAAGCCTCCTTCGTGACGGGTCAGACCATCGCGGTCAACGGCGGCACAACGTGTTGGTAACGAGTCGCCCAAGCGAACAGACACTCAGGCAAACCCATTACTCTGGCTTCAGCGACCAACGGGGCGACGAGGCCGTGGGGTCGAAGCGGCTGCTGGCACCGCGGCCGACCAGTTGGCTCCGTAGGCCGCAAACGCTGCCGCCATCGCTGACCTGCGTGCGGCCGGCGAGTCGCGGAAGCCCGCGATCCTCGGGCCGACGGTCGTTGCCAGGGGCGACAGCGTGAATTCCGCCTGATACACGCCCGTCGAACCTGCCCGTCCGGAGCCAGCCCGCGACGCGTTGTAGCCACGGTTTCCGTAGCCCGAAATGCCGACGTAGTATGTGCCGGCAACGGTCGCGCGGTAGGTGCGGAAACTGTCATACGTGGCGCCGTCGTCGTCGTTGGCAGCCACCTGCTTGCCAGACGCATTGAAGATTCTCAGATAGCTATCGAGCGTCGATCCACCGGAGAGCGTGCGGGCGTCGATATCGACCGTGAGTGTTTGTCCGGCAGCGAGCACCACGCTGAAGAGATCAACGTCTTTCGAGCCATAGGAACCGTCTCCGACCCGACCCGACAGCCGAACCGTACCTGAGGTGATGCCGAGCGGGGCTGCCGTCGCCCTGGAGTCGCCTGCATCCACGAGGGTAGCCACGTTCGTGGTCCACGTGTCGGAAGCTGCGGCCGCCAGCGCCGCACCTCCGTCAACCGCCACGATCCCGCTTCCCGTGGCGTTGAGCGTGAGCGAGTACGTCCCCGCCGACACGGTCGCGGCGTCCAGGCCCGAGAGCGTCCAGCGAATATTGTCGGTCGTGGTGACCGAGGCCGCGGTCAGCGCGGTCGTCGTGCCGCTGCGGGTGAGCGTGAAGTCACTCACGTCCACGCCCGTGACCTCGCGGCTGAACTGCACGACGACTGCCGAGACGGATGTCGTCCGCGGATCGGGTGAAACATCGATGATGTCGGCTGTTGGCGCGGGCAGCGCAGGAACGGTCACGGTAATCGACGCCGAATAGTTCCCGGTCGTATCGCCCGAGCGGCCCGTACCTGCTGTCGTCGCCGAGTAGGCCGAGTTTCCATACGATGACACTCCGACGTAGTACGTGCCGGCGGTTGCCTGGGTGTACGTCACAAGACTGTCGAGCGTGCCACCTGAGTCATCATTCGCAGCGACTTGCGTACCGGCAGCATTGAAAATGCGAACGTACGAATCGAGTTGCGACGGGGTCGTGAGCGTTGCAGCGTCGATATCGACGGCGAGCGTGCCGCCAGCTCCGATGGTCACGGCGTAGAGATCAACGTCCGCCGTGCCGTAGGCACCATCGCCAATCGTGCCAGACACCGTCGCCCGTCCGCTCGACAGTGTAACGGCCGTTGCCGTAGCGATGGAATCATTCGGCTCACCAGCACCCGAAGGTGGTGGCGGAGGAGGTGGTGGTGGTGGCTCGACGCCGGTAATCGCAGCGATCGCAGCGGCGACGTTGACGAGGCCGCCGGTCGCGACCTTGCCGGCGAGTGCCGAGATCGGAACGCTCGTCGAAAGGATGGCCGAGCGGATCTGCGTGGCCGTCGCCTGCGGGTTCGCCGCTTTCATCAACGCCACCATGCCCGCGACATGTGGCGTGGCCATCGACGTGCCGCTGTATGACGAATAGGTGTTGTTCGGGGTCGTCGAGCGGATCGAGACACCGGGGGCCGCCACGTCAACGGTCGTCGCGCCATAGTTCGAAAACGAAGCCAGCCGGTTCGACGAGTCAGTCGCTGCCACGGAGATCACGGAGGGAGAGGGCACATTGGCGGGATACGAGGGCGTGACATCGTTGTTGGTGCTCTCGTTGCCGGCGGCGGCCACGGTCAGGATTCCGGCGTTCCCACCATTCACGATCGCATTGGTGAGGGCCGTCGAGGCACCGCCGCCACCCCAACTATTGTTCGTGGCCACAACATTCACGTCACGGGTCTGCCGCATCATCGTGGCGTAGTTGAGGGCGGCCACCGCAGCGCTCGTCGTGCCGCTGCCGTCAGCACCGAGAAACTTCAGCGCCATGAGCGACACCTGCCAGTTCACGCCAGCGACACCAACTCCGTTGTTGCCGACGGCGCCGATCGTGCCAGCGACGTGGGTGCCATGCCCCTCGTCGTCGAACGGGTCGGCGTCGTTGTTGGCAAAATCCCAGCCATAAACGTCATCGACAAACCCGTTGCCATCATTGTCAATTCCGTCGCCCGCGACCTCACCGGGGTTTCGCCACATGTTGGCCGCGAGGTCCGTATGCCGGTAGTCAATCCCCGTATCAACGACGCCGACCACAACCGAACGCGATCCGGTCGTCGTGTTCCACGCCTCGGCTGCATCGATATCGGCGTCAGCCACGCCGCCCGTCTGACCGGTGTTGTGGAGACCCCAAAGCGTGGAGAAGGACGGGTCATTGGGGAGTGCTGCGGAGGTGATGATGCGATCGGGCTCAAGGGATCGGATGATGAGTGTGGATGACGCCCAGGCGGTGACGTCGGTAACCGAGGCGGCCGGTGCTCGCACCGAGAAAGAACCTCCACCGAGGGACGACAGCGTCCACCCGTCGCGAACACTCGGCGTCCCGGCCCCGGCATGGGTCGTCACGATCCATGCATCGGCTGCGGCCGTCACGTGCTCACCGTTCCAGAGAAGCTCGTGGATCGATGCGCCGCTGAGAAGGTCCGCGGCGAGCATCATGCGCCTCTCGAGCGACTCGACTCGAAGGCGGGTGCGACGATAGGCAGAAGCGCGGCGGCGATCACGTGCCATGGCTCGATCCTCCCAAGACAAGAAGGTCAGAAAGGTTTCAGTTCCCGAGCAGGGCCTCGCCCTCGCTGCGCCACCATGAATGAGCATCAATGGCGATCGCTCGACTCAGCCCCTCCCCGCCCGGCGAGAATACAGCCAGTCACGGTCACAAGACAACCGGCGACCCATAGATAACAACCCTGTAAGCAATCGTCACCGGCAGCATCGGCCCGCGATGGCCACTCATGCGTCGTAGTAGAGACAGAACTCGTAGGGGTGTGGCCGCAGCCGCATCGGGGCTACCTCACGGTCGCGCTTCCACTTGAGCCACGTCGCAAGGACGTCCTCGGTAAAGACGTCGCCACGCAGCAGGAACCCAGCGTCGGCAGCCAGTGCGTCGCATGCTTCGGCGAGCGACGCTGGCGCCTTGGCCACGTCCGCCAGTTCCTCCGGCGGCATATCGTAGATGTCTCGGTCGAGCGGGTCGCCCGGATGGATCTTGTTTTGGATGCCGTCGATCGCCGCCAAGAGGATCGCCGAAAAGGCAAGGTAGGGATTGCTCGTCGGATCGGGGCACCGAAACTCCACCCGCTTCGTTTTCGGGCTCGCGGAATACATCGGGATGCGGCAGGCCGCTGAGCGGTTTCGCTGCGAGTAGGCAAGGTTCACCGGGGCCTCGTAGCCGGGCACGAGCCGCTTGTAGCTATTCGTCGTGGGATTCGTGAAGGCAAGCAGCGCCGGGGCGTGTCGCAAGATTCCACCAATCGCATAGAGGCCCGTCTCCGAAAGCCCCGCGTAGCCCGTGCCAGCGAAGAGCGGATGCCCTTCCTTCCAGAGCGAAATATGCGTGTGCATGCCGGAGCCGTTGTCGCCGCAGATCGGCTTCGGCATGAACGTGGCCGTCTTCCCATGCCGGCGGGCCACGTTTCGCACGATGTATTTATAGAGACACATCTGATCGGCCATGCGGACGAGATCCTGGTATCGCATGTCGATCTCGCACTGGCCCGCGGTGGCCACCTCGTGGTGCTGGCATTCAACATCGATCCCGCAGCCGATCATCGTCTGCATCATCTCGGTGCGGACATCCATGAGCTGGTCGGACGGCGGGCATGGAAAGTAGCCCTCCTTGTGACGCAGCGTGTAGCCAAGATTCGGCCGGTCGCCGCGGCCGCGATTCCACTCGGCCTCCGACGAATCGATGTGGTAGAAGGCCTCGTGCGCATTTTGGTCAAACCGCACGTTGTCGAAAACAAAAAACTCGGCTTCGGCCCCGATGAAACAGGTGTCGGCGATCCCAGTGCTCTTGAGGTAGTTGACGGCTTTGCGGGCCACGTTTCGCGGATCGCGGGAGTAGTCCTCGCGGGTAATGGGATCCTGAACTTCGCAGATCATTGCGAGCGTGGGGGTCGCGGCAAAAGGATCGACGAAGGCGGTGTCGGGCATCGGCACGAGGAGCATGTCGCTCTCATTGATTGATTGCCAGCCGCGGATGCTTGAGCCGTCAAAGCCGAGGCCGTCGCTAAAGGTCTCTTCTTCGAGCTTGCCGACGGGTATCGTGAAGTGCTGCCAGGCTCCGAAAAAATCGGCGAACCTCAGATCGACAGCCTTGACCTCTTTCTCGCGACACATCGCGAGCACTTCACGCGGCTTCATGAATTTTTTCCTCCGGGAGAATCACCCATGATACGTCCGGAGAGCAGTGTTCCCGAAACGATCACATCGAGCACGCCGCGTTCGGTCCCCTCGGTCATATCGTAGGTTCCGGAATCGATCCGCCGAGCAAAGCCGCGGCCCCCGGAGACCTCGGCCGCCTCGATATCGAGCCAATCCAGGCGATGTGGCGGCAAAGCCTCTGCCGCAACGGTATTCCCGCCGGCCGCAGGAATCGTTGCCAACCGCCATGTCCGGCATGTCTCGCCGTCTTCAAGCAAAAGGTCGTAGTGCAGCCCAGCCGGATCCTCCGGATGCCCCACATGCTCAAGCAACACAAACCGTGGCATGACACTGGCCGCCAGAAAACTACACGATCTCGTAGGCCTGCTCCTGATGCTCGGCCAGGTCGAGACCGCCTCGCTCGATTTCGATCGGCACTCGCATGCCGACGAGCTTGTCGACGATGAAGAACACAACGACGGAAACAACACCACTCCAGGCGATCGTCACGAGCACACTCTTGGCCTGTGCCCATACCTGGGTGCTCATCGTCATCCCCTCTTCGAAGCCCTTGCCACCAAACTCACTCGCTACAAAAACACCGGTAAGGAGCGCGCCCACGATGCCGCCGACACCGTGCACGCCGAACACATCGAGCGTGTCGTCGTAACCGAAGCGGTGTTTGACACTCGTCGCGAAGTAGTAGCCCGCGACCGCCGAAGCGGCACCAATCGCGATCGCACCGAGCGGTCCAGCGGTGCCACTCGCGGGCGTGATGGCGACGAGACCCGCGACGGCTCCCGTTGCGACGCCGAGCGCTGACACCTTCCCGTGGGCAATCATCTCGATCAGCATCCAAACGACCGTAGCCGTCGCCGCCGCAATATGTGTCACCAGCAGCGCCATGGCAGCCCTGCCGTCAGCGGCCAGCTCGCTCCCAGCGTTGAACCCGAACCAGCCCACCCACAGCATGCCAGCCCCCATGACGGCAAAGGGAAGGTTGTGCGGACGCATCACTTCCTTCGGGTAGCCACTGCGACGGCCGAGCATGATGCACGCCACGAGGCCTGCGATACCGGCGTTCACATGCACGACCGTGCCGCCAGCGAAGTCGAGCACCCCCCAGCCGTGAAAGAGCGATCCCTCACCGGCCCAGGCCATGTGGCAGATCGGCAGGTACGAGAGTGTAAACCACAGAATGCAAAACAGGAGCATCCCCTTGAATCGCATCCGTTCCGCAAAGGCACCCACAATAAGCGCCGGTGTGATGATGGCAAACGTCATCTGAAACGCAGCGAAGAGCGACTCGGGGATTGTGCCGCTCACGGCGTCCAATGTGACGCCACGGAGAAACGCCTTATCGAGGTTGCCAATCGCCCACTGATACTCACCACCGTTGCCGAAGGCGAGACTGTAGCCATAGGCGACCCAGAGGAGCGTCATCACCCCGGCGATCGCGAAGCACTGCACGAAGAGAGACAGGACGTTCTTTGAGCGAACGAGGCCGCCGTAGAAGAGCGCAAGGCCCGGCAGCGTCATGAAGAGGACGAGCGCCGTGGCAACAATCATCCATGCCGTGTCAGCCCCATTGATTCCCGACGACTCTTCGGCAAGCGCCGTCACACTGGAAAGCGAGACAAGCACACCGGTGAGTGCCATCGTCATCCGCCTGGCGATCCTGCCCGAAAACACCGCCGCCCCTGTCTGCGCACATCCGCCCATGAGTTCCGCCCTCGAAGTCGCGGAGTCGTCACCCGATCCACCTCAGCCGGGCAACACTTCCGCGTCGCGAGGAGAATACAGTCCCCCATGCCGTGCCGGAAGGGACGGCCATGATCACGGGCCGACACGGCTTTCCTTCTCCCCGAAAGAAAGCGTGTTGCTCCGCGGACAGCCGACCCGTCAGTAGCCGTCGTCCTCAGCAGCCGGCTCACTCACCATCGCCAGCGGCTTTGGCTTGTGCTTCACAGCCCGGCGGGCGTTCTCATCACGGAGCCTTTCGATCGCGGCATCGAGACTCATCGCGCCTAAGTCACCATCGAGACGATCTCGGAGGCTGATCGTGCCGGCAGCTTCGTCCCGCGGACCGCAGACGGCCATGAACGGGATCATCTCAATCTGCGCCGTGCGGATCTTGGCCCCGAGTTTTTCAGGGGCAAGGTCGATGCCCGTCCGCAGCCCTGCTGCTTCGAGCCGTGCCTTGACCGCTTCGGCATACGCCGCCGACTTCTCGCTCACTGGGATCACGCGGACCTGCTCGGGCGCGAGCCAGAGCGGAAACGCGCCCGCAAAGTGCTCGATGAGCACGCCCACAAACCGCTCCATGCTCCCAAGCGGTGCCCGGTGGATCATCACGGGGCGATGCTTGGCGTTGTCGGCGCCGATGTATTCGAGATCAAAACGCTCGGCGCTCGGCAGGTTGTAGTCAAGCTGTACCGTGCCAAGCTGCCACTCACGGCCAAGCGAGTCGTTCACCACGAAATCGATTTTTGGTCCGTAGAAGGCTGCCTCCCCAGGCTCGGGCTCGCAGCCAGGAAGATTCATTCTCCGTGCGACGCGCTCAATCGCCGCTTCGGCCTCGTCCCACCGCTCCGGCGGCCCGACGTACTTATCGCTCGACGGATCACGGAATCCCAGCCGCACGCGAAAGTTCTCAAACGCCAGGCTCTCCAAGACCTTGAGTGTGAAGTCGATGCAGCCTTCGACCTCCGCTTCCACCTGCTCTGGCATACAGAAGATGTGGGCATCGTCTTGGGTAAACCCGCGAACCCGCGTCATGCCGCCAAGCTC